>QHCF01000121.1 GCA_003244275.1 Acidimicrobiales bacterium
CAGGACGGGGTGATCCCGCGCACGCGGCTGGTCGAGGTGCTCGCCGAGATCGACCGCCTCGCCGCCGAGTACGAGCTCAAGGTGGCCAACGTGTTCCATGCCGGCGACGGCAACCTCCACCCACTCCTGGTGTTCGACAAGCGCCACCCCGGCGCGATGGAACGGGTCGCCGCCGCCGGCCGCGAGATCATCGAGGCGTGCGTGGCGGTGGGCGGCGTCCTGTCCGGCGAGCACGGGATCGGCCTGGAGAAGCGGGACCACATGGGCCTGATCTTCTCTGACGACGACCTGGACGCTCAGTCCCACCTGCGTCTGGCTTTTGATCCGAAAAATACCTGCAACCCTCACAAGGTCCTCCCCTCCGGATCGCGCTGTGGTGACCTGCAATCCGTCCCGGCCGGGGCCTGGGTGTGATGGCTGTCACCCGGGGGGCGCCGTCGGCGCAGGCCCGGGCCACCCCGACTCCCGCCGCTCCCGCCCTGTCTGCCTTGGCCGCCGAGGTGGGGCAGAGCGGCCCAGTGGTCCCGGTGGGCGGGCGCACCCAGTGGGAGGTGGGAGGGCCTCCTGACCCGCAAGCTCGGGAGGTGCGGGCGCCGGCCGGAGTGGTCGAGCACCAGCCGGCCGAGATGATCGTGCGGGTGAGGGCCGGGACCACGGTGGCCGAGCTGGCCGACGCGCTGGCCGAGGGCGGCCAGATGGTGGCCCTGGACCCGGCCCGACCCCAGGAGGCCACGGTGGGAGGGGTGCTGGCCGTGGGCCACAGCGGTTTGCGCCGGCTGCGGTGGGGACCGGTTCGCGACACCCTGCTGGAGGCCCGGTTCGTCAATGCCGAGGGGCGACTGGTCAAGGCCGGTGGGCCGGTGGTGAAGAACGTGAGTGGTTTCGACCTGTGCCGGCTGCTGGTTGGCTCTCTTGGGACCCTGGGGATCCTGGCCGAGGTGGTGCTTCGGGCTCACCCCATCCCCCCGGTCGCTCGCTGGTTGCGGGGGGAGGCCGGTCCGGATGAGGCGGCGAATTTGCGCCACCGCTTGCTGCGGCCGTCCTCGATCCTGTGGGATGGGGCTACCGCCTGGGTGCTGCTGGAGGGTCAGCCGGCTGACGTGCGGGCCGAGTCGACCCTGCTGGGCTCGGGGTTCAGTGAGGTGGAGGGGCCACCACCGCGGCCCAGCGGGTCGCGGCTGAGCCTGCGACCGTCGGCCCTCCCCGGCCTGATCTCCGAGAGGGAGCCCGGCTCGTTCGTCGCCGAGATGGGAGTGGGCATCG
This sequence comes from Acidimicrobiales bacterium, assembly GCA_003244275.1. Taxonomy (GTDB): domain Bacteria; phylum Actinomycetota; class Acidimicrobiia; order Acidimicrobiales; family QHCF01; genus QHCF01. The sequence continues at coordinate 1,264 of QHCF01000121.1, forward strand.
TACATGTGGGCGGAGAGGCTCCTTTTCGCCAAGAGGACCAGGCGACGAGGGAGCTGAACCGGCGGATCAAGGCCAACTTCGACCCGACCGGGCGGTTCAACCCGGGCCGGCGCCCATGAGGCTGGCGGTAGACGAGGAGGAGCTGGCCGCCTGCGTATCCTGCGGGCTGTGCCTGCCCCACTGCCCGACCTTCCGGGTGACCGGCGAGGAGTCGGCGTCGCCCCGGGGCCGCATCGCCGCCATGCGGGTCACCCATGCCACAGATGGGCCGCCCGAGCCGGAACTGGTGGACTTCCTGGATCGCTGCGTGCAGTGCCGGGCCTGCGAGGTGGCCTGCCCGTCTTCGGTGCCCTTTGGCCACCTGGTGGAGGGGGCCCGGGCCAGCCTGGCCGAGGCCGGGTACGGGCGGCGCTGGCCGCGGCTGGCCTATGCCGGGCTGGGGCACCACCGCCTGCTGCTGGCTGGCTCCAGCGCCCTGGCCGTGGCTCAGCGGGTGGGTGTGGTGCCCCGTCGCCTGGGCCTGCCCCGCCTGGGGTTGCGACGGCCCCGGTTGCGGGCCAGCGGGACCGACGCCTGGCTGTTCACCGGGTGCGTGATGGACGCCTGGATGCGCCCGGTGCATGCCGCCGTCAAGCGGGTGATGGAGGCGACCGGGGCGGGGGTGGCGCTGCCGGGGGCGGGGTCGGACTGCTGCGGGGCGCTGCACGTCCACGGTGGTCTGGCCGCCGATGCCCGGCGCCTGGCCCGGCGGGTGGTGGCCTCCATGCCAGGGGATGCCCCCGTGGTGGTGGACTCGGCCGGTTGCGGGGCGGCCATGAAGGACTACGGGCGGTTACTGGGTGCGGCCGAGGGGGAGGCCTTCGCAGCTCGGGTGATGGACGTGCACGAGTGGCTGGCGCCCCGCCTGGACCGCCTGCCCGTCCCCCGGCGGCTCCTGGTTGCTGGGGCCGGGGGGCCGGTGGCGGTGCAGGACCCCTGCCACCTGCGCCATGTGCAGGGGGCCCATGAGCACGTGCGCACGGTGCTGTCGCCCTATGCCGACGTGGTGGAGCTGGACGACGAGGGGATGTGCTGCGGGGCTGGGGGCGCTTACGCGGTCATGCAGCCGGAGCTGGCTGGGAAGATCCGGTCTCGCAAGGTGGAGGCGGTAGCCCGTACCGGGGCGCCGGTGGTGGCCAGCGCCAACCCGGGGTGCGCCATGTACCTGGGGGCGGCCGGCCTGGACGTCCGCCACCCGCTCGAGCTGGTCGACTGGGCACTGGCGCCTGGGCGACCCGACGGGTGGCGGCCCGAAGCTACTGGGCGGGGGAGCGGCGGTGGCCGGTGAGCCGGAGGACATCCGCCGGCGTCTGGAGGGGATCTCCGAGGAGCTGGCCGACCTGGCCATCCAGCGCCTGCGGGACTCGATCGACGCCGGAGGGACCGAGCTGCCGATCGACGAGCGGCGCCTGACCCGGGCCCGCCGGGCGGTGGAGCGAGCCATCGGCATCTTGGGTGAGCCGGACCACGGCGATTGAGCCACCGTTGAGTCAGTATGCCCCTCTGCCCCGGATGATGGCGGTCAGTGTCTTGGCCAGGATCACCAGGTCAAGGCCCACAGACCAGTTCTCGACGTAGTACAGGTCGAGGCGCACCGCTTCCAGCCACGGCAGCTCGCTTCTACCGCTGACCTGCCAGAGCCCGGTGATGCCCGGGCGAACCAGCAGGCGCCGGTGGGCTTCGGCCGTGTACTGGGCGACCTCGCTGGGTAGGGGCGGGCGGGGCCCGACGATTGACATGTGACCTTGCACCACGTGGAAGAGTTGGGGAAGCTCATCGAGAGAGAAGCGCCGCAGCCAGCGCCCGAGCGATGTCACCCTCGGGTCCCGGCGAATCTTGAACAGTGGCCCATCGAGCTCGTTGAGATGTTGGACAGTGGCCCGATGGTCCTCCGCCCCCACGGTCATGGTCCTGAATTTTCGCATCACGAAGGGTTGCCCACCCCGACCCACCCTGACCTGGTGGAAAAAGACGGGACCGGGGCTGGAAACCTTGACTGCCAAGGCGATGAGGGCCAGGCCCGGCGACAAGATGACCAGGAGGGTGGTGGCCAGCAGTCCCTCTATCAACTGCTTGGTGACCCTGGCCGAGCCGCTCAGCTGTGGCTCCTCCACGTGCAAGAGCGGCAGGCCGCCGACCGGGCGGACGACCACGTGAGGGCCGGCCAAGCCAGTGACGCTGGGTGCGACCAGGAGGTCGACTCCGCTGCCTTCGAGCTCCCAGGCGAAGCTGGTAACGGCGTTTAGGCCAATGACGGCTTCATCGGCGATGATGACTGCGTCGGCTCCGCCGCTGCGGGCCCAGTGGACCAGCTCCGAGGGCGTGGCCACCACCGGAACTGGTTCCCCGTCGATATCCAGCTCGTGCTCGGTGCCCCCGGTGCACGCCCCGATCACACCAAGGCCGGCGAAAGGCACTCGACGCAGGTGTCGAACCAGGGCAGCCAACTGTTGGGGGGAGCCGACGACAATTGCCCGCTGGGTGCAGCTGCCTTTGGCCCGGGACGCATGCAGCCAGCGTCGGGCTCCCCAGTGGGCCAGGAGGGTGACGGCCAAGATCAGCGGGCCGACCAGGGCGAGGAAGATCCGTGACAGGTCGATACGGAGAAGGTAGGCCAGCACCGCCATGCCCCCCACGAAGCGAACACTGGCATCCAGGATGCGTCGGTACTCCTCAGTCCCGGCGCCCAGTGTCTCGGAGCCATAGACGCCACTCATGACCAGCGTCAGGATCCACAGCGGGGCCAACAGGGCGGATACCAGCAGGTAGGGGATATGTGCGACCGTCCCGGACAGGCGCGTACTGGTTGATCCGAAGCGAACCAGCTGAGCCACCAGGCCACCTCCGACCAGGACGATGGCGTCAGCGGCGACCAAGAGACCAACGTAAGGGCGCCTCCACCGTCCGGAGCGCCCGGCTGCCTCGAGCTCTGCCGGCGGGCTCTCCCAGTCGAGGGGAGTGGACGCGATTGGGACAGTCATGTTCCGTGATCGGGCCAGAGTGGTGACGCTAGCGGCCGCTCATCGGTTGGTGCACATCCTGGCCGAATGACTACCGGCCCGATGCAGCCTTTAGGATGCGGGCGCCATGTGCTCCTGGTCGTTTTCTCGTCGATCGCCCCGGGTCGGGGAACCGTCCAGATGACTAGGAGGCCTTCCCCCTCCCGCCCTTGGGTCTCCCTGCGCCGGTCCCGGTGGAGGAGCCGGTTGAAGCGGCGCTTGCCTGGTGGCCATGATCGACACCACTCAGCTGCTTACGGGAGTCAGCCATCGTCGCTCCGACGGACTGGATCGCCTGGTAGTCGCCGCCACGGTGGCTCCCGGGCGCCCGGTGGCTCCCGGCCGCCCGGTGGCCGGTCGTCGGAGAGCCATCAGCCGGTCGGCGCCAACCGCCAGGTGGGCAGTAATCGGTCATGGGAGCGAACCCGTTCCCGACGCCGCCCGGGCCGACGTCGGGTAGCCATCGCTGTCGCCTTGGTGGTGTTAGGCGCTGTCCTGGCCGTCATCGGGGCAGCGGCAGTCAGGACGCTGCTGCACGTACGCGCCTCGGTCAACTCTGCTCGCATGCTGACAGCCCAGGTGGTGGCGGCCGAGCCGAGCCTGTCGACTCCCGCGGGTCGAGCAGGCGCCCTTGGAGAGCTAAGCCGGGCAAGGACCGAGCTGGCCAGTGCCCAGGCCGAGATCCGGTCGTCGGTCCCGCTCGACATGGCCCGGCTGGTACCGGGACTGAGCACTCAGCGCGCTGGACTGGTCAGCCTGGTGTCGGACGCTTCCCGGGCCACCGTGCTGGGCAGGGGCCTGATCGACGCGGTCAGCCATCTCGGCGGCCCGCTGCAGCCCGGCCACATCCCCCTCAACGGACTTGCCTCTCTGCAGGAGCAGTCCAAGCGGACGGCCGATGGGCTGGGATCGCTCGTCCGCCCGGCAGGAGGTCTCTGGAGCATCCTTGGCGCGGCTCGGCGAACCTTCAACACCGAGGCTGGATCCACCAGCCTCAGACTGTCCGGTGCCAGCCGAGCACTGGGTGCCGCTTCGCAGTTCCTCGGCGCTGATGGGCCCCGCAACTACTTGGTGGCAGGCGAGAACAACGCCGAGATGCGCGACCAGGGAATGGTCCTGTCCTATGTGGTGCTGCATCTCCAGGCGGGAAGCATCTCGGTGGGCGCACCCGGCCACGTGGACCAGCTCCAGCTGAGCAAGCCGGCGCCCATCGGGATACCGGCCGGGACCCAGGCCATCTTCGGTGCTCTGGAGCCGACTCAGGTGTGGCAGTCGGTGAACGCGCCGGCCAACTTCGCCTGGAGCGCCAAGGCCATGACTGCCATGTTCGCCCAGGCCACTGGCCAGCATGTCGACGGCGTAATAGGAGCCGACGTGCCAGCCCTGGCCGACCTGTTGTCGGTGACCGGGCCCGTGTCGGTGCCCGGGGTCCCACAGGCGGTCAGCGCCGCCAATGCCGGCGACGTGCTGCTCCACGTCCTCTACCAGCAAGAGCCCACCGGCAGCCAAGTGGGCCGTCACGAGGAGATTGGCGCCGTCGCTGCCGCTACCGCTAAGCGGATCGAGGCTGGTGGCCTCAGCGCGTTGGATCTGGCGCGGGCCATCGGTCAAGCCGCCAATGGGCGACATCTACAGGTGTGGAGCGCCGATCCGCGGGTCGAGTCGAGCATTGACGCGGCAGGTGTGAGCGGGAGCCCTGCGGCCATTGAGCCCGATCGGACCTTCACTGTGGCGGCGGAGAATGCGACCGCGACCAAGCTCGACTACTACGTCCGGTCCAGCGTGGCCCTTGACGTGAGTGTCGATCCGCACGGTACTGCGGTGGTCCGCGGAACCGTCACCCTGACCAACGCCGCGCCCTCAGGGCAGACCCCCTCCTACCAACTCGGCCCGGACCACGTGAACTCGTTCCGGCCCGGGGACTACGTGGCCCGGGTCTACTGGTGGGGCCCCGCCGGGTCGATTCAGGCGGCCAGCGTGGCCGAGTCGGGCCTCCGGCTCAACCAGACGCCAGTCGCAGTCGGCCCAGGCCAGCAGCGATCGGTTCACTTTCAGACAACTGTGGTCGGGGCAGTGCGTCATGACCGGCTCACATTGCGCCTGGTCCCACAACCGCGCCTTTACCCGGCGAATCTGGTGGTCCATCTCAATGCGCCAGGTTGGTCCGTTGCTGGGGCGACGCAGCTCACCACGCCCTGGTCTTCCACCCTGGATCTGCATTGGGGACTGAGCCGCTGATGAAACAGCGCAAGATGGGCTATAGTGATTCCAATTGCCATTCGGCGAAAGGGGGATCGTCTAATGAGACGACGGACGGCTCTTTACCTGTTTGCCCCAATGTTGTTGACGGTCCTCTTGGCTGGGGCTAGCCCGGCCCTGGCTCAGGGCAACCCCTATCCCGGGACCACCACGGTTACCGCTGCCCCGGCCGCCACCGTACCGATCACCCCAGCCACCGGTGCGCCGTCCGCTCCAGCGGCCGCTGCGCCCGCGCCGGGGGGCGCTCATGGTGGCTTGGCCTTCACCGGCTTGGACGTCGCCGTCTTGGTAGCAGTGGCCCTGCTGCTTATCGCGACAGGCGCGAGCTTCTTGGTATGGCGACGTCGTCAGGACGCAGCGTCACCCAGCCGGGGGGCTCGGCTCTCACCAGGCTGACGGTCGGCTCGCCAAGTCCTACCTGCGAGTAGGTCTGGAGGCGCTAGCGGCTGACCTGCTAGAGCGTGCGCCAGCGGCCGCCTTGCCTGAGTCATCGTAGGCTGTCCAATCCCTGCCAGCCTGGAGATCTCCGCTGGCCGGGGCCTGCTGATCTGCGCCGTACAGGTAGCCGTCCTGGTAGCGATCATATCCGTAAAGATCCGAGCCGCTTACCCCACCCAGCACCGTGCCGACGACGTTGGCGTTCACCTGGTTGAGC
>QHCF01000006.1 GCA_003244275.1 Acidimicrobiales bacterium
AGCACACCGAAATGCAGTTCGGCGAGGGCAGCGGTACTAATGGCGAGGTCTCCGGCCAACGGCGGCACCTCGGTGGCAATCAACACACTGGTGTCGAGGATCGCCTTCAACCGAGGCCCTCCCATGGGTTGGCGACCGACTGGTCGATGACATCTCTGTCCCGCTCCCAGTCCGAATCGGGCCGGCCCGCGAACACCTCGGCGATGTCATCCCACCGCTGCCACCGTTTGGGGGCGGCAGGGACCATGCGTGCCGCAAGCCGACCGGCAACGGTGATCTCGATCTCCTCGCCACTCTCGACTCGCCGCACGAGCGCAGACGCATCTTGCCGCAGTTCGCGAAGTCCCACGGTTGTCATCTCTTCATGCTAGCACTAGTGCTACTTGCTCGCCAGTTGGTAGTCCCAACGGGTTTCGAACCTGTGTCTCGAAGACCGCCCACGACGCGACGCGGTCACCGTGCCGCGACTCGAACTGCACACCGTCGACGAGACCACGCGATCCGTCGTGGAAATCGTAGAGCCAGGCGGCGATCTGCTGGGTGAGCGCCCGCGGCGCGGACAGTCGCAGGGCGCCAGCGTCGAGGTCGGCCAGGCCGTAGCGCAAGGCGGAGGGCAGAAACATCACCCGCAAGCGAACGGCACCACCCCGGGGGGCCGGCTCGGGTACTCGGCGGTGTCTTCCTCGTCCTCGACGACACCGGCCAGGGCTTCGTCGAGGAGTGGGTCGGCCGGAAGGGGCCGAGGACCTGGAGCAGGCACGCCAACAGGTCGGCGCCGGCGTAGACGGTCCGGAACGAGCCTCTGGGGTCGTCCCAGCGACCAGAGAAGCGGTCCGCATCACTGGCGCACTGCTAAGGCGTCCACGTCCACGGGTCAGGCCCGTGGCCGACTCGGCCCACCAGACCGGGGTCGAGCGCGACGACCAGGTCCCCGGCCGAGGTGGCGATGGTTCGTTCAGTCACCAGCTGGTCAGCCGGTGGCCACGAAGGATCGCGCCGCAGCCAAGATGAGGAGGCCCACCTCGTCCAGGTCGCCCTCTCGCAGGAGCCGGGCAGGTAAGCGGTCCTCCAGCTGCGGGTTCAGCCCTTGGAACCAGCTCTGCACCACCTCGTCGCTGTCGCCTTCGGCCATCAAGGCCGCTACCTGGTAGGCCAGGCGCAGGCGCCGCTCGTCGGTCTTGTCCTGGTACGGCACGCTACTGCGCAGCGCTAGGCCGATCACAGCGAGCAGCGACTTCGGCGAGCACGGCACCCACCTGCTCGGCCGGCACGCCCCACGGGTGCTCGACACCGACGTGTTGGTCAAGGTCCCAGAGCGCGCATGGCTCACCCGGCTGCGCCACCATCGACCAAGCCACGATCGTCCGGCCGAACTGATCAACCATGCTGCCCGCTGCGGAGGTGACCTCCTTCGGTGCGCCGCCCTCGGGGTGGTGGTGCAGGAACTGGCCGTAGGCCGCGTCGCAGAAACGCGCGTAGCGCGCGGTGCAGAGGATGAGCCCGTGCCACGCCTCGTCGACGGCGCGCGATGGCATGCCGATCACCTGACGGTCGCGCAGGGCCGCACCCGCACACCGCAACCATTGGCGCAGCCCGAGTTCGACACGCTCGCGCGGCTGCCATGGACAAGTCTTCCAGACCGCGTGGGGCACCTCAAGTTGACTCACCGCACGGTTGATCCGCGCGACCTCGCGTCCGCGGTAACGAGCAAGCCGCATCCGCTGAACCTAGCTGCGGTTATCGTTTCTGCATGGTGATATGGGTGTTCTGGGGCGTCCTCGCCGTGATCCTGTGCCTGATCATCGGCCGGCAGATCTACCGCACGAGCTCCCGGCGCCGACGAGAACCGAGCTCCTGGGGCGCCGCCAATCCCTACTGGGGGGGCAACGACTCCGCCAACTCGACCGGCGGCGGGCATAGCGGCCACGGCGGCCACTCCGGTTGCGGCGGCGGCCACTCGGGCTGTGGCGGCGGATCCGGTTGCGGCGGTGGCGGCGGTTCCTGACCCTCCGCGCCTGCTGCCGGCTGGTCTGGTCTGGCTGGTAGCCCCAACGGGATTCGAACCCGTGTCTCCACCTTGAGAGGGTGGTGTCCTAGGCCTCTAGACGATGGGGCCAGGCCGGACCGGCGGTCCGTCCGGAGCTCGGGGGGGAGGACTCGAACCCCCAACGACAGGACCAGAACCTGCTGTGTTGCCGATTACACCACCCCCGAACGGCCAGGCCAGGCTAGCCCGGTGAACAACCCAAGTGTTCACCGGCGGCCGCGCACCGCGCCCACCAAGGGGTGGAGGTACTCGAGCCGGCGAAAGCCGATCACTCGCCCCAAGGCCACTGCCGCCGTCTCCTTGGCGAAGTAGGGCACCACCGCCGTCCCGCTGATTGGCGAGGTCTGCGTCGGGGAGGTGTACCCGGTGAGGCCCACCTGGCCGGCGATGTCGCCGACCCTGGCCATGTGGAACGGGTCGGACACCAACACAACCTGGGAAATGCCCCGTTGGTGGAGAAAGGCAGCCGTGGCCGCCAGCGACTCGTAGGTATTGCGTCCCTCCACCTCGCGCAGCAGATCGGACTCGGGCACCCCTCGGGCCAGGAGGTAGTCGGCGGAGGCACTGGCCTCCGTATAGCGATCACCGGGCTGGCCGCCTCCGGTGACTACGATCCTCGGTGCCAGGCGTTGGCGCCAGAGGCCCAGGGCGTGAGAGAGCCGAGCGGCCAGATCGGGAGAGGGCAAGCCGTTGTACTGGGCAGCTCCCAGCACCACGATGGCCTGGGCCGGACGAGCCTCGTCGCGCCGGGAGGCCAACCAGACCTGGACGGCCGTGACCAACAGGTAGATCACCAATACCACCACCACGGTAACCACCACCCGACGGGCCAGACGGAGCGGGCTCAGTACCCCAAGCAAGTCAGCTCAGCTCCGCTCGGAGCCTGATCAGCGCCGCCGTCAAACGGGCGGCCGTCCTGTCTCGGCCCAGCACCTCGAGGGACTCGAACAGCGGCGGTCCCACGCTGCGACCGGTCACCGCCACCCGTATCGGAGCCTGGGTCCTGGCCAGCTTGAGCCCGAGGCGCTCGCCCAGCTCCAGGGTGACCCGGTGAAGCTCCTGGGCTTCCCATAGACAAACGCCATACCGATCGAGGGAGGCGTCCAGGACTTGACCGGCGTGAGGGTTGTTGACCACCGCCTTGTCCCATGACGCCTTGTCGATCACCGGCTGGGCGAGAAACAAGAAGTCCACCCAGGCAGGGACCTCCCCGAGGGTCGACACCCGCTCCTGGACCAGCGGAGCCATCCGGTCGAAGGCGCCCTGGTCGAACGCCTCGGGCGGCCACGGACCGCTCGCCAACCACGGCCGGCAGGCGTCCACGAACTCGCCTACCGGCAGAGCCCGGATGTAGACCCCGTTGAGATGGGTGAGCTTGACCACGTCGAAGTAGGCGGGCGAGTGGCCGACCGCGCTCAGCCGGAATTCGCCCACCAACTCCTCCAGGCTCAACACCTCGCGGCCATCCTCGGGGCCCCAACCCAGCAGGGCCAGGTAATTGAGCAATGCCCCCGGCAGGTAGCCCTGGTCGCGGTACCACTCGAGGGCCACGTCGTCCCGACGCTTGGAGAGCTTCTGACGCCGCTCGTTGACGAGCAGGGGGAGGTGGGCGAAGACGGGCAGAGGACCGCCACCCAGGGCCGTCCACAGCAGGACGGCTTTGGAGGTGTTGGTCAGGTGGTCCTCGGCTCGGATCACGTGGGTGATGCCCATGGCCATGTCGTCCACCACATTGGCTAGCAGGAACAGCGGCGCTCCGGAGGATTTGGCCACCACGAAGTCATCGAGGGCCTCGTTGGCCACCGTGATCCTGCCCCGGATGACGTCGTCGAAGCTTGTCACACCCGGTCGGGGCACCCGCAGTCGCAACGCTCGCCCCGGCCCCGGCTCGAGACCCCGGTCCCTGCACCATCCGTCGTAGCCCGGCCTGGGCCCGCTGCGGGCCTCCACCGCCTCCCTCGTACAATCACACCAGTACACCGCACCGGCGGCCAACAGCGTGGCCAGCGCCTCGTCGTAGAGCGAACGCCGCTCGGACTGGCGGTAAGGGCCCTCGTCCCAGTCGAGCCCCAACCAGGTCAGCCCCGAGCAGATCCCCTCCACCCACTCCTCCCGGTTGCGCTGCTCGTCGGTGTCCTCGATTCGCAACACGAAGGTGCCACCCTGGCCGCGGGCGAACAGCCAATTGAACAAGGCCGTCCAGGCCGACCCGACATGGACGTAACCGGTGGGCGAAGGGGCGAAGCGAACCCTCGGTCCCTCGGTCACCGAAACGGGGCGTGAGACGGGAAGCCCAACACAGCTCGCCGCTGGGGCACGAATGCCCCACTCGGGCCGCAGGCCCGAACTTGCCTGCCTGAGCTGGACGGTAACGGGCAGTGATACACCTCGATGCGACAATGCTGGCCGTGAGCAACCTTTCGGCCAACAAGGGCGCCTTTTCGGCCCGCATCGCAGCTCGCAACCTGAACCCGGACCGGCCGGGGCCGGGCGGCGGGGCTGGACTGTCCGGAGTGATCCCGGTGGGCGAAGACGGCAATAAGTCCAAGGTCCCTGCGCGGACTCCGGCGGCCTGAGCCCCAGAATCCCATGGCTTCAGTCGTGGGAGCAGTCAACGCCTCGAAGCTAACGCCTCCCGGAGTACGCTCGGCGCGTGGAAGAGTCATCCCCCCCGCCTGCTGACGCGTTATCGGAGCTGGCATCGGGTCGATCCACCCTCGCTGTCGACATCGGCGGTACCGGGATCAAGGCGGCTGTGCTGGATGCCAAGGGCAGGATGGCCACAGCTCGCGCCCGGGTGGTCACCACCTATCCCATGTCGCCCGAGCGCATGATCGACACGGTGGCCGAGCTGGTCGGCGGCTTCGTTGCCCGAGGCGGGCCACCACACTGCTCCGCAGGGACAGCGGAGGAGGTTCCTTCCGCGCCAGCTCCCTATCACCGGGTGTCTGTAGGATTTCCCGGGGTCATTCGAGACGGCCACGTCCTGACCGCGCCTCATTTCGTCACCACTGAGGGCCCGGGATCGAGCGTCGACGCGGTACTGGCGGACGCGTGGTCCGGATTCGACCTGGCCCAGGCCCTGGCCAACAGGCTCGGTCGACCCACCCGAGTAGCCAACGACGCCGACCTGCAGGGGGGCGCGGTGGTGACCGGTCAGGGATTGGAGCTGGTGGTGACCCTGGGAACGGGGGTGGGGACGGGCTTGTTCTGGCACGGCCGCCTGGCCCCCCACCTGGAGCTGGCCCATCATCCGCTGGCCAAGGGGCAGACCTACGACGAGCGCCTCGGTGAGGCGGCCCGCCTGCGGGCGGGCAACAAGAAATGGCGACACAGGGTGGCGAGTGCCATCGACGTCCTGTACTCGCTGCTCCACTACGACCAGTTGTTCATCGGAGGAGGCAACTCGTCCCGATTGAGGGGCCATGTTCCCGACGGCGTCACCCTGGTCGACAATGCCGCCGGCATCCTCGGCGGGATCAAGCTGTGGGAGCAGCAGGCACCACCAGCAGCCGACGCCACTCGGCCAAGCCCTCCCGAGCCCGCTCCG
>QHCF01000094.1 GCA_003244275.1 Acidimicrobiales bacterium
GTCGAGGACGGCCCCGACGGCACCACGCTCCACCGTTGACCGTCTGCGGGGCCTGGGTGCTAGCGTCGAGGCTGAGGGATTGGGCTTCTGTACGGCAACGCTTCTGCAAAAGGCAACACCGCACGGGTTGAGCAGTCCCCCCCGCAATATCCGTACCTATCAAGGGGAAGTGCCAACCGTGGCAACCGGAACCGTCAAGTGGTTCAACGCCGACAAGGGCTTCGGGTTCATCTCGCAGTCCGACGGCCAGGACGTCTTCGTCCATTTCAGCGCTATCCAGACCTCGGGCTACCGCAGCCTCGAGGAGGGCCAGCACGTCGAGTTCGAGGTGCAGAAGGGCCCCAAGGGCCTGCAGGCCGCCAACGTCAAGCCCGTCCAGGCCTGAGCACCTAGCCAACTTTGGCGCGGTGGCCGCGCCTGGCGCGGCTACCGCGCCAAAGTAACGCACGCCCGTCAATAGACGATCACCGAGCGGGCCACCTCGCCGGCCGTCATGGCGTCGAAAGCCTCGTTGACCTCGGCCAGGTCGATGCGGCGCGACACCAGCTCGTCGAGCTTGAGCTCGCCCGTGCGGTAGAGCTCCACCAGGCGGGGCACGTCTCGGCGGACGTCGGCCGAGCCGTACCAGCATCCCTTGACGGTCTTGGCCGCCAGCACCAGGCCGACCATGGCCGGCACGGTGAGCATCACGTCCATCGACGGGATGCCGACGAGCACCGCCTGGCCGCCCCTGCGGGTCATGGCCAACACCGCCTCGATGGTGGGACCGAGGCCGATCGCCTCGAAGGCCACATCGGCACCTCGCTCGCCGGTGAGGCCCATCTCCGCGGAGACGGGGTCGTTGGCACTGGCGTCGACGACATGGGTGGCTCCCAGGGCCTCGGCCAGCTCCAGCTTGGCCGGCCTGGTGTCGATGGCCACCACCGTCCCGGCGCCGGCTATGCGCGCGCCCTGGAGCACGTTGAGTCCCACTCCCCCGCAACCCAAGACGGCCACAGTGTCGCCGGGCGCGATGCGGGCGGTGTTGAGCGCGGCTCCCACCCCGGTGAGCACCCCGCAGGCCAGGAGGGCGGCCAGGGTGAGGTCGAGGTCGGCAGCCACGCCCACCGCACCGGTGGCCGGGACCACCGTCTCGGTGGAAAAGGTGCCGCAGGCGCACATCTGGGAGACAGGCATACCCCGCCAACGCAGGCGGGGCGTACCGTCGAGCAGCCCGCCGCCCACCAGCACGGCGTCGGCTTCCTGGCACAGGTGCGGCTGGCCCCTCCTGCAGTAGTAGCAGCGCCCGCACTGCGGGACCCATGAGATCACAACATGGTCGCCCACGGCCGGATTGGTCACGCCGGCCCCGACCTCGGTGACCACCCCTGCCCCCTCGTGGCCCAGTACCGCGGGCAAGGGCACCGGCAGGACACCGTCGCGCATGGAGAGGTCGGAGTGGCAGATGCCGGTGGCGGCCATTCTCACCCCGACCTCCCCGCTTCGTGGCGCCTCCACCTCTACGTCGTCGTGGATCTCCAGTGGTTGGTGCAAAGCGGTGAGGATGGCAGCTCTGGTCACGGGCTGGTTCTACCTCTAACAGCCCGCCCGAAGGGCGGGCACCCGGGAATCGGAGCCCGGCTTCGCCGGCCGTTTCGCTGTTGGCTAAGCTCAGTGGCCGCTGGGATCGCCCCGGTCGTCGCGCTCGGCGGCGTGGACCCCAAAGCCGATGATGATGGCGGGCAGGAGAACGATTGAGCCGGCGGCGAGGGCGGCTACCACCACCGTTACCAGGGCGGGCGTGAACCCCCCGGCGGCGCCCACCACGAACGCCACCATGGCTGCCAGCAGGCACGAGTAGCCCAGGTGCTTCCCGCCCCGGGCCAGGCGGTCCATACGGGCTCGTCGTGCGAGCACGGGGTCGTACTCTGGCGATGAGCTCACGCCGTCATCGCGCGCCCCAGCCCCGGGCGCAGAGAAGGTGGCTCAGGCGGCGCCGGAGCGTCGTCAACGAGAAGTGCCGGGTGGCGATGGCCAGGTTGGCGTCGTGCAGCGAGGGGTCGGGGGACGCCAACCAGGCGGCCAGGGGCCGGTGGTCGTCGGCCGGGAACCAGCGGAACCCCCAGGCGGCGATCTCTTTGGCCACCGGGTAGCAGCCTACGGCCAGAGGACGACGATGGATGGCGGACTCGATGGTGGGATTGCCGAAGCCCTCCCATGTGGAGGGAAGGGCGACGGCATCAGCGGCGGCGTACACGTCCGCCATGGTGAGACCGGCTCGCAGGCCATGGACCACGGGTACCCAGGCTGCAGACAGCAGGCGGTCGAGCTCGGGGCCATAACCGTCCTCGGCCTGGCCGACGAGCCAATAAGTGGCCCCGATGCCCTCGGCCAGTCGGAGGGCAGCCGGTACGTTCTTGCGGGCGATGGCCCGAGTGGGCTGCACCAAGAGGGGCTCGTGCTCTTCGACGCCGATGGTGGTGCGGGTCCGCCGACGATGGCCGCGTGGCATGTCCACGTCGAAGCAGTTGGGGATTACCACGGCCGAGATGCCCCGCGTGGCCAGCTCCGCCCGGCTGCGGTGGTTCACGGTGACGTGGGCCCACTGCGGGTCGGTGGGCGGGAAGGCGGCGACGTCGGTGAACGGCGGCCGCTGCCACGCCAGGTCGTGATGATGCAGGATGGCAGGACGACCTCGCAGCCTGCATGCCACCGCGGCTGCCGCCCCCCGGTTCAGAGGCAAGGAGCACAGGTTCTCGACCACGACCAGATCGGCGTCGGCCAGGGCGCCGTCGAGCTCGACCGGTGTGGGCGGTGGCGTGGCGTCGATGGCCAGCCCTGGTAGGAGCCGGTCGGCCTTTCCAGCCCCGGCCACGGTCAGGACCGCGAAACCCAGCGCCTTGAAAGCGGCTGCCCACTTGGCCGCCTCCACCGAGACCCCGTCGGGATGCCCGAGGCGGAACGAGACGATGGCGACAACAGGCGGCACCGCTGCAGTGTTGTCCAAGGCTTAGCGCCGTGAGGCGCTCCCGACGCGATCAGCGGGCGTTGTAGGCCTGCTCGACCTCGGCTGGGATGCGCCCCCGGCTGCTGACCTGGTAGCCGTTGGCATTGGCCCATTGGCGAATGGCCATCGTCTGCTCAGGATCACGCCTCGCCGGCTGCCTACCGGCACCATCCACCGTCGCTGCCGATCGCTGACGCCGGGTTGGTGCCACCGGCGAGCGGTCCGTCGACCAGTCGATCATCGATTGAACAGTGTCGTGGAACGCGGCGGCATGAGCAGCGCAAAGATCGAGACCGTAGGAGTAGCCGTCGTAGCTGAAGGTGACTTCCTCCGTGCTGTCGACCCCTTGGTTGCCTTCGGCCTGGCACCGGTCACAAATGGCTCGGACAATTACCGTTTTGGCCACAGGGGTGCCTTTCCACAGCCATTCTTGCGCCGCGCGGATCGCCGCTCTTGACGATTCAGCATAGCCGGGACTGAGGAACATCGGGTGGTCGCCTACACATTGGCGGGCAGGAGGCGGGAGAAGTTCTCGAAAAAGAAGAAGAGCACTAACAAGAACACGGGGGCACCGAGCAGGTAGGCTGCCCATCGGCGCCACACGCAGCCCCACCACCAGATGAGGATCAGCACAGCGGCGGCCAGGAGGCCCCACTCGATGGCGGGAGCC
>QHCF01000192.1 GCA_003244275.1 Acidimicrobiales bacterium
CCACCAGATCAAGAAGATGACCACCGCCCAACTGGAGGTGCTGCGGGAGCGCCTGCACCTGGAGGAGGAGATCCCCGACGAGGCCCTCCGGGCCAAGATGCCGCCGTACTATCGTCCCGCCCCCGGCTCGGCCGAGCACGAGTACCTGATGCAGCGCCGGCGGGCCCTGGCCGGCTTCCTTCCCCGACGGGTGGTGCGGGCCGAGCCGCTGGCCGAGCCCAGCCCGACCGCCTTCGCCGAGCTGCACTCCGGATCCGGCAAGCAGGCGGTGTCCACCACCATGGGCTTCGCCCGTCTGCTGCGCAACCTGCTCCGCGACTCAGCAGTCGGCCCCCGGGTGGTCCCCATCATCCCCGACGAGGCCCGTACCTTTGGGCTGGACGCTCTGTTCAAGGACGTGAAGATCTACGCCTCCGGGGGCCAGCGGTACACGCCGGTCGACGCCGGCCTGCTGTTGTCCTACGCCGAGAGCCAGTCCGGCCAGATCCTGGAGGAGGGGATCACCGAGGCCGGCTCCATGGCCAGCTTCACCGCCGCCGGGACCTCTTATGCCACCTGGGGAACGGCCATGATCCCCTTCTACGCCTTCTACTCGATGTTCGGCTTCCAGCGGGTGGGCGACCTGGCCTGGGCCTGCGCCGACGCCCGGGGCCGGGGCTTTCTGCTGGGGGCCACCGCCGGGCGAACGACACTCAATGGCGAAGGACTCCAGCACGAGGACGGCCAGAGCCTGCTCCTGGCCTCCACCTACCCCAATGTCCGGGCCTACGACCCGGCTTTCGCCTGCGAGGTGGCGGTCATCGTGGAGGACGGCATCCGGCGCATGTACGGCCCCGAGCCGGAGGACTGCATGTACTACCTCACCATCTACAACGAGAACTACGTGATGCCCGCCCTGCCGGAGGGGGAGGCCGGGGCGGCGGTGCGGGAGGGCATCCTGGCCGGCCTCTACCGGTTCGCTCCCGGGCCGGCGGCCCCAGCCGGCACCGAAGGCCAAGAGCACAGCGTCCGGCGCCGTGCCACCCTGTTGTTCTCCGGGCCGTCCTGGCAGGCGGCCATGGAGGCCCGGGAGATGCTGGCCGCCGACTGGGACGTGAGCGCCGAGGCCTGGTCGGCCACGTCCTACAAGTCGCTCCGGGAGGAGGCGCTGTCGACTGAGCGCTGGAACCGACTGCACCCGGCCGAGCCGCCCCGCACTCCATTGGTGACGCGGGCCCTGGAGGGCGCCGAGGGGCCGGTGGTGGCAGTCAGCGACTTCATGAAGGCGGTCCCCGACCAGGTCGCTCGCTGGGTTCCCGCCCACTTCAGCGTGCTCGGCACCGACGGCTTCGGCCGCTCGGACACCAGGGCGGCACTGCGTCGGCATTTCGAGACTGACGCGGCCCATGTGGTGGTGGCCACCCTGCAGGCTCTGGCCGTCACCGGCGAGGCCAAAGCCGAGGAGGTGGCCGACGCCCTGGCCCGCTATGGCATCGACACCGAGGCGCCGGACCCCCGAACCGTTTAGCGAAATATCCGCTGTGCCGCCCACGTCCCTCCCCCTCTCCGGCGATCCCGCCGCCGACCAGCTGTTGGTCAGTGACTCGCTGGCCTTGCTCATCGGCATGGTGCTGGACCAGCAGGTTCCCCTGGAGCGGGCCTTCCACTCCCCTCTTGACCTCCAGCAACGGCTGCAACGGCCTCTCGACGCGTCCGAGATAGCCGACATGGACCCCGAAAGGTTGGTCGAGCTCTTCTCCCGTCGCCCCGCCCTGCACCGCTTCCCCGGCTCCATGGCCCGCCGGGTCCAGGACGTGTGCCGGGTGGTGGCCGACCAGTACGGGGGGCGGGCGGAGCAGGTATGGCGGTCAGCTCCCACCGGGGAGGTCCTCCTGGCCCGGGTGCGAGCCCTGCCCGGGTTCGGGGAGCACAAGGCCCGGATCTTCGTGGCCCTGTTGGCCAAGCGCATGGGAGTGGCACCACCGGGGTGGGAGGAGGCGGCCGGCGACTTCGGGGCACCCGGCAGCCACCTGTCGGTGGCCGACATCGACAGCCCGGAGGCCCTGGTCCAGGTCCGGGCGGCCAAGGCCGCAGTCAAGGCGGCCGCCAAGGCGAGGGCGGGGGAGCAGGCTCCCGGCTCCGGTTGACGCACCGCTTACTGGCTGACCGACACCTCTACCTGTGCACGCCCGACCGTCCCGACCTGGCGACGTTTCTCGAAGCCTGCATCCGGGGCGGGGTGGACATCGTCCAGCTGCGGGACAAGGGCCTGGAGGCTCGGCCCCTCCTGGCCCGGGCGACAGTGGCCATCAAGGTGTGCCGAGACCGCGGCGTCCCGTTCATCCTCAACGACCGGCCCGACCTGGCCCTCGAGGTCGGAGCCGACGGCGTGCACGTCGGCCAGGACGACGCTCCGGCCGGGTTGGCCCGGCGCATTCTGGGCCCTGATGCCATCGTCGGCCTGTCCACCCATGCCCCGGCCCAGCTGGACGCCAGCCGGGACCAGCCGGTCGACTACGTATCAGGCGGACCGGTGGAAGCCACTCCCACCAAGCCGGGCCGGCATGGGACCGGGGTTGGCTACGTGAGCTACGCGGTGGCCAACGCCGGCCGGCCCGTCTTCGTCACCGGAGGGGTGACGCCCAACACCATCGGCCCGCTGCTGGCCGCCGGCGGCCGACGATTCGTGGTGGTCCGCTGGCTGACCGAGGCCGACGACCCGGAAGCCAGAGCTCGCGCGCTTTGCACGGCGCTGCGCCGGGCCCTCGACAATGAGGTCGGAGCTGGGTAGCCAGGTGTAGCCCCCATTGCCCCTGACGGGCGAACCGAGAGGAGTTGACGATGGAAGTGGTGGTCGAGCGGTGCGCGTTTTTGGAAGTGCACCGTGACGGTGATCGCATGTGCCCGGATGCCCGATGGTGGCGGTGGCCGCCGGGAGGAGATGGCCCAGGTCAGAAGAATCTAGCTGAGGCGGCTTGACAGCTATAGGAGCATCAACACCTCCGACTCGGGGCACGGGACACTGGCTCGGGCACCTGCCATTCCCCGCCTGGTGATCGATTGGCTCTCGAAGACATCCTCGAAGGCTTGCTCGATCCGGGCACCGGCTGTCCTGAGCCACCAGCCGATTGGTCGACG
>QHCF01000245.1 GCA_003244275.1 Acidimicrobiales bacterium
GCTTCATCTTGGGGTTCCAGCGCCGGGTCTGGTGGCCAAAGTGGACACCTGCCTCCAACAACTGCTTCATGGTGACGACGGCCATTGCGCTCCTCCCATCGGTTGGACGAACCATGCGCTGCGCCCTTCTGGGCGACCGTGGGAGCGCACGGCGGATGTCTGGCCCGGCAGGCTCCTGGCGGGCTGGCCAAACCTTACACTCAGTCTGGGCGCCCGGATCAGGCGGGGGTGTGGACCCCGCCGCGCCTGGCGGCCGGGCGTCTCAGCCGACGATCGCGTCGGGCTCGGGTGGCCACCGCTGCGCCCGCCAACCCCAGCGCGCCCAGGCCGACCAGGGCGACGGGCAGCCGATCCCCGCCCGAGCCGTTGGGTGCAGCTCTACCGATCCGTATCGCCTGGGCCCTCCCCTGGATCGACAGCCCCGCCTGGCTGCCGGCGTCGGATGACGTGCCACTGGTCACCGCCGGGCTCCCGACCCGATAGGAAAGGGCCACGGTGGTTGCCCGGCCACCCCCGGCATCCGCCGTGAGGGTGACCCGGTACATCCCGGCCACGGTGGGAGTGGGCACTGTGACCGTCGATGGACCGGCGGCCAGCACCCCGGCGTCCACCGGAGGGGCCTGCCCGGGTGGCCCCTGCTCGGTGGCGGTGACGGCAGCCGGTGCCGAGAGCCGGAATTTCACCCTCGCCGGCTGCCCCGGCTGTAGCTGGCCAACCGCCAGTGAGTCGAGCGAGGGCGTCCCACCTTGGCCGGGGGCGGCGGTCACCTTCACCGTGCCCGCCCTTGGGCCCGGCCCGACCTGCCAGGTCCCGGTGGTGGCCACCGCCAGGGCGTGACCCTGGCCGTCGAGGACCCGGAAGGGGGTCGGGCCACCAACAGATACCTGACCTTTGCCGTCGGCCAGCCCCACGCGGACGCTGGGCGCCAGGTGACCGGGGGCACTCGGGCGCAAACCGCCGTAGTAGTCAGCCAGGATCTGCGACGCGCTCTGATGGTTGACGGCCTTGCCCAGGGCGCCATACTGGCTCAGCCCGATGCCGTGGCCCCGACCGCCGCCGGTGACGATCAGGTCGGCGCCTGAGGTGGTGATCTGAAAGCGGTCCGAGGGCAGGGTCTGGGAGAAGCCGGCCGGTGCCGGCACGCCAGAGTTGATCTTCTGACGGAAGCTGGTGGATCCGAGCTGAAGCTGGCCGCCGGTGGCACCCTGATTGGCCGGAGCGGGAGCCGACGAATTCGGCGCGGCAGCGGGCCGGCCCGAGCCCGGCGACACCGGTGAGGATGGTTGGTTGGAATGCCAGATCAAGGTGACGAGGTCGCCCTGCTGGGTAACTCCTGTGACCGGTCCGGGCAGCCCAAAGGCGCTGGCCAGGTCAGCCAGGGGAATGGACACCCGGAAGTTGTCCGGGGAGCTGGCGGCATCCTCCGGGTCGGGCACTGACTTGAGGTACGGCTCCGAGCCGGCCACCGTGTGGCCCCCGTTGGATGAGGAGTACATGGCCAGGATCGGTTGGCCGCCATACTCGACGATCTGTCCAGCGGTGGCCTGAACGGCCGCCGCCCACCCTCCGTCCCCCGCCTCGTGCTCCCGGGCCAGGCCCACATAGACCTGGCAGGAGTCGGTGGCACAGATCTGGGGGTGGAGGGGGCCGGTGGACGGCTGGGCCGCCTCGTGCAGCACGTAGGTGCGGGCCGCGATGGTCTGGGCCTCCAGTGCGGCCGCCGGCCAGGTGGGGGGCACCTCGGCGATGCCCTGCACATAGTCCTCCAGGCCGACGTTGTTGACCACCGCCAGGCCCCCATTACCCGGTCCCACGTCGATCCCACCCCGATAGCTGCCGACTCCGCCCACCGTGAACGGGACGGCGTCAGTGAGGGCACCGAAGGGCTCGAAGCTGACCTGGTTGGTCACCCAGCTACCCGCGCCCGAGCCGGGATCGGCCCCAGCTGGCACCGCCCGGGCGCCAAGCGCCAAACCACCGGCACCGAGGACAACCCCCAGCACGGCGACACTCATCCGTCGCAGTGTCCTCCCCAGCACTGCGCCGAGCATAGGCGGCACCCCAGGGCCTGACCGGTCCCCCCAGCAGTCAGGCCCTGGGGTGGGTCTGGCCGTAGACACCGATGAGACGCTCCTTGCTGACGTGGGTGTAGATCTGAGTGGTCTGGAGGCTGGAGTGGCCGAGCAGCTCCTGGACCACCCGAAGGTCTGCTCCCCCGTCGAGCAGGTGGGTGGCGAAGCTGTGGCGCAGGGCGTGGGGGTAGGTGGGGGCGCTGGCCCGCCGGTCGAGGATGCGCCTTACGTCTCGGGGTCCCAGGCGCCGACCCCGACGATTGACGAATACGGCGTCGTCGGGCGTCTCTGGGCCAGCCAGGTGAGACCGGCCCCGCTGCATCCAGGCCTGCAACGCTGCCACCGTCAGCTCGTACATCGGTACCCGCCGCTGCTTGGAGCCCTTCCCCCACACGGTGACCGTGCTCCGGTCCAGATCGAGGCCGTCGGGGCCGAGCCCACACAATTCTCCCACCCTCAGGCCGCTGCCATAGAGCAGTTCCAGCACGGCATCGTCGCGAAGCCGCACGGCGTCCGCCTGCTGGGCTGCCTCAGGTGGACCGCCGAGGAGACTGGCCGCCTCCGAGGGACTCAGCACCCGGGGCAGCCTGGCCTCTCCAGACGGGGCGGACAGGCGGGCTGAGGGATCGGCATTGATCAGCTGGCGGTGGCGTAGCCAGGCGAAGTACCGGCGCAGGGCGGCCGCCTTGCGGGCGATGCTCCGCCGGGCGTAGCGGCGGGTGGCCAGGTAGGCAAGGTAGCGGCGCAACAGGAGTCGGTCCACGCCCTCCGGGCCGGCCAGGCCGGCGCGCTCGGCCCAGGTGACGAAGGCGCCCACGTCCCGGCGGTAGGCCTCCACGGTGGCGTCAGCCAGGCCGGTGAGGGACCGGGTGAACTCGCCCACTACCCAACCGGCGTCGTCTGGACTCTCGGCCACTCGCTAAGCTTACGAGCCGCTCAAGGGCCGACTGGTTCTCCGACCTGGCCGCGGGTTAGGGTTTACCCAGCAGCCCATCTCGTCTGCTATCGCAGACGTCGTGTCCGTCCACCGACTCGAGAGCTGGTGTCCTTCTGGCCATCACTGTCCATTTGCCATCGCCCAGAGCTCTGGTTAGGCACGCCCTGCCGACCCTGGTGGAGAGCACCCTGGCTCCGGCGGTGCTGTTCTACGTGGTGCTGATGGGCCTCGGGTTCCGCAATGCCCTGATCGCCGCCTTGGCCTGGTCGTGGGCCGCAGTGGCCCGCCGGGTGATCACCCGCAGCCGTATCTCGGGGATGTTACTGGTGGGCACGGCCATGTTGACCGTTCGAACGGCGGTGTCGTGGGTCAGCGGGAGCGCCTTTGTGTACTTCCTCCAGCCGACGGTAGGAACGTTCCTGGTGGCGGCCGCCTTCTTGATATCGGTGCCGGCCGGGCGGCCCCTCGCCGAGCGCATGGCCCGTGATTTCTGCCCACTCGATCCCGACCTGCTGGCCCGGCCGTGCGTACGCCGGTTCTTCCTACGGGTGTCCCTGCTGTGGACGGCGGCCTTCCTGGCCAACGCCACCGCCACCTTGCTGTTTCTCCTCACCGTGTCCGTGGGTACCTTCGTGGTGGTCAAGACGGTGATCTCGGCGGCGGTGATCGGCCTGGCGGTGGTGGTATCCACCCTGTGGTTCAGACGAGCTCTACGCTCCGACGGCATCCACGTCCGCTGGGGCGCCTTGTCCCAGGTGGCCCCCCACCTCCCGATACCCGTCCCTGTGGCTGGGGCTGTGCCGATTGCTCCGCTGGCCCACCGTGGCAGTGTGGGAAGTCAGATCGGGCGAGCTTGCGGCCACTCCCCGGACGGATCGCCGCCCACCCCCTGAGGGCTGACGCCCTGAGAGATCCCACTGCTCCGCAGGGGCAGAGGTCCACTGCTCCGCCGTGGCAGTCATTACCGGCCCCGGCCGTGCTGGGCGTTGCCTTCGCGGTCGGGTCCCTGCCCCTGGCCAACCTGGCCGCCTCCCGACTGGCCGGCGTGGATCTGCGCCGGATCGGCACCGGCACAGTGTCAGGGACCTCCCTTTACGAGGTGACCAGCCTCGGTCCCCTGGCCCTGGTCGGCTGCCTGGAGGTGGCCAAGGGGGCGGTGGGACCAGCTCTGGCCGGTCGTTCCCGGCCCGAGCTGGGCGCCGTCGCCGCCGGGCTGGGGGTGGCCGGGCACAATTGGTCCCCGTGGTTAAGGGGAGCCGGTGGGCGGGGCATCTCGCCGGCGCTGGGTGCCACCGCCGCCCTGGCCCCCGAGGCCACGGTGGTGCTCTCCCTGGGCCTGGGCGTGGGCCGCCTGGCCGGCCAGACCGGCCTGGGGTGCCTGGTGGCCATGGTGAGCCTGATCCCACTCCTGGTGCGCACCCGGGGTCGGCCCGGCTGGTGGATCGGTACGGCGGTGACCGCTCCCCTCCTGGTCAAGCGGGCACTCGGCAACCAGCCTCCCAGCGGAGCATCCCGGGGGAAGGTTTATGTGAGCCGCCTGGTCTTCGATCGTGACAACCTTCACCCGGGCACTGAGGGGCGGTCTCCGGGGTCGGCCGGGGGCTGAGCGGCTAGCGTGGCCGAGGGACGATTGGCGGCACCAGGCATCTTTCGCAAGATGGCCTGATCGACAACCGGTCTCCCGCCCACTTCCACCGCTCCTCTTCCCCCACGAACCCGAAACGAGGTACATGGCAGTCGCCGTGATCACGGACAGCGCGGCGGCCCTCGGAGTCGAGCTGGTGGAGCGGTTGGGGGTCACCGTGGTGCCCATGCATCTCAGCATTGGCGAGGCCAGCTACCGAGACGACGAGGTGGCCCTGGCCGAGTTGGTGGACCGCATCGACGAGGGCATTCACACCTCTGGCCCCACCCCGGGCGCCTTTGTCGACGCCATCGAGAAGGCCGACGCGGGCGATGGCGTGGTGGTGCTCACCGTGTCATCCCGAATGAGCAGCACCTACCAGACCGCCCAGGTGGCGGCCGGCAAGACCGGTGGAGACGTCCGGGTCATCGATACCAGCACCGCCGCCGGGGCCCAGGGCCTGGTGGTCCTGGCCGCCGCCGAGGCAGCCGGCCAGGGCCGCGACATCGAACAGGTCAGCGCCCAGGCCAGGCGGGTGGCGGCCAGGGTGCGACTGGTGGCGGCGGTCGACAGTCTGGAGTACCTGGTACGGGGCGGGCGTCTGCCCGAGGTGGCTGGCTGGGCGGGGGGGCGATTGGGGGTACGGCCGCTTTTCGAATTTCGGGCCGGGCGCATTCACGCCCTACGACCGTCGCTGTCCCACCAGGCCGCCATCGGCCATGTCATGTCGCAGTGGCGGCGCACCAAGGTCCCCGGCGCCCCGCTGCACGTGGCCGCTCTGCACGCCCTCGACCCCCAGGCCGCGACCAGGCTGCTCGATGCCGTGCGTACCGAGGTGAAGCCGGTCACCGCCTTCATCGAGAGCTTCGGGCCAGTGATGGTGGCCCATACCGGCCCGGGTGTCACCGGGTTGGCGTGGTGGTGGGGCTGAGCGGGCCGGGGCTGAGCGGGCCGGAGCTGAGCGGGCCGGAGCTGCCCTGGTGACCAACGGTGGCAACCCACGCCACTGCGTCGCACGCCGCCCGGCGTCCCCCGGCTGAGTCGATGCCATGGCCCATGTCGGCCACCAGGTCAAGGCGCCGGGGCTCCAGCGCGCGGGCGTAGAGCAGCCTCGCCTGACTGGCGCGGATGATCCGGTCCCGAGAGCCGTGAACTACGGCCACGGGGACGTGAACCTGGTCGATGAGTGACAGCGGCGGGTCACCGATCGACCAGCCCGGCATGACATGAACGCCAAGCGAGCGGGCCGCGAACTTGCGCCCAGCTCGGGTACGGGTCAACAGCAGGGCGCCCAGGGCGACCGGGCTGAGCTTCATCCGCCAGCGGGCGGGAGAGCTGACCACGACGATCCCAGCCGCGGCCGGCTCACTGCCGGCCATGTGCCTCAACACCGCGATGGCCCCCATGGAGATCCCGAGCAGCACCACCGGCGCGCCCTGGGCATCGGCCCATGTCTGGGCCGCCTGCACGTCCAAGCGCTCGGTGTCGCCCACCGTGCACTGGCCCTCCGAACGACCGTGACCCCGGGAATCGTAGGTGACCACGCCAAAGCCCTCGGCGTGAAGGTCGGCCGCGATGGATAAAACGTCTGGGTGATCCTGGTTGGCGGCAAAGCCATGGACGACCACAACCGTCGCCCTCGGCACACCCGGTTGGCGCCGGCGACGAGCGGCCAAACGTACGCCATCCCCGGTGAGCAGCGACAGTTCCTCACGGTCGGACCCATCCGGGCGGGCCCCGGCAGTAAGGACTTGTTGCACCAAGGCCAGGCTAACCGAGGTTTCCTACTCCTTGGCGCCCGTACCGCCAAGTCTCATGGCGCCTAACCTCACGGCCATGAGGGTACCCCTTCGGCCTGGGCGTCTCTTGCTCGGTAAGCCGTGGCTGGTCGTCCTGTGCGTGGGGGGGGCGATGCTCGAAGCTGGCCTTCTCAGCTTGGTCGGTCCCGGATCGGCGCTGGGGCTGGCACCTCAGGCCAGTGCCGTGATCCCCTTCGGCGTCTTCTGCGACCTGCGCTGGCTGATCGTCTACCACAACTCCTGGAGCGGCTTTGCCGGAGAGGCGGTGGTCCTGCTGGCGGGCCGCACCCTCCTCACTGCTGCCACGGTGGCCGCCGCCTGGCCCGACGACAGGCCCCGGCCGGCCTTCGGACTCCTCCTGGCTCGCAGCGCGGCGTTCACTGCGCTGGCTGGAGTGCTCCTCATCCCCATGACGGTGTTGCTGTTCGGCTTGGCCGTCATCTCGGTCTCCTGGTTGTTCCTGGGTGCCATTCCCTGCGTCCTGGTCATCGCCCTGCTGGTTCACCCGGGAGCGGTCTCAGCTGGCTGGTGGCGCCGCACGCCCGCCCCCAAGGCCATCGCCTGGGTGCTGTTGAGCTTCGTCATGCTGAGCGCCGACGCCGGCCTGATCGGGCTGGCTCCACGGTACCTGGCCGTTCCCCTGGCCGGGTTGGCCGGGTGGTTCAATGCGTGGGCCTGGCGGGGCATGTCCGAGGCCCTGGTCTGCCGGGAGGAGCGAGGGTCGTTCCGCCCGGTCAACCCAGTGGTCCTGACTGCCTTCCTCGCCCTGGCCGTGGGTGGCACCGCCCTGGGCTTCACCACCGCCCATGGCAAGCGAACCTCCCGAGTGCAGGTGACCCAGGCCGCCGGTAGGTCCACCAGTGGTGGAGCGGTGCTGGTGGCCACCGGTTTCGGAGGGAGCTGGGACGGTGGTGGCCCTCCCGTGCTGGCCGGCCCCTACCTCGAGCGCCGCTTCTCCTACTCTGGCCTGGCTTCGGGCGATCAACCGCTGCCCTATGTGGGCGCCGACACCAACCGCTCCCTGGCCCAGTTGGACAGGTTGATGGCGGCCCAGGTGACGGCCCTCAGCCGCCGAGCTGGCGGTCCGATCAGCATCGTGGCCGAGAGTGAGGGCGCCCTGGTGGCCAAGACCTACCTGGAGGCCACTCCCCACGCGCCGGTGAGGGCGCTGGTCATGCTCAGCCCCATCGTCCAGCCGGCCCGCGTCTACTACCCTCCGGCGGGGACACCGGGATGGGGCCTGGCCGGAGGGCTCGGCCTGCGGGGCCTGAGCGACAGCCTCCAGGGAGTCTCCTCCGTCAGCCTGTCCCCCGCCGCTCCGTTCGTCCGCTCTCTGGTCGGCGATGCCGCGTCGGTACGGTCGGTCCTGTCGTGCCCGCTGCCAGGAGTCCACCAGTTCGCCATCCTGCCGTTGGCCGACGCCGTCGCCGCCCCCGGCCCCTTCCCGGCGTCGATCCCGACGGCCGTGGTCCCCGCCTTCCACGGGGGGCTGCTGGGCGACGGGTCCGACGATCGCCTGGTCTCGGCGATGTTGGCCGGGCAGTCGATTTCCGCCATCAACTTCTGGTCGGTAGCCGAGCACGTCATCCGGCCGGCGTCGTCAGCCTGGCAGGTCCCCGACCTGACACTGAGCGACGATCCGGGATCGACCTCCCCGGCTGGGTCTGACGCCGCTGGCGGCTCCGGCGACTCCGTCGGCTCTGCCGGCTCGGGGGGCACTGCCGGCTCGGGGGGCACTGCAGGCTCGGGGGGCACTGCAGGCTCTGCCGGCTCGGTGAGCCCGGGCGGCTCAGTGACCGTCCCGGACTGCGACCAGGTGCGCCAACTGCTGCAGGCCCAGATTGCCGCCGTTCAAGGCGGAGGGGGAACGTGATCCGGGGTTTCCCTTCTCAGGGCTCACTCCTGGCCGGGTAGGCCCGACGGCCGTCGACCTCCACGAAGAACTGAGAGGCCGCTTTTTGGATCGCCAGCGACCACGTCGGATAGGCGTGAACCGTCTGGGCCAGGCGTCCAGTGAACATGCCGGTGCGGATGGCCAGCGCAGCCTCGTGGATCATCTCGCCGCCACGGGCGGCTACCACTGTCGCTCCCAACAGCCGGCCGCCGCCGGTCTGGCCCAACACTAATTTGGGGCCGGCCACCAGCTTCACGAAGCCCCGGGTCTGGCCGGCCACCACCGCTCGATCCACCTCGGTCATGGGCAGGTAGGCAACCCGACCGCCTCGACCTGCGGACTCCGCCTCGGTCATGCCGACCCGCGCCACTTCCGGGTCCGTGAACGTCACCCACGGCACGACGCGATAGTCCGCCTTCTTCGTCCGCGATCGCTTGCCCGGCTTGCCGATATTCTCCGCGACGAGCCGCCCCTGGTACTCCGCGACATGCGTGAACTG
>QHCF01000147.1 GCA_003244275.1 Acidimicrobiales bacterium
GAGCTGTACTTCCCGTACTCGCCAGTGCTCACCGTGGAGGCCACCTTCGCCGAGGCCATCGTGCTCGAGACCCTGGTGCTGTCCATCCTCAACCACGACTCGGCAGTGGCGTCGGCGGCGGCTCGCATGGTGGCGGCCGCCGGCGAGCGCTCAGTGTGGGAGATGGGCAGCCGGCGCACCCATGAGCAGGCGGCTGTGGCTGCCGCCCGCTCGGCGTGGATCGCCGGCTTTGCGGGAACCTCCAACCTGGAGGCCGGTAGGCGCTACGGCATACCGACCTCCGGCACGGTGGCCCACGCCTTCGTCATGGCCCATGCCGACGAGCGATCGGCCTTTGCCGCCCAGGTTGCCTCCATGGGACCTGGGACGACCCTGCTGGTCGACACCTACGACATCGCCCAGGGCATCCGAACCGCGGTGGAGGTGGCCGGGCCCGACCTGGGAGCGATCCGAATCGACTCCGGAGACCTGGCTGCCGAGGCCCGGCGAGCTCGGGCTCAGCTGGATGCCCTGGGCGCCCATCACACCCGCATCCTGGTGTCGGGCGACCTCGACGAGTTCGCCATCGAGGAGCTGGCCGCCCATCCCATCGACGCCTACGGAGTGGGGACCAGCCTGGTAGCCGGGTCCGGGGCGCCCACCGCCGACTTCATCTACAAGCTGGTGGCCATCACTGAGGGACCGGACGGAGCGCACCCAGCGGCCCTTCGGTCGGTGGCCAAGCAGTCGGAGGCCAAGGCCACCCCCGGCGGCCGCAAGGACGCGTGGCGCGTCCTCGACGCCGACGGCCTGGCCATCGAGGAGCGGGTGATCGTCTCGCCGGAAGCGGGAGAACGGGCCCCGAGCACTGTCTCGGGACCGGCCCGCCTCTCGCGGGGCCTGCAGGTCCCGATCATGCGCAGCGGTCACAACGTGTACCGGACCACCTTGGAGGAGACCCGATCTCACCACCGGGCGGCCCGGACCGAGCTTGACCCTCTCTCGCTCATGAGTGTGGCCGGGGCGCCGGTCCTGGACGCCACCCCCACCGAGGCCGACGCTCCGCCACCAACCCTGGACGGATCACCAGGGACGAACCGGTGACTGTATCCAAGGCAGGGAGCGGCGGGCCATCGGTGGCGGTGACCGCCGACATCGTCGTTCTCACCATCCAGTCGGCGCAGCTGGTGGTCATGCTGGTTCAGAGAGCCAACCCGCCCTACCAGGGCCGTTGGGCCCTGCCGGGCGGCTTCGTGGAGCCCGATGAGAACCTGGAGCAAGCCGCCCTTCGAGAGCTGGTCGAGGAGACCGGCCTGGAGGGGTTCCCGGGTCATCTCGAGCAGTTGCGGACATACGGCGCTCCCAATCGGGACCCGCGTATGCGGGTCATCAGCATCGCTCACCTCGGCCTGCTCGCCAACCTTGGCCTCCCTCGAGGAGGCAGCGACGCAAGTGCCGCTCGATTCCGGCCGGTGGCTGAGCTCCTGGCTCCGGATGGGCAGGCTGCCGGCACTCCAACCCCGGCTCGGAATGCACCGGCCCTGGCCTTCGACCATGGTGAGATCCTCGCCGACGGAGTCGAGCGGGCCAGAGCCAAGCTCGAGTACAGCCCACTGGCCACTGCCTTTGTGGAGGAGCCGTTCACCCTGGCCGAGCTCCGCCGCGTCTACGAGGCAGTGTGGGGTACCTCAGTCGATACAGCCGACTTTCGCCGCCAGGCCCTCTCCGCCGAGGGGTTCGTGACCCCCTTCCCACCGGCGGCCGGGCGCGGCACCGAGGGTGGTCAGCCCGCCGATCTCTACCGGCGCGGACCCGCCAGACTCCTGCACCCGGCCATGCTACGACCAGCCCGGTAGCGAGGTCCCCGGCGCGGCGACGAGAGGCGTTAGACGCCCGGTTGGTGGGTAAAGTCAAACCAGATCAAGTGCGACCCGGACGGGTTGTTGCCACCGCCGGGATCGACCAGGAGTGGCGGCAACAAGGAGATGAGGGGACATGGCAAATCGGACAACGCAGGACAGGGGCGGGCGGGATTACAGTCGGTCATCGGCTGGGAGAAACTACAGCCGAGACGACGACACCCTGACACCAGGGACGGATTACAGTCGGCCACCGGAGGAGCGCCGCAAGGCGGCGCGGAGGCCAGCCGAGCGCCGGGAGCGCGCCGTCCGGGAGCGCCCGGTCCGGGAGCGGCGGGTAGCCGATCGCTCAGCTGGCTTGGCGCTGGTCGGGTTCGGCACCCTGATTGCCGGGGCTTGGGGCGGCATCGCCCCCTACATCGGTCCGGTATTTGGCTACAAGTTCAGCAATTTGGCCTCCTTCCAGTGGACCGAGGCCAATACCCTCCTGAGGCTGGCTCCTGGTGCGGTGGCCGTCCTGGCTGGCCTGGCCATGCTGGTCGGGGGTGCCCGTCTGGGAGGAACGCGTGCCGGGCCGTGGTTCTGGGGTCTGATGGCAGTGCTCTGCGGGGCCTGGTTCGTGGTCGGGCCGGCCGTCTGGGAGCTGCTGGGTAATGCCAACCCGGTCATCCAGGGTGTTCCCTCCAGCGCCGCCACCTTCGTCAATCGGGTGGGCGCACAGCTCGGAGTAGGGCTCCTGCTGGCCTTCTTCGGCGCTAACGCCATGGGATTGGTGTCCCGGATGACCCGAATCGTGCGGGACTGACCACACTGCTTCGCGGGGACGATGGAACACGCTTCACTGCTCCACTCGGCAACCGCCCGACGCTCGTGGGCGAAGGGCGGTTGCCGGTAGGAGCCATTTTTCGAGGCTTATGACACGTACTGGCGGGCCGAAGAGGAGAGTTGGGGGCCGTCGAGGAGCCGTAGGCCCCGCTCCACCTCGGGCGGGACAACCCGGCGCTGAGACAGCACCCAGGGTATGCCGGCCAGGGCTTCCAGGACGGCCATGGTGGACACCAGGTTCTGCGACGACGACACCTTCGCATCTATACCGGGCTGTTGTCAGACGCCGACCAGGCGCCGGGTGCCGAGCTGGTTCAGGAGATGAGTTGATCCGCTGGCCGTCCCCGCAGATGTCGTTCCCCGGACGATCGTCGATGCCGCTCGAGGCCACTTGTCCAGCCTGAGTCGCTGCCTGCTCCAGCTGGAGGCCGACCTGGGCCAGATCGAGGGCTGGGGGGTCCACCTGGCGGACGTGCTCATGGGCGGCGGTCGGCTCCTCGCACTGGGCAACGGCGGCAGCGCGGCCCTCGCCCAGCACCTGACCAGCGAGCTGGTCGGCCGCTACCTGGATGAGCGAATGCCCCTCAGTGCCATTTCGCTCCACGCCGACAGCTCCACCACCACCGCCATAGTCAACGACTACGGACCAACCGAGGTGTTTGCTCGTCAAGTCCGAGCCCACGGGCGCCCAGGCGACGTGCTGTTGGCACTGAGTACCTCCGGCCGCAGCCCCAACCTGATGACGGCAGTGGACGCGGCACGCGATGCGGGACTGCTCACCTGGGCCCTCACCGGGGCGGCGCCCAGTCCGCTGAGCCGCGCCTGCCACGACTCGCTGGCCGTGGAGGCCCCGGCGACCGCCACCGTGCAGGAGGTCCACCAGGTAGTCGTCCACTTGTTGTGCGCGGCGGTGGATGCCGTGGTGCTGACTGCGGCGGTCATCCCCGGCCGATGACTGCCGGCCCCGGCTGGTCGTCCTGCGGGCGCTGGGGCTGGGCGACTACCTCACCGCCATTCTCGCCCTGCGGGGCTTGGCCGAAGCCTTTCCGGGCCATCGCCGGCTGTTAGCCGCCCCCGCTGGGATCGCCGGACTGGTTGGCCACGTGGGCTCGGTTGACGCGGTGGTGGACACCCCCGGACTGGTGCCGCTGACTCCGGCGCTGCACAGGCCGGATATCGCCGTGGATCTTCACGGCCGGGGACCCGAGAGCCAGACGCTGCTGATGGACTGCCGGCCAGCCCGCCTGGTCTCCTTTGCCCATCTCCAGCTACCAGCCACTGCGGGTGCTCCTCACTGGCGGGCTGACGAGCACGAGGTGTGGCGCTGGTGCCGGATGCTGTCGGAGAGCGGGATCCCGGCCAATCCCAGACGCCTGGACATCCAGACCCCGCTGCGCCCGGCGCCGAACCAGGTGCGAGGGGCCACTGTCGTCCACCCCGGCGCCGCCAGCCCGGCCC
This sequence comes from Acidimicrobiales bacterium, assembly GCA_003244275.1. Classification (GTDB taxonomy): domain Bacteria; phylum Actinomycetota; class Acidimicrobiia; order Acidimicrobiales; family QHCF01; genus QHCF01. Next base: position 4,122 of record QHCF01000147.1, read on the forward strand.
GGCGTTGGCCACCCGACCGGTGGGCAGCCATGGCTCGGGCCGAGATGGCATCGGGGCGCAAGGTGGTGATCACCGGCAACCGGGCTGAGGCCCAGCTGGCTGGTCGGGTGGCCACCATGGCTGGTCTGAGTTCTGACGGTGTCCTGGCCGGCCGCACCGACCTGCTCGGACCGGCGGCGGTGGTGGCGGCCAGCGCCCGGGTGGTGAGCGGTGACACCGGCATGGCCCATCTGGCCACTGCCCTGGGGACTGCATCCGTGGTCCTTTTTGGACCGGTCTCCCCGGCCCACTGGGGGCCGCCCCCCGAGCGGCCCTGGCACCGAGCCCTGTGGGCCGGGCGGACGGGTGACCCGCACGGCCAACAGGTCGACCCCGGACTGCTGGAGCTGTCGGTCGACGACGTCCTCGATGCCCTGGCCGGGCTGCCAAACCGACCCCATCCAGCCGGCACTGCGCCGGCCCGCACTCTGCCGGACGGGGCGATACCGGGTGAGCCGATGCCGGGTGCGCCGATGCGGGGGTTCCCCGGCACTCTGGCCGGGTAGTAGGAAACCATGTCGCCTCCCCTCCCTTATCGCCTGGTCAACCAATTGGGGCGGACCCTCTTCCTCGACAAGGTGGCCGACCCCATCGCCGACCTGGTCCGCAAGCTGACCGACCACCAGCTCGTCAAGAATGCCCTCTCAGGCACCTGGCTCGGCCACCGCCTGCATCCCCTGCTCACCGACGTGGCCATCGGCAGCTATCTGGGGGCCGCTCTGGCCGACCTGGTGGTTCCTGGCCAAGCCGGCCAGTTGGCAGCCAAGCGCCTGCTGGCGGCCGGTCTGGTCGCCACCGTGCCCACCGCGGCAGCCGGGCTGTCGGACTGGACCGATGTGTATGGCGACGCCCGGCGCATCGGTTTGGTCCACGCCGCAGGCAATGTGGCCGCCTCCGGGATGTTCCTGGCCTCCCTGGTCCAGCGGTCCAGAGGGCGCCTGGCCTGCGGTCGAGCCCTGTCCTGGGCCGGGCTGGGGGTCATGACAGGCGCCGGCTATCTGGGAGGACATCTCTCCTACGTCCTGGGGGTGGGTGTCGACCACACCGGCTTCCAGCCCCGGCTGGAGGACTGGGTGGACGTCGTAGCGGGTGCCGATGTCTCAGATGACGGGGATCCAGTGGTCGCCAGCGCGGGCGACTTCGAGGTCCTGCTGCTCCGCCGAGGCGGACGCTTGCATGCCCTGGCCCGGCGGTGCAGCCATGCCGGGTGGGGCATGGAGGGCGGCGAGGTGGCCGACGGCTGCATCACCTGCCCGTACCACGCCAGCACCTTCGCCCTCCACGACGGCCAGGTGAGGCGGGGCCCGGCCGCTACCGCCCAGCCGGTCTACCGGACCCGAGAGGTCGACGGGCGCATCGAGGTTCGCTCCTGATGTGAGAAGCCTTCGGTTGCCCCTGCGGAGCAGTGTCGGCCGTCTAACCTGCCCAAGGTGACCGGCGATCCCCAGCTGGTCGGCGTCGTCATCCCGGCCCACGAGGAGGAGGTCCACATCGCCGCCTGTGTGGCTTCGGTCAGCCGGGCCCTGGACCATCCCGACCTGGCCGGATCGGCCACGGCGCTGGTGATCGTGCTGGATGACTGCACCGATGGCACCGGTGAGCGCGCCCTGGGCGCTCTGGGTCGCTTCAGGCCCACGGTCATTGAGCACTCAGCGCGAAATGTCGGTCTTTCCCGCCAAGCCGGCTTGGCCACTCTCATGGCCGCCGGCTCCGGGCTCCAGCCCGATCGAGTGTGGTTGGCCACCACCGATGCCGACACACTGGTGGGCGAGGACTGGTTGGCCACCCAGTTGGCCTGGGCCGCCACTGGCGCCGAGGCGGTGGCTGGCACGGTGGTGGTTGATGGCTGGGATGAGCAGCCCAGCCGGGTGCGCCGGTTGTACGGGTCCCACATGGCGGCCCTGGGACAGGGAATGGGCCATCCCCACGTGCACGGGGCCAACCTGGGATTGACCGGAGCTGCCTACAAGGCCGTCGGCGGGATGCCGCCGTTGGCCGCGGCCGAGGACCATGCTCTGTGGGCCGGCCTGCACCGGGCCGGTCGACGGGCGCTGGCCGTGGGCAATCTGCCAGTTATCACCAGCGGCCGCCGGGAAGGCAGGGCCCCCCTGGGCTTCAGCGGCCTGCTTCGCCGCCTCGATACTGCCTCGCACCGTTCTCACGGTGGCTAGCCCCCAGACCCCGGTCGGCGCCTGGTGCGCTGGCCGGCCCGAACCCGACTGCCCGGCCTCTGCCCTGGTCCTGGCCGTCCGGTCCGGCCTGCTGCGCCTGGCCCTCCCCGGGACGGGGTCCACCTGGCAACGCTGGCAGGCCCTGGCCGAGCTGGCCGCCCATGACCTGTCTCTGGCTCGACTGGGCGAGGGCCACGCTGACGCCCTGGCCATCCTGGCCGAGGCCGGCCATCCGGAGCCGCCGACCGATTGGCTGCTCGGGGTCTGGGCGGCTGGGCCGGTCGGCTCGGTGGTGGCGGAACCCGACGATAGGGCATGGCGTCTGTCAGGGCGGCGCCGCTGGTGCTCGGGGGCCTCGTTGCTGACCCATGCCCTGGTCACCGGCTCCCTGGATGGCGCCCACCAGCTCTTCCTAGTGGACCTCCACCAGCCGGGAGTTGACCCGCTGCCGGGGTCCTGGCCGGCGGTGGGAATGGAGGGGTCCGACAGCTTGGATGTGGACTTCGAGCAGGCGTCAGCCGAGGCGGTCGGCGGGGCCGGTTTCTACCTGGGCCGGCCCGGGTTCTGGCACGGGGCCACCGGGGTGGCGGCCTGCTGGTGGGGAGGGGCGGTGGGCGTTTCGCGGACCCTGTGGCGAGCCACCGAGGCGAAGCCCACTCCGCACCGCCTGGCCCACCTGGGGGCTGTCGATGCTCGGCTGTGGTCCATGGCCAGCACCCTGCAGACGGCGGCGGCAATGGTCGATGCCCGACCGGGGCAAATCGCCGACATCCGTTGCCTGGCCCTGCGGGTACGCCACCTGGTTGGGGAGGGGGCCACCGAGGTCATGGACCGCACCGGGAGGGCGACCGGTGCCGGCCCTCTCGGCCATGACGCCGCTCACGCCCGCCGGGTGGCCGACCTCACCGTCTACCTGCGCCAGATTCACGCCGAGGCCGACCTGGAGGCGTTGGGGAACGCCCTCATCGCTCAGCCCGCGTAGGCACCGGACACGGACCGGGCTACCGTGGGACCTCCGGCGAAGCGGGGGTCGCTGCCTTTGCGAATTGTCCGTTGGCTGCTCGTGCCGACCATGCTCGTACTGGTGTCTGCGTCCGGTGGTGGGACGGCGCCCGTGGTGCCGGTCGTTGGAGCGCCTGCTCCGATGCTCATGTCTCGCAGTGTGTCGCTGGTCAAGGCGTTCTACGCCCGGCCCGAGACGACTGCCACCGTCCCGCCAGCTCCGGGGGCACTCCAGATAGCGTCGCCCCCGCCTACCGGCTCGGTACCGGCCACCGCGCCCGGGACAACCACCCTGGCCACGCTCACGTCCGACGTCTCGGGATCCGCGGGCCCCGGCCTGGCACCGGGCACCACGGTGCCGGCGTCGTGGTACGGCTACCGGTCGACCCTGCCGGTCATCGACCAACGGCCCGGATGGGTGGAGGTCCGCCTGGCCCAGCGGCCGAATCAGTCGACCGTCTGGGTACCCGCCAACCGGGTCACCTTTTCCAGCACTCCCTACCGTTTGGTGCTGTCCCTCGGCGCCGAGCGCATGCAGCTCCTGCGTTATGACCAACCCATCCTCAACGTCCCGGCGGGCATCGGGACGGTTGGCGACCCCACCGTGACCGGCCACTATTTCGTCACCATGAAGGTGCCCCCGCCGGATCCGGGGTACGGACCGTTCGTCCTGGCCACCTCCGCTCACTCGGACACCATCACCGACTGGGCCCGGAGCGGCGATGCCATCATCGCCATCCACGGCCCCATCGACTCCCACGCCGACGCCCTGATCGGCAAGACCGGTGCTCGGATCTCACACGGCTGCATCCGCCTGCACGATGCCGATTTGGCTCAGCTGGGGGCAGTGCCGGCTGGTACCCCCCTGGACGTCGTGCCCTGAGCTTCAAACGGGCCGCAGCTGTCTATCTGTGACCGCTCGGTGAGCTATGAGCGCGTCAGTGGCAACAGAATGGAGCGCCAGCCTCAGGCAGGGTCCTCCAGGAGGTAGAAGCGGGTCCCCTGGTCGTCGACGCACTCGGCCGATAGGCCGTAAGGCTGGCGCTCCGGCTCAGGAGCGGCGCCGCCCAGCGCCCGCACCTGGCCCACCGCGGCTTGGATGTCGTCCACCCGGTACATCGGTACCACCGTGGCCTGCTGGTGGCCGCCGTGCATGCCAGTCATGGGGACCACGTCCTCGGGACCCCAGCCGTCCTCCACCCGGCCGGGCCGGAAGGTCCAACCCAGCACAGTGGCGTAGAAGGCCCGGGCTCGGGCCGAGTCGCGCGCCTCCATGGTGATGTAGGAGAGGTCGCCCTGCCGGGCGCCGTTGGCTGGGCCGCGGGCCTCGCTACCGGTCAGCTGATAGAGCGCGAAGCGGGTTCCATCTTCATCCACGCAGTCGGCCACCCGGCCGTGCGGAGCAGTGACGGGCTCCTCGGCCTGGCCCCCGGCGGCCCGGACTCGCTCGACGCCAGCTACCACGTCAACCACGGCATAGCAGAGGAAAAGGTCGCTCCGCTCCTGGCCGCCCTGCAGGCCGTGGTGCGGAGTCGCCCCCTCGACCCGGCGCCCCTGTCCGCTCGAGCCCGGCCCGTACGACCAACCCAGCACGGCACCGAAGAAGGCAGCCGCCCGGTCCACGTCGGGCACCCACAGCGACGCATAGGCGATGTCCCCCTCCCTCATGGGACTGGCGACGGTCTCGGGCGTGGTGATGGCATCTGACATGGTGACTCCTTTGGGTAGGTCCAGAGCGACTTCGAGCTGAGCCCGCAGACGGGCGGTGAAGGCGGGATCGGGGCGCGCTGGCGTGAGAGGCGTGCGCAACGCTTCGAACGGATCAGGCATCGCCAACCTCCCCAGCGGTATAGGCGCGGCGAAAGGCTGACCGGGCCCGCACCAGCAGTCCCTCGGTGGAATGTACGGTGCGGTGCAGCAGGTCGGCGATCTCGGGGACCGGCAGGTCGTCCAGGTAGCGCAGCGTCAGGGCGGCCCGGTAGGACGGGACCAGCTTCTCCAGGACGGAACGTGCCCGTATGGCGTCCAGCTCGGCCTCCCAGGGATCCTCGTGCCGTTGTCCCTCTCCGGCGCTCTCCAGACCCCTTTCCTCCCGGGCCAGGCGCCGCCAGTGGTCAGCCAGCTTGTGTCGGGCCACGCCCACCAGCCAGGCAGTGGAGACACCGGTGGCGGGCTGGCCTCGGCTGGCCGCCGACGCGGCAGCCAGGAAGGTCTCGGAGGTGAGGTCCTCGGCCAGGGCAACCCGTCCGCAGCGCGAGAGCAGGTAGCCGTAGACGTGCGGCAGTGCGTCGTCGTAGGCAGCCAGCAAGGCCTGCCCCTGATTCCCGGCCATCGAGGAAGGTGAGCTCACCAGAGCTCCCCCGGCGGAGCAGGGCGGCGTGTCGCGCTCATGATCCCTATTGTCGTTCGGGAGTATCCCCCTCCGACGCCTTGATCGCAGATTTAACAACTTTCCTGGTTCGGGCGGCCTGCTTGGCCGGCGTGGTCTGCTTGGCCGGCGTGGTCTGCTTGGCCGGCGTCGTCTTCTTGACCGGCGTCGTCTTCTTGACCGGCGTGGCCTGCTTGACCGGCGTGGTCTGCTTGGCCGGCGTGGTCTGCTTGGCTGCTGTGACCTTCTTGGCTGCTGTGACCTTCTTGGCTGCTGTGACCTTCTTGGCTGCTGTGACCTTCTTGGCCGGCGTGGCCTGCTTGGCCTGCTCGGCCGGCGTGGTCTGCTTGGCCTGCTTGGCCTCTCCCGCGCCAGCCTCGGAGGCAGCGTCGGGTACCGCGGCCTTGGTCGCCTTGCGGGCCCGGGTGGACCTCTTGGCCGCTTGCACCAGCGTGGGCTCGATGGCGACCTCCGGTATCGCGGCCTTGGCCGTCTTACGGGCGCGGGTGGCTTTCTTAGCCGGCTCGGGTACCGGAGCCACCACTTCCTCGGGAGTCTCGGGGTGAGCCGCTGCGTCAGCCACCTTCGCCGGCACCTTGGCTGCCTTATGGACGCGGGACGTCCCTTTGGCCGTTTCGGCAACCTGTGGTTTGGTGGCGGCCTCAGGAGTCGGCGCCTTGGTCGTCTTGCGGGTGCGGGTAGCCCGTTTGGCCGCCTTGGCTGGTTGGGGCTCTGGCTCGGCCGCCGACGCCTCGGGTTGGGCGGGTGCCTCGGCCTGGGGGGGAGCCTCCACCACCTCAGGAGGCGGGGGCTTGGTCGTCTTGCGGGTGCGGGTAGCCCGTTTGGCCGGCTCGGTCGGTGGTACCTCCTCGTCGGAGCTACCGGAGATCTCCGCCTCCACGGTCTCTTCGCTGGGCACCCCGGCGATGTGGGCGTACTCCGGCAACGCAAGCTCGAGGCCTCGCCGCGGGGGGTCAAGGGCCTGGAGCACGAAAACCCTAATTTCGCCCTTACTCAAGACCTCCCGGGCGCTACGGGGAGGGGGATCGCCGAGAGCTGACAACGGTACGTAGGCCTGGACGCCACCCACCGAGACGAAGGCCCCGTGGGATGTGAAGCTCTCGACCTCGCCTTCCACCCGGCTGCCCAATGGGTGCTCGGCGATGAAGGTGATGAAGGCCAGCGGCTCGTTGACGGCATGGGGCGGCGGCTCTGCCCCCCGGCGTCGGCGTCGGCGCTGGGCCGACGAGGAGTCGGGCGCCACCACCTCCTCGGTAGCCACCTCGATGGCTCGCCGGGCGCGAGCCCGACCGCGCCCGCCTGACCCCTCGCCTCGGGGCCGCCTGCGCCCGGCGCCGCCACCGCCGGATGCGGCCCCGTCCCCCCCAGTGCCGTCCCCGGCAGCCGGCCCTGCTACCTGGGCCCTCGCCGCCTGCTCGCTCTCGGACGCCAGCGCCTCGGAGGTCAGCGCCTCGACCTCGGACGCCACCTCCTGGGCCACCGCCAGCACCCGCGACACCGTGGTCGCCGGCTCCGAAGACCGGGGTGGGGGGGCAGCCGGCACCGGCATGGGCTGGGACGCTTCCTTGGACCCGATCCGGACCCGGGTGCGGCGGGCGTCCTTGACCGCAACCCGGCTCTTGGGTCCCCTTACCGGAGTCCTGGGGGTGAAGATCCACCCGACTCCGGGCACTGGCTTGCCCCCGATCAGACGGTCGGACTCGAAGAGCCACTCGTGCTCACCGTGGAACTCCTGGAAGGAGTCGTTCGACAACACGGTGGCGCCCATCTTCTCGGCGATGCGCAGGAGGAAGGCGTCGCCGCGCCCAATGGCGCCGGCCGGCGGGGATACCACCTCACCGTGCTCCTCCGCCCCCTCGAAGACCGCCCGCTCTGACTCGTCGATCCGGTGGCCGAAGGAGGCGTCCACCACCACCGTGATCTCGACGTGGGGGAACTCTCCCTGGAACTCCTGGACGGCCTCGTCGAGTTGGGCCAGGCTGGGCAACGAGCGCCCCTCGGTTGCGATGTTGGAGCCGTCGACTACCACATAGCGAAAAGGCATCTCCCATTAGTCAACCACCCCGCCCGCCTCCATTGGGTGATCCGTGACACCAGGTGGCTTCCAGGGGCCTGACTAGCCAGGCATCATGGGAGTAGCTATGGCCAGACATTGGCAGCAGAAGGAGACAGCATGAGCGCCGAACGATCCCGGGAGGGAGCGCGAAAACTGCTCCGGCGACGAGTCGGGCGGCTCTCTGGCAGCACGGCCGCGTTGCAGGGCGTGGCCAACCTGCTCGAAGCCAGCCTCGCCCAAGCCAAGCCGGTGGGGGTAGGCGGCTGACCGAGCACCGGCAGTCAGGTGACTGTCGGTCAGGAGACTGTCTCCTCAACCAGCGCCAGCTCTCCCATCCGGTGTCGAGCCGACTCGGCTCTGCGGGCGGCGCGCAGGGCGGCTGACCACCACGCCAGCTGGTCGAGCATCTGGTGGGCGGCGGCATTGCACCCGATCGGCTCCCTGGGCTCGCCTGCCTCGTCGAAGCGGGCGTCAGCCATGTGGAAGCTGACCGTGTCCCGCACGGTCATGGCCTGGAGCTCCGGAAAGACCTGGCGGAGCTGCTCCACCGCCCGCAAGCCGCCCGCCATGCCGCCGTAGGAGACGAATCCCACCGGCTTGGCCCGCCACTGCCCGTGCGGTAGATCGATGGCCTGCTTCAGCGACGCTGGGTACCCGTGGTTGTACTCGGGAGTCACAACCACGAAGGCGTCAGCTCGATCGATCCTCTCGATGTAAGCCTGCACGGCCGGGCTGGCCTGCCCCAAGACCGCTGGCAGACCAACCTCAGCCAGATCGATCAGATCGAGGTCCATATCGTCGCGCTGGCGGGCCTGGCTGAGGAACCACTGAGCGACCACACCGCCAAAGCGGCCCTGCCTGGTGCTGGCCACGATGATCGCAAGCTGCTGACGGTCTTCAACCACTTGGGGGTCCCTTCTGGAGTCTTGACGCTCTGAACCTCAGCGACACTGCAACCGTACTTCTTCAAGTTCACTTGCAGTCAAGGAATCGTTCGAATATTCTCTTGGCTCATGGAGTCCGAGTTGACCATCGGCGCCGTAAGCCAGAGGGCAGGAGTAGCCACCTCGGCGTTGCGCTTCTACGAAGCCGAGGGCCTGATCCACGCCACCCGCTCCCCGGGCGGCCAGCGTCGCTACGGCCGCGACACGCTCCGGCGAGTCTCATTCATCCGAGTGGCTCAGCAGATTGGCCTGCGGCTCGACGAAATCCATGCCGCCCTGGCCGCCCTGCCCGAGAACCGCACGCCCAATGCCAAGGACTGGGAGCGGCTGTCCACCTCCTGGCGACCGCGCATCGACGCTCAGATCGCCCTGCTGGAGCGCCTGCGTGATCGGCTCGGCGGTTGCATCGGCTGTGGCTGCCTGTCGCTGGGGTTCTGCAAGCTGTTGAACCCAGATGACGAGGTGGCCAGGCGCGGCCCCGGGCCCCGGTACCTCCTGGATGACGACTGATCAGCCACCGGCTGCTCACTGCGACACTGATGAATGCAGACAGCGGTCCGAAAGTGGCAGCATCACCCGATGGGCTTGTGGCACACGGTGGGACAACCGCGATGGCGCAGCGGCCGTCGGGTGGCGACGGTCACCGCCATGGTTGCGCTCTTGGCGGCCGCGCTGGTCGGTGGTGGGCTCCGGGGAGGCTCGCGGTTGGCCGCTGCCTATGCCCAGGGGTCACCGTCCACGGCCGTCTGGACCTGGGGGGAGTCGTCCTATCCCCCGCTGCAGGTCGCTGGCCTCACCGGCGTCGTCCAAGTTGGCATTCCACAGGTCGGGACCTATCTTGGCCTCAAGGACGACGGGACCGTGTGGGCCTGGGGCGGTGACGACAGCGGTGACCTGGGGCAGGGAGCGGTGGGGAGCACGTACTCCACCCCCGTCCAGGTTCCCGGTCTGCCGCCGGTACGCAAGCTGGCGACTGGGTGGGGAAGCCGGATTGTGCTGGCCCTGGGGGACGGCGGGCAGGTCTGGGCATGGGGAGACGACTCCAGTGGTGGGCTGGGCGACGGCACCAGGGGAGACCCCTCATGCGGTTGCCGGTCGGCGCCCCTCCAGGTGCTCGGTCCCGGGGGAGCGGGTCACCTGGACGGGGCCACCGCCATCGCCACCTCTGCTTCCAACAGCTATGCGGTCTCGAACGGGAAGGTGTATGCCTGGGGCTCGAACATCGACGGAATGTTGGGAGACGGAGCCTACGGGATCAGCCAGGCCCAGAACGGTGGACGACTCCTACCGGCGCCCGTCAGCGCCCTCGATGGCCAACACGTCGTTGCCCTGGCCTCAGGCGTACAGACTCTGGCCCTTACGGGGCAGGGCCATGTGTGGTCCTGGGGGGGCGATCCGACCGACTGGTTCGGCCCGTCCCAAATTCACTGTGAAGGCAACGTCCCCGCCCATTTCTGCGATCCCAACCCGACTCAGGTCAGCGGGCTCAGCGGCGTGACCACCGTCGCTTCGGGGAGCGACCACAACCTGGCCCTGACCTCTGCCGGCTCGGTCTGGGCCTGGGGATACGACTATCTGGGACAAGACGGTGACGGAACGCTCGGAGCATCCTCGTGTGTCTGCCGGGCCCTTCCGGTTCGGGTCTCAGGTCTCAGCCGGGTCACCACCATCGCCGCCGGCTACTCGGACAGCTTCGCCATCCAGGGTGGCAAGGTCTACGGCTGGGGCGACGACGGCGCGGGACAGATCGACGGGACAACCGGGGACAGGGGTCAGGCGCCTGACTGCTCCAGCTGCCGCCTCTCACCGATCCAGGTAGCCAGCCTCACCGGGGCGACCTTTGTCAGCACTGCTGGCCGGGGGAGCGCAGCCATCGCTGCCCCCGGCCCGGGGACTCTGACCCCGCCACCCGCGGTCACAACACCCAGCACCATCCCCCCGCCGACGACGCCCCCCACGGTCCCGCCCGCGCCCGTGGGGGGTCCGGCTCATGCGCCGGCGCCGGCCCCCGCCCACGCGCCGGCGGCCGCACCAACTCCCGCCCATGCGCCGGCGGCAGCACCCGGCGCTGCCCCGGCGCCCGCGCCCGGCGTGGCTCACGCCCCCGTGGCCGCACCTGGTGTCGCTCCTGGGCACCCGGCGGCGGCAGCAGCTGCGCCCCTCGCCAACGAAGAACCCGGAGCAGGCACCCAGTACGCCATGGTCGCTGACCGGGGCAATGCCGGCCTGGGGAATTTCGGTGTGGGTCTGGGGCTCGGCTCGGCGGGGATCGCCATCCTGACCATGGTCGCAGCGCTGGCGTGGCGACGCCCTGGCGGCGCCGACCCATGCGCGGGCCCGGCCCTGGCTTGGGCCTGTGCCGGAAAGGCGTCCGAAGGGCGGCCACGTCCCGTGGAGGCACCGTGCGAAGCAGGGGGCCGGGCGATGGCTGATCTCGATGTCTGACCAGCGCTTGGCACCAGCCTCCAGGAGTGCTGGGGTGAGCGACCGCGCCGCTCCCTGGGCAACCGAGGTCGAGTCCAAGGCGGAGCGGCGCCGCCAGCGCCTGGCCCAGGCCACCGGCCGCCAGCGAGCCGCCAGGTTGCTGGCGCTCAGCCTGGTCGGTCTCCTCCTGGTCTATGCCGGGGCGCTGTTCTTCCTGCGCCCGGCCACCTCCGGGACTTCTCTGGATTATGGCCAGCTTGTCCGAGATGCCGCCTGCACCGCCCCGCGCTGCCCGGCCAAGGTGACCCAGGCCACCCTGCTGTCACAGGACAATCGGCTGGTGGGGACCTTGGTGACCCCGGGCGGGGGAGGACAACAGTTCGCGACTGCCCTACCCAGTGCCGATCCCACCACGCTGCTGCGCGATCTGGCCGCCGGGGGAACCCGCCTGGCGGTGGATGGACAGGAGGCCAAGGCCCTAGTGCGATTCCTCGCACAGTTCCTCCTCCCCCTGGTGATCCTGGCTGACCTGTTTGCCCTGCTCTTCCTCCTCATCCAGGGTGGAGGGGGGCAGGCCGCCGAGCTGGTTCGCTTCGCCACCTTGGGCTCGCGTCGTCGCACCGCTGAGGCTCGGCCGACGACTTTTGCCGACGTTGCCGCCGCTGGAGAGGCAGTGACCGAGCTGGCTGAGGTACGGGATTACCTCGCCGATCCCAGCGCCTACGCGGCCATGGGCGCCACCCCGCCCAAGGGGGTCCTGCTGGTGGGGCCCCCTGGTTGTGGCAAGACCCTGCTGGCCAGGGCGGTGGCCGGAGAGGCCCAGGCCAGCTTTTTCTCGATCGCCGGCTCGGAGTTCGTGGAGGTGCTCGTCGGGGTGGGGGCGGCCCGTGTCCGGGACTTGTTCGCCCAGGCCCGGGCGTCAGCCCCGGCCATCATCTTCATCGACGAGCTGGACGGTGTGGGCCGGCGTCGGGGGGCAGGAGTGGGCCAGGGCCACGACGAGCGCGAGCAGACCCTCAACGAGTTGCTGACCCAGATGGACGGGTTCTCCCCGGCCCAGGGCCTGGTGGTTCTGGCCGCTACCAACCGCCCCGACATCTTGGACCCGGCCCTGATGCGCTCGGGCCGCTTCGACCGCCAGGTCACGGTCGATCGACCCGACGTGGAGGGACGCCTGGACATCCTGACCCTTCACGCCCGGGGCCGCCGCCTAGTGGATGCCGAGACGGACCTGGCCTTGGTGGCCCGGGCTACCCCCGGATTCACTGGAGCAGACCTGGCCAACTTGGTCAATGAGGCGGCCCTGCTGGCCGTGCGTGAGCAGGCCACCGTCATCGGCCGAACCCACCTCGAGGAGGCAGCCGAGCGAATCTTGTCCGGGCCCAGACGCCGGGGTCGGCTGCTGTCGGATGAGGAAATGTACACGGTCGCCTACCACGAGGCCGGCCACGCCGTGGTGGCGGCCGCGCTGGGCAAAGCGGGCGCCGTGCGCAAGGTATCCATCGTGGCCCGAGGAAGGGGGATCGGCCACCTGGCCACCGTCACCGGATCAGAGGACGGATCCGTACGCCGACGCAGCACGATCGAGGTCCAATTGGCGGTGGCCCTGGCCGGCTTGGCGGCCGAGGAGCTGGTCTTCGGTGAGCCATCCACCGGTGCCGAGGCTGACCTCGAGCGGGCCACCGCCTGGGCCCGGGACCTGGCCGGCCGCTTCGGCATGAGTGAGGCCGTGGGACCGGTGCGCGTCCTGCATGAGGACCGGGAGGTATTCCTGGGGCGGGATTACCTGACCAGCGGAGACGTCTCCCAACCAACACTCGAACAGCTTGACGGCGAGGTCCGCCGGATCCTGGAAGAGAGCCGACGGGCGGCGACTGGAGTGCTGAGGGCGCACCGACCTTCCCTGGACGACATGGCCGCTGCCCTGGTGGACCAAGAGACGCTGGAAGGCCCCGACCTGGAGGCCGCTCTGAGTTGGATCGCATCCCGGCCCCGCCGCTCCAGCCGTTCAGACTGACACCCCCGGCCGGGTGACCCGGTCTCGGCGTAGAGAACCCAATGTGATCGGCCGGCCAATCGACCATGATGTGACTATGAGTGAAGACCGCATGAGTGAGGACCGGTGGACCGCTGTCGACCGCTACATCGTCGATGTACTGGTGGGTTCCGATCCTGTGCTGGATGCTGCCCTGCAGGCCAGCTCGGCGGCCGGACTGCCGGCGATCCAGGTGTCGCCCAACCAAGGCAAGCTCCTGGGCCTGCTGGCGCGGCTCTGCCAGGCACGAGCCATCCTCGAGATTGGCACGCTGGGTGGGTACAGCGCCATCTGGCTGGCCCGGGCCCTGCCTCCTGACGGTCGGCTGATCACCTTGGAGATCGAACACAGCCACGCGGATGTGGCGCGGGCCAACGTGGCGCGTGCCGGCCTGAGCCAGGCGGTCCAGGTCCGCCTCGGACCAGCGCTGGACTCGTTGACGCAACTCCACGCTGAGGGAGATGGCCCGTTCGACCTGGTGTTCATAGATGCCGACAAGGCCAACATTCCCGAATACTTCGCCTGGGCCCTTCGGCTTTCCAGGCCGGGCACCGTGATCATCGTCGACAACGTCGTGCGCAACGGCGAAATCGTCGACCAGGCCAGCGACGATCCAAGCATTCAGGGTGTTCGCCGGCTGAACCAGCTCATGGCGGGCGAGCCTCGGGTGAGCGCCACCGCCATCCAAACCGTGGGCAGCAAGGGATACGACGGCTTCGCCATCGCACTCGTGACCGCCGACACGTAGCACACCACGGCGCCTGGGCGGCCCGGGCCGCCTCGATACGGTCAAGCAGCGAAGACCTGGGCGACGAAGGTGACCGCCACTCGGTCTTTGGAGGCCCGTGGAGGAACTGCGAGTGTCGGAGGGGGGACTTTGCCGATAGCGACACGCGAGGCGGTCTTCGATCTGGCCGCATAAGCAGGGGCGCTCGTCCCCACCGGCCCCGATGTCAAGAGATGCTGCCTTGAGGCACCACCCATTCCACGGGCTGGCCAGTCACCTCGGCGATCAACTCGAAATCGTGGTCGTAGTGCAGCACGCAAAGCTCGGCGGTCTCCGCCGTTGCCGCAATCAGCAGGTCCGGGATGATGACTCCACGATGGTGGCCCTTGCGCGCCAAGGCGGTCTGGACCTCGATCGCTCGCTCGATTCCAGCTCCACCGACCTCGACGCGGGGAAGGCTATGCCTGTCGGCGAGTATGGCCAGGTAGTCCGTCGTGCTCCGGGCGCTGAAGAGCATCTCCAAGTCAACGATCCCACAGCTGGCGACCTCCCCGCCCAGGAATAGAGGTTTGAGGCGAACTGCCACCGCCGCCACGTGCGCTCGGGCAAGCGCGGATTTGTCCGCGAGG
>QHCF01000003.1 GCA_003244275.1 Acidimicrobiales bacterium
GCCCGAGCGGCCCCCTGAGCGGCCGAGGGTGGCGGCCACCGCGCCGATGGCTATGAGGCCGTCGAGCTGGGCCGCCCACCCGAAGGCGCCGGCACGGCTGGCCGGCCCGAGGGCGGGATGGGCCGCTTCGATCAACCCCGCCCCCAGGAAGGCCACCCCTGCCACCACGGCCGGCAACCGCTCGTCGACCCACCAAGGGGCCGGGCCACCGTCGGCTCGCGTCTGTAGGCCGAGCAGGGCGGCAGGGGTGACCAGCGCCACCGGTCCGCCGACAGCGAACAGGCCGACCCCCGCAGCCACCATCGGCGGCCACGAGCGCTCTGCCGTCTCGGTAGGTGGTAGGTCCACACCGCGCCGGCGCGGGCGCCCCCACGCCAGTAGCCCGAGCACCACAAGGGCCACCGCTCCCAGGGCCAGAGCGGCCCGGTAGGCGTGGTCGGGCTCGAAGCGCAGGTCGATGCGGCCCCCGGCACCGGCCGGCACCACCCAACCCTGTCGCCAACCGTCGAGCCGGAGGGGTCGGAGGCGGCGGCCGCCCAGGGTGGCCGTCCACCCCGCGTTGAGGTTCTCGTCGACGGCCAGGACGGAGGCCGCCCCAGGGCCAACGGTCACCATCCGGTGGACGGTGTCCCACTGGTTCATGGTGGTGAGCCGGGGCGGCCACGGGGGGCCAGCCGACGTCCATCCCTGCCCGCTGAGCGTCGCCGACAGCACCGGGAGGGCAACGCCCAGTGACGTCTGCAGGCGATGGGTGCCCGGCACGAGATCGAGGGGCCCTCCGCACGCAAAGAAGGCCAGCTCCCGCCCCTGGCGGAGGTCACCAATGGTGGCCGACAGCCGGGTGGGTACGTCGGTACCGTCCACGCTCAGCGCTGGTCCCTGCCCGCAGGGTAGGTCCACCACGGTGCCGTCAGGGGGCGACGGCGCCGAGGAGAGCGAGCCCAACAGGCCGTCGAGGGCGGGGCCCGGTTGGGCCCGCACGGTGCCCGACAGGTCGAAGCGGGCCGCTGCGGGGACGACGAAGATTCGGTCGAGGCGGTCCTGTTCGTCGGCGCGCAGTACCTGGCCGGAGGCGGCTACGGAGCGGTCAAAGGCGAAGAGCGGCGGCGGGGCGGAGGGGGCAGAGAAGGCCTTGAGCTCGTCGCCGGGCACGGCCAGAGGACGGGCGACATCGACGCCTGGCAGTGCCACTTCCCGTAGGCCGGCCCGGGCCAGCGACGTCGGGTCCCCCTCACCGACCACGCCGAGCAGGGTGACCCGCAGCCGGCGGGTCGGCCCCATCGCCAGAGCCAGGGTCTGGGGCGCCTCGGTGTCGGCCACCGGGCGGTCGACGACCCCGGCGTCGGTGTTGAGGCGCAAGAAGGTCGGTCGCGGCGCGCCGCGCGCAGGGTCGAGGAGCCGGACGGTGACGGTTGCCAAGGTACGGGGCCGGTCGAGTGTCAGCTCCACCCACTGGCCCTCCGACGAGCCCACCGACCCCGACTGCCAGGCGGTGGCGGGGTCACCGTCGAAGGCGGCCATGGGCTGGGCCTCGGGATGAGGGGCCACGGCGGTGGCGTAGGAGGACGCCGAAACCGCCGCCGCGCCCTCCATAACGGCCACCGTCTGGTGGCTAGGACCGGCCACTGGCAGCCGGTCTCGGGTGGCGCCTCCGCCTGGGGCGACCTCGCCGGCGGTGAGAACGTAGGAGCCGGAGTCGTGGACGAGCCCGACGTTCACGTCGCGGCGCTGCAGCCCGTCGGTATCGGCCCAGCGCAGGGCGCCGTCTCCGGCGGGAAGGGGATCGCCGGCCAGCACTACCGCGCCGGTGAGAGCGTCCCGGTCTCCGAGCTGCAGCAGGCTCTCGGGGCCGCCGCTGAGCACGGTCGTGCCCTCGACGGGGTAGCTCACCGCCCGCTCGACGGAGCTATCCACCTGGTACACGTCGAGAGCAGGGTGAGAGCTGCCCGCCACGGTGCCCTCGCCAGCGTCAGTGGGTACCTCGGGGCCAAAGCTGATCACCTTGTGCATGCCCTGGGACGCGGCCAGGACCGCCCGAACCTGGGTAGGGCTGGGCGCTCCGGCCCGCTGCCAATCGAGGTCGTTACGCTCCACCACATAGCGAACGCCGGCACGGGCCAGCCCGGTGGCCAGCCCGGGCGTGGGCCGGCCCGACACTAAGCGTTGCTCGACCGCGTCGAGCAGGCGTGTGAGCCCCACGGATCCGAGTGGCGCCTGGTTGCGGACCGCCCATGGTGACCGGGCTAGGGGCTCGAAGGGCTCGTCGAGGGCTCGTCCCCACTGATAGTCACCGAACCCGCTGGCTGGCAACAACAGAGCTCGGTCACCGCCAGAGCGGGCGGCCAGCCACCTCGAGGCTTGGCTCCAGTAGTCCGGCACCCGGGTGAAGGTGCCCTCGGGGAGCAGGTCGCCCTTGAGCATGGGAATCGCGGTCGCCGCCAGGAGCAGTCCGACTAGCGCGGCCGTGAGTGGGACCTCCCGGCCGACGAACCGGAGGCGGCTGAGCCCGTGGGCCAGCCCGAGCGCAAGGGGCAGGGCCACAAGGGGGCCGAACTTGTTCACGCTGCGGAACACCTCGAGGGGTCCGTCGAGGAGGTGGCGGACGGGGCCGGCCAGCGGCCCTCCCAGGGGGCCGGCGTAGCCTGCGGCAGTGACGGTCACGCCCAGCACCAGGCTGAGCACGAGAAACCGGCGCTCGCCCAGACCCGGAGCGGCCAGCCCGGCCAGGCCGGCGGCGGCCAGGGCGGCACTGGCCAGGATGGCGGCGGGCGTGGCCACTAGCTCCCACCCCCCCCTCCACCACGGTCGGCCTCCGAACAGGTAGTGGGCCAGCCAGTTGGCCGTGCCGCGGACAGCCTGTGGCACCGAGTCGGTGCTCGTCGTGGAGCTGGCCCGCTCGATGTAGCGGAGGAAGTCGAACCCGTACCGGCCCTCGACGAGGCCACTGCCCAGCCACCACGCGCACGTCAGCGCCACCGCCAGCAGCCACCAACGTGCCAGGGCTCGCCGCCGGGGGCCGGACCGGCGGGTGGCTAGCCACAGAGCCGGCAGGGCGAGGGCCCCTATGGTTGCTCCCGCGTTCACCGCGCCCATGAGGGCGATGGCCACGCCCGAGCGAGCGGCGGCGGTGGCCGGTGGGCCCGACCGCGAGCCGCGCACCAGAGGGATGACAGCCCACGGGGCCAGGGCGGCCGGCAGCACCAGGCCGGAGAGGGGGCCGACGAGGATGACGACATAGGGAGACAAGGCGTAGGCCAGGCCCCCGGCCACCCTCGTAGCCCGGTTGCCGATGGTCAGCTCGTCGGCCAGGCGGATGGCACCGGCACAGGCCACGGCGAGCAGGAGTCCGATCCACAGCCGCTGCGCCGTCCAGGTGGGCAGGCCGACAGCCCGGGCCAGGGCGAAGAAGGGGCCCATCGGGAACAGGTAACCCTGGGCCTGGTTCTGGAGCTGGCCGAAGCCGGCCCTGGGGTCCCATAGGTGCAACACCCGGCCCAGGAGGTGCAGGGGGTCGACGGCCAGGTCGAGCTTGGTGTCGGCGGTGATGCGACCCGGGGACTGGGCCAGGCAGGCGGCCATCAGCATGGCGCTGCTCGCTGCCACCGCCCACCGGGGCACCCGACGGGCGCCTGCCTGCCCCGGGGGGCGGTCATCGCCACCCTCCGGTGAGGGCCGGACGGGCCGCGCCGCCGCCGGCCTGTCTGGCCCCAACGCCGTGGTCGGCGTCTTCACCGGCGGCGCAGCACGATGGCCAGGTTCCAGGTGGCCAGCTCCCGCAGCCCGGGCACCGACACGACGCGTCGGCACCACTTGGGGTAGTAGCGGGGCCAGGCGTCGACCAGGTCGACGGTGGGGTTGGCCTGGGCCCAGCGCAGGACCT
Organism: Acidimicrobiales bacterium; assembly: GCA_003244275.1. Taxonomy (GTDB): domain Bacteria; phylum Actinomycetota; class Acidimicrobiia; order Acidimicrobiales; family QHCF01; genus QHCF01. The sequence continues at coordinate 3,881 of QHCF01000003.1, forward strand.
CGCCGACGTGCACCGGGAAGAGGCTGCGACCGATGCGGTTCTTGGGTGGCCGCCCGTAGCGCTGCTCGTAGCGCCGCGCCGCCCGCTCGCCACCCAGGAGGTGCCACGGCGAGGTCTCGTGGCCACCCCACGGCGACAGCCAGTTAGTGAAGGCGCAGAAGACGATGCCGCCCCCGCGCACCGCGCTCACCAGCTCGTCGAGGAACCGCCAGGGACGAGGCACGTGCTCGAGCACGTTGGACGAGAAGCAGACGTCGAATGCGCCGTGGCGGACCGGCAGGGCGGAGCCATCCGCCACGACGGTGGGCGGGTTGGCGCCGGGTCTCCGGTCGGCGGCCTCCCGGCGGTCGCGCTCCACCACGCAGTAGCGAGCCCCGGCCAGTGTGAAGGCGGCGTGGAACCATCCTGGGCCCCCGCCCACATCGAGCACCCATGCCCCGGCAAGGTCGGCGTGGTGTGACACCTGGGTCACGGAGTCCTCCGCCAGGGCCCGGTAGAAGCGCTCAGGCTCGCTCTGCTCGTACCGGAAGGCACGGGCCAGCCGCAGCGACCGGCCCAGGCCGTCACCACTGGTCATGGCCGGCCGTTGTGTTCGGGCCACTCAGCCCGTGGGACCGTCAACCTTGAGCGGGGAACACCGCCAGGCCACGCCAGGGCCTCCTCGCCGACTTCGGAGAACAGGTCGACGGTGCGCGACCACGAGAACTCAGCAGCCCTGAGGGCGGCCTGGCGGCCGAAGGCCCGGCGCTCCTCGTGGGCGCCGGCCAGGTGAGCCCAGGCCGCGACGAACTCGTCCTCGGTCCGGACCAGGGTGCCGGTGTGGCCGTCGACCACCGAGTCACGCAGGCCGGCAACGTCGAAGGCGAGCGTGGGGGTATGGCAGACAGCCGCCTCCATCACCACCAGGCCCCAGCCCTCCACCGAGGCGGGATGCAGGAGCATCCATGCGTCACCCAGCAGCCGGTCCTTCTCGGCGTCG
>QHCF01000106.1 GCA_003244275.1 Acidimicrobiales bacterium
ACCGGAGGCCATGGCGGCCATCGCCGAGACGGCCGACACCGTCGTCAATGGGGTCGTGGGCTTCGCCGGCCTGCCCGTGATGGCCGCCATGGCCTCCGGTCCGGCCAGCACCTCGATCCCGGGCGGCAGCGCCTCGGCCAGCTGGCCGGCCAGGCTGGAGTCGGCAATGGCCACCTGCTGGGGACGCAGCTCGACTGCCTGGGCGGCCAGTTCCTTGACCGAGCGATGGGCGCCGATGGCCACGACCCGGTAACGGTCAGGGGCAGCCCTGATGACGTCGACGGCCTGGGTGCCGATGGAACCGGTAGAGCCGACCAGGCTCAGAGTTGTCGGCACCAGGATCAGCCGATCTTCAGCAGGCGAACGAGGTAATAGGTGGCCGGCAGGACGAACAGGAGGGCATCGATCCGATCCAGCATGCCTCCGTGGCCAGGAAGCAGTGAACCCATGTCCTTGATGCCAAGGTCCCGCTTGATCATGGACTCGCAGAGGTCGCCCAGAGGAGCGACCACCGCCACCACCAGGCCCAGAGCGGCGGCCCGCGAGAAGTCCCATGGGTGGACCTGGCTGGTCACGATCACTGAGACCAGGATGGCGCAGGCCATCCCGCCAATGAGTCCCTCCCATGTCTTGTTGGGGCTGATGGCCGGAACGAGGGGATGCCTGCCGAACCGGCCACCGATCAGCCAAGCCCCAATGTCGTGGCCCATCACGGCCAGGAGTGCACCCAAAAGGAAGGCCACACCATGGCGGTTGGGAAAGATCCGTGGATTGAGGAGCAGGGCGGCGAACGAGCCCAGGAAACCCACCCACAAGAACCCCAGCCAGGTGATGGCCGCGTTGACGGTGGGACGGGCGCGAACCACCCCGGCCAGGTACCACAGCAGGGTGAAGCCCACCATGAGGGCAAAGACGAGGGGAACAGCCGTCTCACCCTTGAGGTAGGCGGCGATCATGAGGCCGGCGGTAGCCGTGAGACCGAGGAGGGTAGCCGGCCGGTGGCCGGCCTGGTGCAGGACGGCGAATCCCTCGGCGGCGGCCAACACCACCACCACCAGGGCCAGCACGAAGCTGGGCAGCGGACCGACCTTGAACAGGGCGAGGGTCAAGATGAGGATCCCCAGCCCGGTGGCCAACCGCACACCCATGTCCTGGCGGCGATCGCCCGGTGCCAGCAGGCTAGAGGCGGCAGGCGCCTGACGACCACTGCGGATGCGCCGGGGGCGTGGCGGCTGGCCTCCCTCTGGAGACTCGACTGGCGCCTCGTCGAGCTGGCTGGGCCCCGCTGGGGTGTTTCCAAGGGCTGGCCCTGGCATGGGGCTCCCGACCTGGCTGGGAAGGCCGGGTGGCCACCTCCTGGCTGGTCCGGGGTTGTCCTCTTCGTCGAACAACATGGTCGGGTCGGCGCCCGGGTGGTCGCCAGGTTGTTCGGAGACGCCCAGCTCCGTCGGATCGTCAGCCGGCGTCGCCGGTTCGTTGCCCTCCGGCTCCCAACTGGCGGGGCGACCCCGCCGGCGGGACCCACGACCAACCAGTCCAGACCAGGCCCGGAGGTCGTCGGCCTCGCCGGTCGGCTCATCGGTGAGGATGCTGGGGGCTTCTCCGGTGGGCGGATCGGTCCACTGGAGCATCTCGGGTGGCTGGCCCTCGCCAAACGACCGGGAAGCCGGCCATCCGGTAGTACCGCTGCCCTGGGCGACGGGTGTGATGTCGTCCTGTGACCGACGATAAGCCGGGTCGGACGTGACTGGGGGCGTGGCCCGACCGGGTGCCCGGCCTGGGTCAGCCGGACCAGCCAGCGCCGTCCAGTCATCGAGGTCCCCTCGCGAAGCGGCTCGCACGTCTTCTACCGGGTTGGCCGGGGCCGTCCAGTCGCCTCCCGGTCCGGCCAGGTTGTCGCCCGGACCGGCGACATTGCCTTGCGGACCGGGCAGTCCGCCTTGCGGACCGGCCAGATTGCCTTGCGGACCGGCCACATAGTCCGCGGGGGTCGGTGCGGGGTCCCCCGCTGGTGGCACCGGGTCGGCCGAGCGGCCCGCAGGGTCTCTGGGGCGAATCACCGGGATTACTGGGCTCGTCGAAGACGCCCCGGGTCGGAACACGTCATCCCCCGGACCAGGTCGGTCGGACTGGTAGACGCGTGTGATGCCTTGGAGGCGCCGCCCGCGTTCGGGCGCGGGGTCACTGGCCAGAGGAGGATGGGGCACGGCGGCTGGGTCCACGGAATCCGGGAGTGGGAAGCGATGGGGTGCCCGAGGGCCGGCCGGAGGGGCCGGCACGTCACCGTAGCGAGGTTCGTTCTCAGGCCGGCGGCCGGCTACCTGGCCGGCCTCCACCGCCGCGGCCGCCTCCTCGGCACCAATGATGCGCACGCCTTCACCTCTCGGACGGGGGGTTCCCCTCCCGCTGCCTGCCTGCTGGTCATTCTCCTGGCCTTGAATGTCGTCGTCCACTGGTCCCTCCCCGGGCTTCTCGCCTGTGGGTCAGATGTCGAGTAGCTCCTGCTCCTTGTGCGTCAGGAGCTTGTCGATCTCGTTCACATGATCGTGAGTGAGCTTCTCGAGGTCCTTCTCGCCTCTCTCCAGCTCGTCGGATGAGATGTCACCATCTCGGTCCCAGCCCTCGAGGTCGTGGCGACCGGCTCGGCGTAGGTTGCGTACCGCCACCCGGGCCTCCTCGGCCTTGTGTCTCACCACCTTCACCAGCTCCCGGCGCCGCTCCTCGGTGAGGGCCGGAAAGACCAGACGGATGACCTGACCGTCGTTGGAGGGGTTGATCCCCAGGTCTGACTGGAGAATGGCCTTCTCGATGGCCTTGATGAGGCCCTTGTCATACGGGGTGATGACCAGCAGACGGCCCTCGGGTACAGTCACGCCCGCCAGTTGCTGGAGGGGAGCCTCGCCCCCGTAGCAATCGATCCTCAGCTTCTCGACCAGGACCGGCGCCGGACGCCCGGTTCGGACCCCGGCAAACTCAGAGCGGGCGTGCGAGACGGCCTTGACCATCTTCTCCCGGCACTCGGCCAGGGCCACCTCTGCCAGGGAGTCATCGTCCATCACCGGATAAGCGTACCGACCGCCTCACCCATAAGGGCGCGGCGGATGTTGCCGGGACGCATCAGGTCAAATACCAGGATCGGCAGCTGGTTGTCCTTGCAGAACGTGATGGCGGTCAGGTCCATTACCCGCAGGTCCCGCGACACGACCTCCATGAAGCTGATCTCCTCGAATCGGGTAGCCCCTCGATCGAGCTTGGGGTCGGCGGTGTATACGCCGTCGACTCCAGAGTGAGTCCCTTTGAGGATGGCCTCGGCCTCGATCTCGGCCGCCCGCAGGGCCGCCGGGGTGTCGGTGGTGAAGTAGGGGTTGCCCATGCCGGCCGCGAAGATGACCACTCGCCCCTTCTCCAGGTGGCGGATGGCCCGACGACGGATGTACGGCTCGGCCACCTCTGCCATCTGAATGGCCGACAGGACCCGGGTCGGCTGGCCCTGGCGCTCGATGGCGTCCTGGAGCACAAGGGCATTGATGACGGTGGCCAGCATGCCCATGGTGTCCGAGGTGGCGCGGTCGATTCCTGCTCCAGCACCGTCGGTACCCCGCCAGATGTTTCCGCCGCCAACCACGATGGCCAGCTCTACGTCCAGCTCGGCCCGGGCCTCGGCCACCTCGGCGGCCACCCGCTCCACCACCGCGGCGTCAATGGTCTCGTCCGAGGCCGCACTGGCCAGGGCCTCCCCCGACATCTTGAGAACGATCCGGCGCCACCGGGGAACGGCGGTGGCGGCCGGCAAGGGCCCGGGCTGAGTGCTCAGGACGACCCCACCACCACCTGGGCAAAGCGAGTCACCCGGGCCGAGCCAAGGTGCTGGGCCACTGTTGACTTCTCGTCTCGGACATAGGCCTGATCCAGCAGGCAGCGCTCTGCGAACCAGCCCCTCATCCGACCCTCCACGATCTTGTCCATGGCCGCCTCGGGCTTGCCTTCGTTGCGGCTGAGGGTCTCGAGGGTGCTCCGTTCGGCCGCCACCTGTTCGGCCGGGACATCTTGGCGTGACAGGAAAGCCGGACGGGCAAAGGCGACGTGCACGGCAATCTCATGAGCCAATTCCGGTGATCCTCCGGTCACCTCCACCACCACCGCATTCACACCGCGCTCGCTCTGGATGTGGAGGTAGGTACCCATCACCGCTCCCTCGACCGGCTCGAAGCGCACCACCCGACCGACCGAGACAGCCTCTTTGAGGCTGATCCGCAGGGCATCAACCTCACCTTGATGCTCAGAGATGGCCTGCTCTCCTTGAGCCGCCCCCAGCCGGGCCAGCTCCTCGGTAAGGTGCACAAATTCCGGAGCCTTGGCCACGAAGTCGGTCTCACAACGCAACTCGACGATGGCCGCCGCCCCACCGACGCCGCAGACCGCCACCGCCCCCTGGTTGGCCTCCCTGGCCTCGCCCCCGCTGGCGCGCGTGAGGCCCTTCTCCCGCAGCCACTGGCGGGCCGCCTCAGCATCACCCTGGCACGCCTCCAAGGCTCGCTTGCAATCGAGCATCCCGGCTCCGGTGGTCTGGCGCAGGACCTGTATGTCCCGGGCGCTGATATTGGCCATCTCAGGTCCCAGCCGGAGGGTCGGCCACCGGTGCCGACGAGGCTGGCGCATCGGCCGCGGCAGGAACGGCGGCTACCGGATCTGCCGCCGCGGGAGCCTCAGACACGGGAGCC
>QHCF01000117.1 GCA_003244275.1 Acidimicrobiales bacterium
ACCAGGCCCAGGAGCATGAGCACGCCGTCGCGCTCGCCGGTGGAGATGCCGTAGGCAAGGGCGGCCACCAACGCCAACCCGGAGAGCGCCAGGTCGACCTTGGCCGACTGCGTCAGCAAGGCGACACCACTTCGCTACTTGTGGGCATGACGACTCAGGAGGAACAGGGCGGTCATCACGCTGAGCCAGGTGACGTTGCCGAACTGCCAGAACAAGGCCGCGGCGGCCACCGGGTCGTGGTCGTCACGGCCGTAGTGGCCGGCCACCGTCTGCGCCGCCACCACCATCACGGCCACGATGCCGACTACGACATGGACGAGGTGGAAACCGATGAGCAGGTCATAGAGGGTGGCGTAGGCGTGCTTGGAGGGCCCGAAGCCGGCGTGGACCATGGAGTACCACTGGGCGTTGGCGATGGCCAGGCCCAGGATCACGGTGAGCACCGCAGCCGAGAAAGCGTTGCGCTGATCGTTGCGGCGGACGGCGAAGACCATCCAGGCCACCGACGCCGCCGACATGGCCACCGTGATGGTGACGACGGTGGGCAGGTAGGTGCTGAGCTTCACGCCGGGGGCAGGCCACGCCGGCGAGCCGCCCTTCACCGTGAAGTAGGCCACCAGCATGGTCACCAGCACCATGGCATCGGCCGCCAGCAGCAGCTTCATCCCCAGCAGGGTGGTGCCCGGTGGTCGCCCGGCGGGCAGAGGCTCCACCCTGGCACCGGTGGGTAGCGCCAACGGCGAGGCGCCATGCCCGGTGGCCGAGGGGACCGCAGCCCGGTCGGGGGCGGTGACCGCCATCAGCCGTTGCCCTCGGATCCGAGCTGGGCGGCAACACGCAGGTCGAGCACGGGGGCCTCCGAGCGGATCTCGGGGAGCCGGTCGAAGTTGTAGGAGGGCGGTGGCGACGACGTGGCCCATTCCAGGGTGTGGCCGCCCCAGGGATCGGCTCCGGCGGCCCTGCCCCGGCGACCGACCACGCTCAGGGCCAGATCAGACACGAAGACCACGAAGCCCAGGGCAGTGAGGACAGCACCCGCGGTGGCGACCAGGTTGGCGGGGCGAAAGCGGTCGTCGGAGGCGTAGGTGGCGACGTGCACATGCATCTCCTGGTAACCGAGCACGAACATGGCCAGGCCACTCACCAGCATCCCACCGGCGAGAAGCGTGGCGGCCAGCAGGGCCGCTTTCTCCGACAGATGGCGCCCCCAGAGCTTGGGCGCCCAGTAGGCGAGGGCGGCGACCGCGGCCAAGGTGGAAGCACCGAAGAACAGCGTGTGTTGGGTGGCCACCTGCCAGTAGTCGCGAGCGGCGATGGTGCTCGACCCTACGGCCGCCACGGCGGCACCGGCCAGGCCCAAGGCCAGCACCACCAGGAACCCGGCCATATAGGCCATGGGGGCGGTGAACAGCTCGGCCGCCCGTACCGTCGCCTCCCGCAGGCCCGAGCCGGCGGTAGCCACCAGGTTCAGGGCAACCGAGGCCACCGGAGCCAGAACCAGCAGGGCGCCGACCGCGAACATCCCCCGGGCCCGTGACAAGCTGGCCACCTGGCTGCCCCAGCCGGCGAAGGCGAGCACGCCGAGCGCGCCCAACGCGGCGGTAGCCCGTCGATGGGAGAACAGACGGCGGCGGGCGAAGACGGGCACGATCTCGGCCGCCACTCCCAGGCCGGGAATCAGGAACGCCCACAGGGTGGGGTAGGCGGCAAACCAGAACAGCCGAGGCCACAGGAGGGAGTCGCCGCCGCCGGAGCCCGTGAAGCCATTGAAGATGCTCCCGTTGTAGTGGCGGTCTACGAAGAGCATCACGAGGGCGCCGACCAGCACCGGCAGGGCCAGGATAAGCACCGAGCCCGACACCAGCACCGACCAGGAGAACAGCGGCGTCCGCCGCAAGCTCAGCCCGGGTGCGCGCATCTTGATCACAGTCACCACCAGGTTGGCGCCCGCCAGCACCAGGGCGGTGGCCACCAGGCCCAGGCCCAGGACGGCCAGGTCGGCCGACTCGCCCCGGAAGGCCCGGCCCTCGGGGATGGGCGTGGACAACGCCCATCCGCTGATGACCTTGCCCCCGCTGGCGAACGGCGAGGCGATCATCATCCCCCCGCCCGCCACTACCAGCCACAGGGCCAGGGCCTGGAGGCGGGGGAAGGCCAGGCGGGCAGCTCCGATCTGGAGGGGTACCACGGCCGTGGCCACGCCCACCCAGACCGGGCCCAGGAAACCGAACACGCCGAGCGTGCCGTGCAGGGTGAACAGCTGACGGTAGGTGCTGTCGGTCACCACACCGGTGTCGGGCCCGCTGAGCTGGGCCCGCATGACGGCGGCGAGCACGCCGGCGACGACCAGGAAGACGATGCCGAGGACCACGAACAGGGTGCCGACGACCTTGTGGTCGGTAGCCGGCGGCCACGGGGCAGGTGTTGCCGGCGCCTCTGCGGCGGTGACCTCCTCCTCGGTGGCCTCGGTCGTATCGGTCACAGTCATTCCGGCGGACTCTATACAGCACCCCTCGACCCGATCGACTCGGGAGGCGCCTGGCTCAACGGATCAACTGGTCAACCGCCATGGCTGCGAACAGAAGGGTCACGTAGGTGATCGACCAGCCAAACAGGCGCATGGCTCGCTCGGGGGTACCGTCGGCGGCAAGCCGGGTGGCCTTCCAGGTGAAGACCCCGCCGAGGACGATGGCCGCCGCCAGGTAGAGGTCGCCCATCTGCCCCACCGGCCAGAACACCAGAGTGAGCACCCACAGGATCACGGTATAGAGCACGATCTTGCGGGCCGTCTCCGCGAAGGAGGCCACGACCGGGAGCATGGGCACGTCGGCAGCGGCGTAGTCCTCCCGGTAGCGGATGGCCAGGGCCCAGAAGTG
>QHCF01000114.1 GCA_003244275.1 Acidimicrobiales bacterium
GCCGAGGCCGAGGCCGAGCTCGGGTACCGCGTCGTGCACTCCGACGACCAGGCGGTGGTGATCTGCCCGTTCTGGAGCGGCGTACCCTTCGAGATGCTGATAATCCCCCGGGTGCACGGTCCTCACCTGCACCGCAGCTCTCCGGCTGACCTGGCCGGGGTGGGCCACGCCGTTCGCACGGCTGTCGGCCAGCTACGCCAGCGCTTGGGTGACGTGGCCTACAACCTGGTATTCCACTCGGCCCCGTACCGGCCGTCGGGGGCCTTCCACTGGCACGCCCACATCTGGCCCAAGATCACCACCCTGGCCGGCTTCGAGCTGGGGACCGGCGTGTTCATCAACATCGTCCCCCCCGAGCAGGCGGCCGAGGAGCTGCGAGCCGTCTCCCCGGCGTCGCCCGTCCCCGTCGCCGCTCCGTCCGCCCCGGCTCCCGCTCCGACCTAATCCTCCGGCACCAGCCAGAGCACTCCCAGGGGCGGCAGTACCAGCTCGGCCGAGAAGGGCAGTCCGTGCCAGCTGGCGTCGTTGGCCCAGGCCTCGCCCAGGTTGCCCACTCCGCTGCCTCCAAAGCCCAGGGCGTCGGTATTGAGCGCCTCCCGCCACCGGCCGCCCACCGGGAGGCCGATCCGGTAGGGATGGCGGGGGACCGGCGACAGGTTGGCCACGCACACCACCGGGGGTGTCCCGCTGGCACCTGAGCGCATGAAGGACAACACGTTGTTCTCCCGGTCGCTGGCGTCGATCCAGCGGAAGCCGTCGCCCGCGAAATCGACCTCCCACAGTGCCGGCAGCTCCCGGTAGGCCCGATTGAGGTTGCGCACCAGTTCCCAGACGCCCCGGTGCCCCGGTTCCTCCAGCAGGTGCCAGTCCAGGCTGTGGTCATGCGACCACTCCCCCTCCTGGGCCAGCTCGGCTCCCATGAAAACCAATTGCTTGCCGGGATGGGCCCACATCCAGGCCAGCATGGCCCGCAGGTTGGCCAGCTGCTGCCAGCGATCGCCGGGCATCTTGGCCAGCAGCGACCCCTTGCCGTGGACCACCTCGTCGTGTGACAGGGGCAGGATAAAATTCTCGCTGAAGGCGTAGAGCATCCCAAAGGTCAGGTCGTGATGGTGATAGCGACGGTGTATCGGGTCCTTGGAGAAGTACTCGAGGGTGTCGTGCATCCAACCCATGTTCCACTTGAAGCCGAAGCCCAGGCCACCGAGGTAGGTCGGACGGGACACTCCCGGCCAGGCGGTCGACTCCTCGGCCACCATGGCCGCGCCCGGGTGCTCGGCGTAGACCACCTGGTTGAGCTCCTTCATGAATGAGACCGCCTCCAGGTTCTCTCGGCCCCCGAAGACATTGGGCAGCCACTCCCCCTCCTTGCGGGAGTAGTCCAGGTACAGCATGGACGCCACTGCATCCACCCGCAGCCCGTCGATGTGGAACTCCTCCATCCAGTACAAGGCGTTGGCCAGGAGGAAGTTGCGGACCTCGTTGCGGGCGAAGTTGAACACCAGGGTGCCCCAGTCCGGCTGCGTGCCCTTCCTGGGGTCCTCGTGCTCGTACAGGGCAGTGCCGTCGAAGCGGGCCAGCGCCCAGTCGTCCCGGGGAAAGTGGGCAGGGACCCAGTCCACCAGGACGCCAATATTTCGCTGATGGAATGCGTCGACCAGCGCCCTAAACTCGTCCGGGCTCCCGTAGCGAGACGTAGGCGCGAAATATGACGTTACCTGGTAGCCCCAACTGCCCCCGAACGGGTGTTCCGCCACCGGCATGAGCTCCACGTGGGTGAAGCCGAGGTCGGCCACATAGTCGGGAAGCTGCTCGGCCAGCTCGGTGTAGGTCAGCGAGCGGTCGTGGTCGTCGGGGCAGCGCCGCCACGAGCCCAGGTTCACCTCGTAGACCGCCATGGGCTGGTCCAGGAGGCTGGACTGATCTCGGGTCTCCAGCCAGACTCCATCGGCCCAGCGGTGCTCGGGCGGGGCGGCCACCATGCTGGCCGTGCCCGGGGGCAATTCGGCCCGTCGAGCCATGGGGTCGGCCTTGGTCAGGAGATGGCCGGCCGTGGTCAACAGCTCGTACTTGTAGCGGGCTCCAGGCTCCACGCCGGGCACGAACAGCTCCCAGACACCGCTGGCACCCAGCGAGCGCATGGGGTTGACCCGCCCGTCCCAGGCGTTGAAGTCGCCCACCACCCGTACGGCCCGGGCGTTGGGGGCCCAGACGGCGAAAGCAGTGCCCTGGGCTCCCTCATGGCGTCGCCAGTGGGAGCCCAGCACCTCCCAGAGACGGCGGTGGCGACCCTCGCCCATCAGATGGAGGTCGACCTCGCCCACCGTCGGCCAGCACCGATAGGGATCGGCCCAGCGCAGGCGGTTCCCGTCCTCGAACGTGGCCTCGAACTGGTAGGGCCCGACCTCGGTCTCTCCGAGGTCCGCCTGCCAGATCCCGGTCTGTCTCACCTGGCTCATCGCCACCGCCGACCCGTCCTCGGTGATCACCCGCATGCTCTGGGCTCCCGGCCGCAGGGCATAGACGGTGGTGCCGTGGAGGCCAAGGAGGCGATGCGGGTCGCTGTGATAGCCAGCAGCCAGCAGGTCGAGCTCGGGCTCCGGGGCCAGTTGCGGCTCCGGGGGCAGTTGCGGCTCCGGCGGTCGTTGGGGAGTAGTGGCCATGACCTCAGCTTCCCACCAGTCG
>QHCF01000139.1 GCA_003244275.1 Acidimicrobiales bacterium
CAGATCACCATGCCGCCCGAGTGGATGCCGAGGTGCCGGGGAAAGCCCTCGACCTGTTCGGCCAGGGCCAGCACGAGGGCCGGGATGCCGCCGGTAGGGGCCTCGGGGGCGCCCGGGGCGGGTAGGGGTCCCCAGGCGTCGATCTGCTTGGACCAGGCGTCGAGCTGGCCCGGTCCATGGCCGAGGGCCCGGCCCATGTCCCGTACCGCCGAGCGGGGGCGGTAGGTGATGACGTTGGCCACCTGGGCGGCGTGGTGGCGGCCGTAGCGGCCGTAGACGTACTGGATCACCTCCTCCCGCCGGTCCGCCTCGATGTCCACGTCTATGTCGGGCGGCCCGTCCCGCTCGGGCGACAAGAAGCGCTCGAACAACAGCCCGAGGGCCACCGCGTCGACGCAAGTGATCCCGATGGCGTAGCAGACGGCCGAGTTGGCGGCCGATCCCCGACCCTGGCACAGGATCTCCTCTCGCCGACAGAACTCCACGATGTCCCACACCACCAGGAAATATCCGGCGAAGTCCAGGGCCCCGATGACCTCCAGCTCGTGGTCCAACTGAGCCCAGGCGCCGGGCACCCGCTCGGCACTCCGGGTGCCGTACCGGTCGGTGGCTCCCTCGGCGGTGAGCTGGCGTAAGAAGTCCATCTCGGTCTGGCCGGGAGGCACAGGGAAGTCGGGCAGACGGGGGGCCACCAGGGTCAGGTCGAAGGCACAGGCCCGACCCAGCTCGGCCGCCCGCTCGACGATTCCCGGGTAGCGGGCCAAGCGCCGGGCCTGCTCGACCCCCGAGCGCAGGTGGGCGCCGGCTCCGCCCGGCAGCCAGCCGTCCAGCTCGTCGAGGGAGGTCCTGGCCCGCACTGCGGCCAGGGCGGTGGCCAGGCGGCGCCGGCCAGGGGTGGCGTAGTGGACATTGTTGGTGGCCACCACCTCGACGTGGCGGGAGACGGCCAGGGCGACAAGGGCGTCATTGCGAGCCGAGTCCAGGGGGTCCCCGTGGTCCCAGCACTCCACGGCCACGCTGGCCCGGCCGAAGGCGTCGACCAGATGGTCCAGGGCGCGCCCGGCGGCGGCCGGACCGGCGGTGAGGAGGGCGGCAGGAACGGTCCCCTTGCGACATCCGGTGAGGACCAGCCAGTGGTCACCGATTGGGCCGCCGGCCGCCTCGGACAGGCTGGCCAGGCCGAAGGTGGGCCGGCCCTTCTCGCCACCGGCCAAGTGGGCCAGGGCCAGGGCCCGGGACAGCCGGGCGTAGCCCACCGGGTCCCGAGCCAGGACCACCAGGTGGTGGCCGGAGGGGTCAGGGGTACCGGTCCGGGCCCCGGTGGGGGGTCGGCCGGTGCGGGCCCCGGTGGGGGGACGGCCGGGCCGGCTGGCGGGCGGTTCTGGGGGGCTGAGGCTCACCTCCGCTCCGAAAACGGTGGGGAGGCCCAGGTCGGCGGCGGCCCGGGCAAAGCGGACAATCCCGTAGAGACCGTCGTGGTCAGTGAGGGCCAGGGCCTCGAGGCCCAACCGGACTGCTTCGGTTACCAGCTCCTCGGGGTGGGAGGCCCCGTCGAGGAAGCTGAAGTTGGAGTGGCAGTGCAACTCGGCATAGGGGACCCTCTTGTCCACGCCGCCCAATGTATCGAACATATGTTTGGGTGTGTACCGAACCTCCCTGGGTAAGCTGAAGGTCGTGGTAACCCTGCTGGCGCTGTTTGGACGCTCATACGCCCCCCACTATTACGCGCCCCGACCCCGTTACTACGGCCCCCGCGGTTACTACGGCGGCGGGGGTCTCAACCACGGCCTGGGGCACTCGCTTCTCCACGGTGCGGCCTGGTACGCCGGGTGGCATCTGGCTGGCCTCATCGGGATCCCCCTGCTGATCATCCTGCTGGTCGGGTTCTTCCTGGTGAGCCGCATGCGGCGGTCGCGGGCCAACTACCCGCCCTCTTCCCCTTGGAGGCGCCGGGGCTGGTAGCGCTCAGTCCCGCTTGCTGGGACCGGGGGTGGCGATGAACGCGTCCAGCGGATCCAACCTCCAGGGGTCGTCGAGGTTGGCCAGCCCATCGAGCCATCGTTGGGCATCCTGCTTCCCCAGGGTGATTATGGCCTCGATGAAGTCCGGATCGAAGAACAGGTAGCTGAGGAGCTCGCCACTCATTGGGCTCTGATCTTCCAGTAGGCGCCCCAGCACCATCAGGTCCGGCCGGCGCAGGCCCCTGAGCCCTCGGTACTTCTCTCGGTAGACCTCGGTGGCCAGCTCACCGATCATACCCCGCCGCCCAGGGCCGACGAATATGTACGGGACCTGACGGTAGGGTGCCTTGCCTCGTGCTGCTCGATGCCGATGGGCCGCTGGTGCGTCCGTCTCGTCGGCGAAGAACTTGTTGACGTCGCCCAGCCGGCGTAGATCGTCGATCAGCGGATCCACCACAAAGGAGCCCTGGAGCAGATGGAGCGCACCGCCACCAACGCCGGGGGGCTCGGAGTCGTGGCGACCGGGGCGCGTGTCGGCCTCGGTCACCGCAATCGGTGCCGATCACCACCAGGCGCTGCGCCCCCAGGTCGAGGGCTGGCTTGATCGGCGTGTTGAGCCGTGTCCCTCCGTCGAAGTACCAGCCCCGAGCATCGTGCGGATCCTCCACTCGGACCGGCGGGAACAGGAGGGGTATGGCGGTGGAGGCGCGCACGTGCACCTCGGTCAGGCGCGTCGGGAAGTAGTCGATGACGTGCGACGGGTAGCCGCCGCGGTGGAGCTGGCCCTCGACGAAGGCCACCGAGTGCCCGCTTCTTGCTGCGCAGGCGATCACCGCCACCGAGGCGATGATCCCCTCGGCGACGTTGCGGTGGAGGGATTCCCAATCGACCCACTCTCCCAGGCTGTCCGCCAGCGGACTGGGATCGAGCAGGCCGTGGCGGCGTACCCGTGAGCGCGACTGTGTTCGGGCGGCACCACGCAGGGCGCGCCAAGGGGCCCCGGGGCTGATCAGCGGTCGGACCACCCGGTCCTCAGTGACCTCCCGCCACAGGGCCAGCGACCCGTCAATTGCCTCCTGGACGCCCAGGTGGCGCCTGGCGGCCAGGTGGGTGGCATTGATGGCTCCCACGCTCGCGCCCACCACGATGGTCGGGCGCCAACCCCGCTTGTCCAATTCCGGCAGGATGCAGGACAGGGCGCCGATCTCGTAGGCGCCGCGAGCCCCCCCGCCGGCCAGCACCAGCCCGATCCGCCCGCCGGTGGTCATCGGTCAGAGCTCAGGTTCTTGGCGAAGCAGCGGCTGCGGGAGTCGTCGGCATACTCATGCTGATAGCAGGGGATGGGCAGGTAGCCGTGCGAGGGGTAGAGGGCCATGGCCTCGGGCTGCTCGGTGCCAGTCTCCAACCACATCTCCTGGTAGCCGGCGGCCTGTGCCAACCGCTCCAGTTCGGCCAGGATCAGCCGACCGAGCCCCTGCCTGCGCATGGATGCCTTGACATACATGCGCTTGATCTCGGCGATGCCGGGGATGAGCACTCGGTAGCCGCCGCACCCACGCGGCTCACCGTCGATCCATGCCACCATGAAACATCCCGCGGGAGGCTCGAACCGATCGGCTGGGAGTGGCTGCATCCCGAAGTCTCCGTAGCGGGCGTGCATCTCGGCGATCTGGCTCCCCTCCAGCTGGCGAGCGACCGGATCGTCCACGGAGACAACGGTGAGCTTGACATCGAAGCCTCCCACGACTCCAGCCTTCCACGCCGGCCAGCCTGGGCGTCACTAGTCTCGCCGATATGGAAGGGGCGTCCTTCGATCGGGCAGCAGATCTCTATGACAGGACAAGGGCCCTCCCGCCTGAGGCAAGCGAGGCGGTAACGGCCGTCCTGGTCGAAGAGCTGGTCGGTCGGCAGCCCGCACTCGAGGTCGGCGTGGGTACGGGTCGAATTGCCCACCCACTGCGCCAGCGCGGTATGGAGCTTGTCGGCATCGACGTGGCCCCCGCCATGTTGGAACGCCTGGCGGCCAAATCGAAGGGCCGGGTGTCATTGCCACTGGTTGTCGGGGATGCCGCCCAGCTCCCACTGGCCCATTGCTGCTTTGGGGCCGTGTTGTTCAGCCACGTCCTGCACCTTCTCCCAGGTTGGAAGGCAGTCGTGGACGAGGCGATAAGGGTCACTCGCCCTGGCGGTGTCCTCCTGGTTGACTTCGGTGGAGGAGCAGTGGCACCGTGGAGCGAGCAGACTGACGAGATCCTTCGCCAGCACGGAGTGCTCCATGAGCGTCCGGGTGTGTCGGACGCGGTAGATATCGAGAGCCATCTCGCCGGCCGGGCCAGGCTGCGCCCGCTGGAACCGGTGCCAACGGGCTTTACTCGTAGCCTGGCCATGGACATCCGTGACTGGGAGAACCAGATTCACTCATGGACCTGGTCATACCCGGCAGAGCAGCTCGCGGAGGCATGTCGTGGCGTCCAGACCTGGGCTGAGGTGGAGGGTTTGCCACTGAATCGCCAGGTCAAGATCGAGTGGGTTATCCAGTGGTGGGCCTTCGACCTACAGCCGTCCGAGACGCCACGCCAATGACGGGCCGGGCAATGCCTGGGAGAGACGGAGGGGCAGCTGAGCCCGTTGGTGGCCGAGCTGGTAGGAGACGTGGCCGACCACCGATCCGGCGGCCATCCCGGGCTGGAGTGGGCCCGGGATCACCCGGGCTCGCAGTACCAGGCCGGGCCAGGCCACCAGGCCGGTCATCCCGGCCGCCCCAACCGGGGCGGACTTGCCCCACGGGGCCACCAGCTTGGCCTGGGACTGCCCCGCCGCCGGCCCGCGTAGGACGATCAGGCTGGCGCCCGTTGCGTCCAGGACGCGCTGCGATGCGCTGAGCCCGGCGTTGATCAGCGAGCCCCCGTGCTGGCCGAGCACCACACCCACGATGGTCGCTGGATGGCCGTCCACCACCCGGTTGGCGGCAAAGGCGAAACAACCGCCGGCGGCCGCGGTGGACCCGGTTTTGATCCCGACGATACCGTCCTGTCCCAGCAGGCGGTTATAATTATGGACGGTGCCGGCCACCGGCAGGGTGACCTGGGCCAATCCGACCGTCTGGGCGAAGGCCGGGATGGCCATGGCCGCCTCGGCCAGTCGCAACTGATCGCTGGCGGTGCTCACCGTGGCCGGGTCCAGGCCGCTGACATCGGCGTAATGGGTCTTGGTCAGTCCCATGGAGGCTGCCCTGGCGTTCATCTTGTCGACGAAGGCGGCCTCGCTGCCGGCGTCCCATTTGGCCAGTACCCCAGCCAGGTTGTCGGCCGATGGCACCAGTAGGCCCTCGATGGCCTGGCGCTCGCTCAGCGCCTCCCCGGCCCTCACTGCCACCTCGGAGTCACCAACGGCAGCTCCGTTGCGGTAGACGGTCACGTCGGCTGGCGTGATGGAGAGCGGCGGTCCCTCCACGCCGGGCAGCAGTGGGTGGTCCCCCAGTACCACCAATGCAGTCATGATCTTGGCCAGGCTGGCCACCGGGACCGCCTGGTCGCCCCCCACCGGTCCGAAGGTCCCCACTCCGACAACGTCCACTGCCGCCTGCCCCTGGGTCGGCCAGGGAAGGTTGGGCGGCGGTCCCGGCACCGTGACACTGGCCTGAACCAGGCCGTGCAGTACCGGCGCGGGCGGTCGCCGGCTGAGCTGAACGCCGCAAAAGGCGGCGGCCACTAGGACCAGGGCCACGGCCACCACTGCAGCCCGTCGGGCCAACATCGGGGACGGCACCCGCCGGGCCGCCAGGCGGCGATCCCTCCTGGTCATAGGCAGAGGCGTCGGTGGCGCCAGCGGTCGGCGCCGAGCGGTGTGGCTCAGAGCTGGTCCAGCTCCTCGGGGGTCATGAGCACGGCTCGGGACTTGGAGCCCTCCGATGGGCCCACCACGCCTCGGCGCTCGAGCAGATCCATGAGGCGTCCGGCACGGGCGAAGCCCACCCGGAGCTTGCGCTGGAGCATTGAGGTCGACCCTAGCTTGGAGCGGACCACCAGTTCCATGGCCTGCTTGATCAGATCGTCATCGTCGCCCTCATCCAGGCGGCTCCCATCGCTGCTCGGACCGTCATCACCCTCCACGCCTTCCAGGTAGCGGGGCTCGCTCTGGTGCCGCCAGTGGGCCACCACCGCCCGCACCTCGGCCTCCGCCACCCAGGGGCCCTGGAGCCGGCGAGGAACGTTGGACGACGCTGACACCAGCAACAGGTCTCCCTTGCCCACCAGGCGCTCAGCCCCGGGCTGGTCCAGGATGACTCGGCTGTCGGCCAGCGAGGACACCGAGAAGGCCAGCCGGGAGGGGACATTGGCCTTTATCACGCCGGTGATCACGTCGACCGACGGTCGCTGGGTGGCGATGACCAGATGGATCCCGACGGCTCTGGCCATCTGGGCGATCCGACAGATGGACTGCTCCACGTCGCGTGCCGCCACCATCATCAAGTCGTTGAGCTCGTCCACCACCACCAGGATGAACGGCAGTGGCTGGGGCGCCTCGCCATCTGGCCCGGGCGCCACACCCGGGGCGGCCAAACCGCCAGCCAGCACCGCCTGGTTGTACCCAGTGATGTCTCGCACCCTGGCCTCGGCCAGCAGGTCGTAGCGCCGCTCCATCTCGTGTACCGCCCAGGACAAGGCGTTGGCTGCTCGCTTGGGATTGACCACCACCGGAGTCAGCAGGTGAGGCAGCCCGTTGTACTGGCCCAGCTCCACCCGCTTGGGGTCCACCAGGATGAGGCGGACCTGCTCGGGGGTGGCCCGGGTGAGGATGGACGTGACCAGGGAATTGATGCACGAGGACTTGCCCGCCCCGGTGGCCCCGGCGATGAGGATGTGGGGCATCTCAGCCAGGTTGACCAGTACCGCCCGGCCGGCAATGTCCCGCCCGAGGGCCACTTCCAGGGGGTGGGTGGCCAGGCGGGCCTCGTCGGAGGTCAGGATGTCGGCCAGGGTGACCAGCTGGCGGTGGCGGTTGGGGACCTCGATGCCGATGGCCGACCGTCCGGGAATGGGGGCCAGGATGCGCACGTCGGCCGAGGCCATGGCGTAGGCGATGTCCTTGGAGAGGGTGGTCACCCGGGCCACCTTGACGCCCGGTCCCAGCTCCAGCTCGTAGCGGGTGACGGTGGGGCCGACGGTCTGGCCCACCAGGCGGGTGACCACGCCGTGGGTGGCCAGGGCGCTCACCAGGGCTTGCCCAGCCAGATCCACCTCGCGCCGGTCCACCACCTGGGAACGGCTCTTGGACAACAGGTCCAGGGAGGGAAGCTTCCACGAGTCCGGGCTGGCTGGGCTGACGGCGGGGTCCCCTGGGTGCTCGGGGGTTCCCCTATCGCCGCTGGCAACCGGTTCGCCGCCAGGCCCTCCGGCCGGCCCAGTGGAGGTGGCCGGGCGTCCGGCCCGGCCACCTCCGGAAGGGGGCGGATCGGCCTGGCGGCCCGGTGCCGCCGGATCACCGTCAAAGGGCGCCCCGTCGAACAGGACCGAGACCCGCGAGTCGCCGGCGCTTCCTGTATCGGCAGAACCAACAGCAGACGTCGACACCCGTCCCCGTCGCAGTGCGTTGATCCCGGCCTGGCCTGTGGCCCTGGCCGCTCGGACAACCGCGGCTGCCGTGGTGATGATGGCTCGGCGGGCCGGCACACCTGCCAGGGCCAGGAGGGACGCAGCCAACACCGTGACCACCACGATGCCGGCGCCCCAGGGCCCCAGCGCCACCCGGAGCAGGTGGCCGTCCAGCGTTCCCAGCTCCCCTCCAGCCGTTCGCAGTACATGCAGGCCTGCCCCGCCACCCGGGGTGCCTCGCGCCAGGTCGATTAGACCGGCGGTGGTTGCCAGGGCCACGGCCAGGGCCAGGGCCGAACGCCGCAGCCCAACTCCAGAGGTCCCGGTCCCGGCGGCCGGGCTCGGGGCGGCGGCTGGGGACCGGCCGGCGGGCGAGCGGGAGACGGACCTCCCCGACGGACCTGCGGCCCCCGGAGCTGCGGCCAGGGGGAAGGCATCAGTAGACGCACCGGTCACCGGTTGCGGTCCGGTAGGCGCAACCCTTCCCACCGGCAGGCCGCCCACCAGGGCCTTGACCCCCACTCCCACCAGGCCCACCGGTATCAGGAACCGGGCCAAACCGATGGCCGAAGCGGTACCTGTCTGCAGGGCCCGGCCGGCCGGGCCCAGCAGGTCGGCGTAGATCCCCAGACCGGCCAGCACCCCAGCCATGACCAGCACCATCCCCCAGCGGTCGTCCCCGGCCCGGCCCAGGCCCCGGGCCAGGGCCGCCAAGCCCCGAGCCACCGCCAGAAGGCCCCGAACCAGCGCCAGCAGGCCGCCAGCCACCAAGCCATGTCTCTGCACCTTCGACAAGGTGGCGGTTGCCCCCTTGGAGGGTTGGGTGGCCCGCCTGGTCGATACCGCCGCCGGCCGCCGGGTGACCTTCGCCTTGGACTTTTCAGACGGCTTGGGAGAGGTTGCCTGGCGGCGTCCACCACCAGCCGCGGGGGCCGGTCGACCGCGTCGACGGGCGCTCCCAGGGCCGCCAGCCCCCCTGGAGCGGGGGGAGGGACGAGTTGGGGAAAGAGGTCCTTTCGGCAAAGCCACAATAGCCACAACGCTAACACCAGCCACAGAAACCACGGCGGCAAAGGCCGGGACTCCATCTGTGACCGGAAAGTGAGCTATTGGCGCGCCAGCGGTCACAGAAAGCAGAAGGCTCGGCCCCCGCCGGAGCCAGCCCCGCTAGGCCTCCATCACCAGGGGGACGATCATGGGGCGCCGGCGGGTGCGCTCGGCCACCAGGG
>QHCF01000023.1:0-24619 GCA_003244275.1 Acidimicrobiales bacterium
AACGTCGACTTCTACTCGGGCCTCATCTACCAGGCCATGGGGTTTCCCATCGACATGTTCCCCGTGCTGTTCGCCATCCCCCGCACTGCGGGTTGGTTGGCCCACTGGGTGGAGCTCCTGGCTCAGGGCCAGCGCATCGCCCGTCCCCGCCAGCTGTACGTGGGAGAAGCAGAGCGGCTCTACGTCCCGATTGGCGACCGCCGGGGGTAAGGTTGGGCGGATGAGCTTGTCACCGCGCGCCCTGCTGGCTTGGTCGCGGACGCCTCCCGGGAGAAAAGCCTGCCGTTACTCCATCGTCTCGGTGGTGTCGGTGGCGGTCAGCTCGGTAGTGTTGTTTCTCACTTTTTACGTTCTGGCGCTGTGGTCGGCCGTGGTTTGCAACGTGGTAGCCACCAGCGTGGCCTCCGTTCCTTCCTACTATCTCAACCGGCGCTGGGCCTGGGGCAAGTCGGGACGCTCTCACCTGCTCAAGGAGGTCGTGCCCTTTTGGGCCCTGGCCCTCCTCGGCCTCGGCCTGTCGACTTGGGCGGTGGACCTGGCCGACCGCTACGGCCCGGACATCACCCCCTCGCACCTGGGCCAGGCCATCGTGGTGATCGTTGCTCAGGTGGCCGGCTTCGGGGTCGTATGGGTGGGCAAGTTCATCATCTTCAATCGTCTGCTCTTCGTGGATCGGCCCTCCCCCGCCCTTGTCATCGTGGGCGATGCAGCCGGCGTTCCTGACGGTGGCCCAGTGCCGTTGATCAACCCCCAGCCCCGGTCATCCTGGCTGGCTCGAGGCCACCGAGCGGCGCGACGCTCGGCCTGAGGCGCCGGATCGTCGTGGGTTCGTTTGCCGACGCCGGGGCGGCCCTGCGTCCCCCCGACCAGGCGGCCAGAGTGGCCGCCGCCGCGGTCCGGTCCCCGGCCGGACGACCCGGGTAGCCGGCTGTCGGCGAGCCACTGCCCAGGTAGCCAGGAGACCGAGGGCGCCGGCTGCCAGCACCGGCAGGTCGCCGCCCCGGGCGTATGGGGTCAGACCGACACGCCTCTCGACGCTGCGCTCGATGACCTGGCGAGCGCCCAGCCGAGACCGGGCCAGGACCAGGCCGCGGTGGTCGACCACCACGGTGTATCCGGTCGGAGCGGCCTGGACCAGATCCCGACCCTCGGACATGGCCTGCATGCGCGCCGCCGCCAGCTCCTGAGTCGGGACCTGGTTGCTCGAGTAGGAAGCGGTGTTGGTCGGCACCATAAGCACCTGGCCGCCGGCTCCGATGGCCGCTCGGCCCCTGCCGGCGTAAAAGACCTCGTAGGAGATCATCACCCCCACGGGACCGGCGGGGGTACGCAACAATCCCGGACCGTGGCCGGCAAGGGCGTCCCGGGGCACGGCTGACAAGCTGACCAGGTGAGCCAGCAGACTCCTTGCCGGCACGTACTCACCGAAGGGCACCCGGTGGACCTTGTCGTAGCGGGCCACGACATCCCCGTTCGGTCCCCAGGCCACCGCGGCATTACGAAATCGGGTGGCTCCCACCGTCTCGGTCACCCCGGCCACCAGCGTCGTGCCCAGGGAACGGGCCAGGCCTCCCACCTGGCTCGAGGCCTGCGAGCCAGTGATGGGGCCGTCGAGCTTGATGACCCCCTCGGGCCACAGGACGACGCCGAGTGGTGGGCGCAGGGCCAGAGTGGGGGCGAGCTGGGCCTGGTACACCACGGCCGGATCGACCTCGGACTCACGCAGGCCCCGAGCCCCGCCGCCCTGTACCGCCGCCACCTGGAGCCGGCCCACGCCAGCTCCACCGTCGGGAGCCAGCCGTCCAGCCAGCACCAGCCCGACCACGGCGAGGGCGCACAGAGCAATCGGCGCCAGACCTCGGGACAAGGGCTCGTCGCTCGTTCCTTGACCCAATTTCTCCCTTAGAGTGCGACAAATCGTCCAAAGGACGCCACTAACCGGTTTGACCGGATTGGCCGGCTCGACCAGGTTGGCGAGGGCCGCTCCGATCAGCGCGGTCAGCCCAGTTACCAGGAGCGGACCCCCCAGTCTCAGGGCAGGAGACAGGGGCCCGGTCATCTGGCCCAAGTCGATGCCGCCCATCGGTATGCCACCGAACGGCCACGCACCACGGGCCGCCTCGGCCAGGACCAGCACGGCGGGGAAGGCCAGGACACGCCCCCGCCCAGGTGGCACCAGGATCGCGGCGAGCGCCCAGAACAGCGCCTCTCCCACCACCAGGATTCCCCAGCCACCGATATTGAAGGCGGCTGTGAAGTAGAGAGTGGGACCGAACAGGGCGATGCCGGCGGCCAAGCCTGCCAGGCCCCTCTGCCGGGCCGAGAGCCCCCGCAGGCGCCAGGCCAGCAGACCCAGCCCGAGCCAGGCGAGGGGCCACCAACCCAGCGGTGGGACAGACGCAGCCGTCAGGCCGCCGGCCACCAGCGCGGGCACCACCACCGAACCGCGCCGGTTGCCGGGAGTCGGGCCATCCCTCCCGGGAACGGTCACGAGGCGGCGCGGTCCTCCTGCTCCCCGGTCCCCTCTCCTGCGTCCCTGTCTGCGCCCGTAGCGACCGGTTCACCGCCCGACCTCTGCTTGGCCGCGGCCACGCTGGCTTCCAGCGCAGCCATGAGGTCGACGACCGCGGCGGGTCGCTCGACGTCGGCCTCGGTCACCACCTCCTGGCCCTCCGCCTTGGCCTCGATCAGCTCGAGCACAGCTTCCCGATAAGTGTCGTGGTAGCGGCTTGGCTCGAAGTCGGTGGTGAGGGACTCGACCAGCTGCTGGGCCATGGCCAGCTCGCGCTTGGAGGCAGAGATGTCCGAGCCGGGTAGGTGCTCGAGGTCCTCCCGGGCGACCACTTCGTCGGCGAAGTTCATGGTGGTGAGCACCAGGGCCTGGTCCAGCGGGCGGATGGCGCACAGGTACTGCTTGGTGCGCATGACCACCCGCCCGATGCCCACCCGTCGAGAGTCAGTCATGGCGTCGAGAAGCAGCCGGTAGGCCTTGGACCCGGAGACCTCGGGGGCCAGGTAGTAGGAGCTGTCGAAGTACAGCGGATCGATCTGGTCCAGGCCCACGAAGTCCTCGATGTCGATGGTGTGGGTGGCCTCCGGGTCGAGAGCCTCCAGCTCGGCCGGCTCCACCACCACGTACTGGCCGGGCGCCACCTCGTATCCCTTGACCAGATCGTCATACGAGACTTCCTGGCCATCAGCCGGGCAGACGCGACGCTGTTGGATCCTGACCCGGTCGGCCGCATGCAGCTGGTGAAAGCTGATGTTCTGCTTGCGCACAGCGGTGAACAGCTTCACCGGTACGTTCACCAGGCCAAAGCTGATCGATCCGCTCCAGATGGCCCTGGGCATTGGGTTCCTTTCGTGCTCATCGAGCGAATCGGCCAGTTGCCGCTCCGCTAGGAGACATTTTCCCCCATGACTCGCAAATGTCACCCCCGGCCACCCCGGGAGCTCACTGCCTCCTCACCTCGGCCGGATCACGGTCGTCGCGCAGGCCCTTGTAAGAAGGATGGCGAAGCGCGCCGTCTTCCATCCAGCCAGTGAACGCCACCTCGACCACCAGCTCGGGATCCACGAATTCTGCGGCACCGGGGACCGGGTCCACGAAGGGGCTGTCTGACCTGCGCAGCGGGGTCAGCAGCCGACCGAGTCGTTCCAGCTCGACGCCGGTGAACCCAGTCCCGACCCCCCCGGCACAGCGCAGGCCGGAGGCGTCGTGGTAGCCGACCAGAAGGGCGCCCACCTGCCCCGTCCGAGCACCCGTGCCCGGCCGCCAGCCACCCACGACCAGCTCCTGGCGGTGCTCATGCTTGACCTTGACCCAAGCCCGGGATCGCCGCCCCGGCTGGTAGGTCGAGGTCAGGCGCTTGGCCACCACCCCTTCGAGGCCCCGCCTGGACGTGGCCTCCAGCACGGCCGTCCCGTCCCCGACGTGAGCACCCGGTATCTGCCAGGCCGGGCCGTCCAATCCGAGGCGATCCAAGGCGCGCCGGCGCTCGGCGTAAGGCCGCTCGAGCGTGCTCGAGCCGTCCAACCACAACAGGTCGAAGGCCAGGTAGCACACTGGGTCCCGGCGAACGCGGGCCGGCGTTGGATCGCCTAAGTGCATACGGCGTTGCAGGCGCTCGAAGTCGGGCATACCGTCGTCATCGAAGCAGACGATCTCGCCGTCGAGTACCCAGCGACCCCGGTCTGCCGCGGCGGCCAGGCTGCCCAGCTCTGGGTAGCGCCCGGTGATGTCGGTGCGGCTGCGAGACCGTAGGCACAGCTTCCCGCCGGGGCCGTCCACCCAGGCGAGCGCCCTCACGCCGTCCCATTTGACCTCGAAAGCCCATCGTGCCTCGTCGCCGGGAAGGGGCCCCGGCACGGCCAGCATGGGAGGAATCCAAGGTGGCAGGGGTTGGTTCATGGGCGTGCGGGTGTCATGGCCAAGGTGGCGTTGCCTACCATGAAGCGCATGCCGCGCCCCGGGTCTCTAATCGGCCGGGTGACCTTCCGCAGCCGAGAAGCCGCCCCGGACGACCGGCCAGAGGTTCCCTTCCGCCAACCAGTGGACGGCCAGGAAAGGCTGACTGGCGAGGGAGAGTCAGCGGCCCAGGACGAGGTTCCTGAGCTCCAGGCGAACCACCACCCAGGTGACGACCGACCGGCTCGGCGCCTGGCCCAGGCAGCGGCCCTGGCCGTCGGGCTCCTGCTGGTGGTGCTGGGTGGCATCGTCGTGGCTCGTACCGGCATCCATGTACATCGTCTCGCCACCCGCGCCCGAGTGGCCGGCCTGGAAGCTTCCACCTTGTGGGGCCTGGTGGAACTGGGGATCGGGGTGATCCTCGTAACAGCTGGGCTGCGTCCGGCCATGGTGCGGGGGCCGACGGTCTTCTTCGGCGTCGCTCTGCTGGCCTTTGGCGTCATCGTGATCGTAGAGCCAATGTCCTTTCGGGACCCATTGAACGTCACCACCCGGACCGGAGCGCTCGACCTGGCGCTGGGCGCGGTTCTGCTGGCAGCTACGGTCGCCGCTCCACCGGTGTTCAGCCTGGTCCGGCGCTGGCTGCCCCGC
This sequence comes from Acidimicrobiales bacterium, assembly GCA_003244275.1. GTDB lineage: Bacteria > Actinomycetota > Acidimicrobiia > Acidimicrobiales > QHCF01 > QHCF01. Next base: position 5,060 of record QHCF01000023.1, read on the forward strand.
CGCTGGCTGCCCCGCCGCTGGCTGAGTCGCCGCCGTACCGTGGGTTCCTGACTCTGGCGGACCAGCTGGCCCTGGTCCTCACGGCCCGTCGACCTCCAGCATCACGGCCCGCACACCAGGAGATTAGGGCGCGACCGGCCCGCCGTGGCCCGAGCGGGCCACGGCGGGCAGGACCGCCTCGGCCGCTCGGCGGCCCTGGGACACGCAGGCCGGGAGGCCGACACCACGGTAAGCGGCGCCGGCCACCGCCAAGCCGGGCAGCTCGGCCAATCCGGCCTCGATGCGGGCCACCCGCTCCAGGTGGCCGACCCGGTACTGCGGGAAGGCGTGGGGCCACCGGGTCACCCGGACCGCCAGCGGCCGGGCGTGCAGGCCCAGGGCCGCGGCCAGCTCGGTGTGGAGACGGTCGATCAGGGTGCCGTCTCCCATGGCCAGAGCCCGGTCGTCGCCCCAGCGCCCAGCTGACACCCGCAACAGGACACGCCCGGGCCGGGCCAGGTGGGGCCACTTCGACGAGCTCCAGGTGCAGGCGGTCATCAGCCGACCCTCCGTCCGGGGAACCAGGAAACCGCTGCCGTCGAGGGGGTGGCGCACGCCCGAGTTCGGGTAGACGAGACTGGTTACCACCACCGAGGCGTAGTCGATACCCTCCAGCTCGGCCGCCGCCCCGGCTGCGTGGGGGGCGACCAGGCGGGCGGCAACCGGAGACGGCACGGCCAGCACCACCGCATCGGCGTCCACCGCCCCGCCGGGGGTACGCACTCGCCAACGGTCGCCAACCCGATCGAGGCTCTGGACTGCCGTACCCATACGCAGCTCGACGCCTCGGCGGCTCAGCTCGACCCTCAGACGCTCAACCAATGTGCCCAGCCCACTGGCCAGGGACCAGAACACTGGGCCGCTGGCGGCGGCCATACCCTGGCCGCCCTGGGCATTCTGGCCCCCTTGACCGTTCCTGCCCTGGGCGGCCAAGGCGGTCATGAGGCTGCGCGACCGGGCCGCCGCCGACTCGAGCTGGGGGGCGGTGGTGGCCAGGCTCAGCTCTCGGCTATCGCCCGCGTGGATGCCTCCGAGCAGCGGGTCCACCACCCGGTCGAGGGCCTCCCGACCCAGGCGGGAAGCCACCAGATCGCCCACCGAGCGGTCGCCCACGGCCACCGTCGGAGGAAGGACCCGATCGAGGGCGGCCCTGAGCAGCCCCCATGGCGACAGCAGGCCTGACTGTGCCAGCGGGCGCAGCGCGGTGGGGACGCCGAGCACCAGCCCCTTGGGCAGCGGGCGTAAGCGTCCCCGCGACCAGATGAAGGCTCGACCGGTGGCCGGTGCCACCAGGTCGTCGCCCAGTCCCACCGCTCGGCACAGGTCCACCGCGTCGGGTACCCGAGCCAGGAAGGCGTCCGGCCCGACATCCACCGGCTGGCCACCCACCTCATCGGTCAGCACCTTGCCCCCCGGGCGGTCGGCGGCCTCCAGGAGCACCACCCGTGCCGCTCCTCCGGCCAGCGTCCACGCCGCCGACAGCCCGGTGATGCCACCCCCGACGACCGCCACCACTGGCCGCTCCACCACTGGCCGCTCCGCCATCACGGCTCCGCTTTGCTGGCGGCTGCCATCACCACCTGGGCCAGGGTCGCAAGGAAGCGCGGGTCGTCATTGAGCGAGGCCGTTCGGGTCAGCACCAGGCCGACCTCCTCGGCCACCCGCCGGGCCTCGATGTCGATGTCGTAGAGCACCTCGAGATGGTCGGAGGTAAAGCCAGCCGGGCACACGGCCACCGCCCTGGCCGCCTCGGCCGGTAGGCCCCGGATGACCTCGAGGATGTCCGGGCCGATCCACGGTTCAGCGGTGCGCCCGGCGCTCTGCCACGCCAGTCGCCACCGGTCGATCCCGGCCCGCTCGCACACCGCCTCAGCCGTGGCCCGGAGCTGCTCGGGGTAGGGATCGCCCATGGCCAGGATCCGGCTGGGAAGGCTGTGGGCGGTCACCAACACCTCGGCTCCCCCCAAGTCGTCCGGCAGGGTCGCCAGGGCTGACGTCAGGCGCTCGGCCAGCAGCTCGATCAACCCCGGCGCCAGGTGCCAGCTCTCGACAAACGAGAGCTGCAGCTCGGTTCCCTCGGACGCAGCTCTGGCCCTCTCGATGTACTGCCCCACACTGAGCGCGGAAAAATGCGGTGCCAGCACCAGTCCCACGCCCCGCTCGAGTCCGGCCGCGCTCATGGCCGTCACCGCCTCCTCGATGAAGGGGCGGGCGTGCTTGGCCCCGAAAAACACCCTGAACCTGCCCTCGGCCGCCCGATCGAGGGCACCTTGGAGTCCTTGGCACTGGGCTCGGGTGCGCTCCGCCAGGGGCGAGATGCCGCCGATGGCGTCATACCGGCGAACCAGGTCAGCCAGCAGGTCGGGAGGGGGGGGTCGGCCCCGCCGGACGTCTGTGTAGAACGACGCCACCTCCTGGGGGGAAGCTGGTGTCCCGTACGCCATCACCAGCACTCCCATGCTCACTTGGCGGTGCCCTCCTCGTGGACCAGATCCACCACTCTGGCCAACGTGTCGGGATCGGTCTGGGGAAGGACGCCATGGCCGAGGTTGAACACGTGGCCAGGCCGTCCGCCGGCCTGAGCCAGCACCCTGCGAGTCTCGGCCGCCACCACCTTCCAGGGAGCCAGGCAGGTCACGGGATCGAGGTTCCCCTGGACGGCATGGCCCGGGCCCACCCGGTGCCGGGCTGCATCCAGAGGGACTCGCCAGTCAACCCCAACCACCTCGGCGCCGGCGCCAGCCATGAGGCTCAGGAGCTCTCCTGTCCCCACCCCGAAATGAAGCCGAGGCACCCCGAGATCCCCCAGCTCGGTGAATATCCGCCGGCTGGCCGGCAGAACCAGTTGGCGGTAGTCGTCGGGGCTGAGGGTGCCGACCCAGCTGTCGAAGAGCTGCACCGCGCTGGCACCGGCCGCCACCTGGGCTCGTAGGGAGGCCACTGACAGGTCAGCCAGGGCATCGAGCAACGCCATCCAGGTCACCGGGTCGGTACGCATGAGGCTCTTGGTGCGCACATGATCGCGGGAAGGGCCCCCTTCCACCAGGTAGCTGGCCAGGGTGAAGGGGGCGCCGGCAAAGCCGATGACCGGCACGTTGGTCTCGGCCGCCACCAGGCGCACCGTCTCGGCCACATAAGCCACGTCGAGGTCGGGCTCGAGGGGGCGCAGCCGCTCCAAATCCTCGGGGCGGCGAAATGGCTCGGCCACCACCGGGCCCCTGCCGGGGACCACCTCGACGCCGAAGCCGATGGCCGCCAGCGGCACCACGATGTCCGAGAACAAGATGGCGGCGTCCACGCCGTAGCGGTGGACCGGTTGCAGGGTCAGCTCGGCGGCCAGCTCGGGGCAGGCGATGGCATCCAGGATGCTCCCACTGCCGCGTCGGGCCCGATACTCGGGGAGGGACCGGCCGGCCTGGCGCATGAACCAGACCGGGACCCGATCGCAGGGCTGACCCCGACAGGCGCGCAGGAAGGGCGGGTCACCTGCGTCAGCGGTTGGCATCCTGCTCATTCTGCACGGGGCACCTATGATGTCCAGTTCGCCCGCAAACCCTGACCTCGAGGCCGAGCAGGCCCATCTTGACCTTGCCTACCACCAGTTGGAGGCCATGAGGGCGGCCGCCCGAGGCCTGCTGGAGTCGGTTCTCGACCAGGGTCGGGGGGGAACCTTCCAGGCCAGGGCGGAGCGCGACGTGATGGTGCGGACCAGCCTCCAGCGTCTTCAGCACCTGGACATCGGCGACCAGTCGCTGTGTTTTGGCCGCATCGACATGGGAGATACCGACGCCGGGGAGGGGGAGATCTTCCACATCGGCCGTCTGGCCGTTTCCGGTCCTGACCAGGACACCCTGGTGGTGGATTGGCGGGCGCCGGTGGCCGAGCCGTTCTACCGGGCCACCGGACATGATCCGATGGGCCTGACGCTGCGCCGCCACTTCCTGACCGGGGGGCGCCGGATTGTCAGTATGGAGGACGAGAGGTTCGGCGCCGGCGCCGAACCCTCGTCGCAGGAAGCGGGGAGCGAGCTGGCGGGCGGAGGCGTCTTGTTGGCCGCCCTGGAGCGGACGCGCTCGGGCTACATGCGAGACATCGTGGCCACCGTTCAGCGCGAGCAGGACGAGGTGATCCGGGCGCCGCTGACCGGGATCCTGGTGGTGCAGGGGGGGCCGGGAACGGGCAAGACGGCGGTTGCCTTGCACCGGGCCGCCTACCTGCTCTACACCCACCGCTTCCCACTGGAGAGCCAGGGTGTCCTGGTGGTGGGCCCCAACCCGGTGTTCATGGGCTACATCGGGCGGGTCTTGCCCTCCCTGGGCGAGACAGGAGTGGTGCAGACGACCATTGCCGGCCTGGCCACGGCGGGCCTGATCAGCGGAGGGTCTGTACAGGGCTCGGAGCCGGCCGCCACCGCCGCCCTCAAGGGTGATGCCCGCATGGCGGCAGTGCTGGCCCGGGCGGTAAAGAACCGCCAACGACCCCTTCGCCAGGGCGTCGACGTCCCCTTTGGCTCGGCCATGCTCCATCTCTCACCCGAGGACTCGGCCCGGGTGGTGGCCACGGCCAGGCGACGGGGAGGCACCCACAATGCCCGTCGCCGCCTGGTCGAGCAGCTGGTAGCCGGCAATCTGTACGTCCAGTACACCCGGACGGTGGATCGCAACCGGCGCCGGGTGGGCGCCGAGGGCGAAGCGCAGGTGATCGACCAGGTCGAGCTCGGACGTCAGGTCCGCCGCCATCCGGGACTGGCGGAGGCCCTCGACCGGATGTGGCCCCGTCTCCTGCCCGAGGAGCTGCTTCACGACCTGTACGGATCCCCGCCCCTGATCGCCCTGGCCAGTCGCGGCATCCTCGACTCCGAGGAGCAGGCCCACCTCTACCGGCCTCGTAGTCCCGTCCTGGAGGGCATCGGTTGGACGCCTGGCGACCTGGCCCTCCTGGACGAGGCCCGAGCCCTGCTGGGCCCGACCCGTCGCCGGCCGACAGCCGATGATGCAATGAGGACATACGGGCACATCGTGGCCGACGAGGCCCAGGATCTGTCCCCCATGCAGCTGCGGATGCTGGGGCGCCGGTCGCTGTCGGGATCCATGACCGTGGTGGGCGACATCGCCCAGGCCACCGGGGTGCGGGCCCCCGCTGACTGGGAGGCGGTGGTGGCCCACCTTGGCCCCCCCGGGAGGCGGTCCGGAGACACAGGGCCGCCCGGGAGGCGGGCCGGAGACACAGGGCCGCCCCGGGGCGCCCGTTACGTCGAGCTGAGCGTCAACTACCGGACTCCGTCCGAGGTGATGGAGCTGGCCAGCCGGGTGCTGGCGGCCACTGGTACCCACCTGCGCCCACCTCGGTCGATCCGCTCCGCCGGTTCCGAGCCCAACCTGGTGGCCGTGCCGTGGGAGCGCCTGGAGGAGGAGGTGGTGGCCCAGGCCCGGTCGGAGATGGAGGCCATGGCCGGCGGAACGGTGGCGGTGGTGGCGGCGCCCTCGCTGGTCTCTCGACTGGTTGGGGCGATGGCCAGGGAAGGGCTGGCCGTGACCGACGCCGCCAGCCACGGCATCGGCTCGGCCCTCACCCTCGTGCCGGTGGAGCTGGTGAAGGGCCTGGAGTTCGACGCAGTGATCGTGGTCGAACCAGCCCTGCTGGTGGCGGAAGAGACCGGGGGCCTGCGATCTCTCTATGTCGCGCTTACCCGGCCGACCCGAAGTCTGACGGTGGTTAGCACCCAGCCGCTGCCTGCACCGCTGCGGAGGATGAGCGCGTAGCACCACACTGCTCCGCAGGGGCAACGGTGCCGATGTGCCATCAGCCCGGCGCGTGGAGTAGAAAGTCAGCCGTGGTGCAGGCGATCTCGATCGATCGTGGGGTCGAACCGGCGGGGCTCCAGCGCGGCCGGCCATCGCTGCTGGCAGTAGGAACCATCGTCTGGCTCGGGTCTGAGCTGATGTTCTTCAGCGGCCTGTTCGCCTCGTACTTCACCATACGAGCCCACAATGTGGGCATCTGGCCGCCCCCTTCCACCCCTCTCGGGTTCAAGGACACCGTCCAGTCGGGCGCCTTCACCTGGGTGCTGCTCATGTCCAGTGTGACCATGCAAAAGGCCTACTGGAACGAGGAGCACGGCCTGCGCCGGGCGGCCCGGTGGTGGGTGGCGCTCAGCTTGGCCATGGGCGGCGCCTTCCTGGCCAACCAGATCGTGGAGTGGTTCAGCCTGGGCTTCACCCCTCACGCCAACGCCTTCGCCTCCCTGTTCTTCCTCATGACCGGTCTCCACGGTCTGCACGTGACCATCGGGCTGGTGGCCATGGCCGGCCTGCTGGGGCGGATGGTGGGGCCGGGCGGCGACCCCGGCGAGCTGCCTGTCTTCCAATCGATCACGTTCTACTGGCACTTCGTGGACGTGGTGTGGATCGCCCTCTATGCCTGCCTGTTCCTCCTCAAGTAGATGCGCATCCGGAGACTGCGGAGCAGCGTCATTATTCCCGCGGGTCTGGTGGGCGCGGTGGCCGTGCTCGGCATGATCCTGTTCGCTCCACCCCGGGTCGCGGCCCAAGCCCAGACGACATCCTCATCCTCGCCTGATCTTCCCGCCCCCGCCGTCCGGCCATACGGTCCGCGGACCTTCTCCCAGCCCGGTTCGGGGGCCGTGATCCCCGGTACCGGCATTCCCGCCAACGCCCCGGGTGGTCAGGCTCTCACCGAGGGTCGTCGGCTCTTCGTGGGTGCCTGCAGCAGCTGCCACGGAGATCGGGCCGCCGGGACATCTCAGGGGCCAAACCTGGTGGGCGTGGGGGCGGCCACCGTGGACTTCTGGGTCTCGACCGGGCGGATGCCCCTCGCCTATCCAACCGCCCAGGCGGTCATCAAGCCGCCCGCCTTCAACCGCCAGCAGACCCTGGCCATCGTGGACTACGTGACCTCCCTGGGCGCAGGTGGCCCCGGCATTCCCGGCGTGAACACCAGCCAGGCCAGTGTCTCCAACGGCCTCAGCCTGTTCGCCCTCAATTGCGCTCCCTGCCACACCATTACCGGGGTGGGTGATGCCCTGTCCAGCGGGCTGTTCGCCCCCACTCTGCTCAAGGCCACCCCTCTCCAGATCGCAGAGGCCATGCGCACCGGCCCGGGCAACATGCCCCGCTTCGGGCCCGGCAACCTGTCCAAGCAGCAGGTCAACGACATCGTCGCCTACGTGGCCACCGGAGTCCAGCATCCCATGAACCGGGGGGGCGCCGGACTGGGCCACATTGGCCCGGTCACTGAGGGCTTCGTGGCCATACTCATCGGGCTGGGGGGCCTGGCCCTGGTCTCCTACTGGGTCGGCGACCGGGCCGCCTGATGACCGAGTCCGGTAAGAGCAGCGAGGCAGTGGGCGTACTCCCGGGAGAGGCCGGGGAGCTGGCGTCCGCCACCGACCCTCATTTCGCGCTTACTACCCATCACGAGAGACGGACGGAGATACTGGTGGCCCTCAGCTTCTGGCTGAGCATCGCCTGCATCATCGCCCTGGCCGTCGTCTACAGCATTGGCGGCCAGCCCCAGGCCGAGGGTGCCCTGCTGGGCGTGGGCATGGGGTCCATGGGCGCCGGCATCATCGCCTGGGGCAAGTACCTGGTTCCCCAGGGCCCGTTCAAGCAGGAGCGGGAGCCGCTGGCCTCTCCTCCCGAGGCCCGCCAGGCCTTCGCCGAGTCGTTCAAGCGGGCCGACACGGTGGTGGGCCGGCGCACCATGCTGGTCAAGCTCATGGGCGCGGCGATGACCGTATTTGGGGCATTCCTGGTGCTCCCGCTGCGCTCGCTCGGGCCGCAGCCCAAGAAGCTGCTGGACACGACCTCCTGGCGCCCGAGGGCCCGCTTGGTGAGGACCGACGGCCGGGTGGTGAACACCGCCGACCTGGAAGTGGGCAGCATCCTCACCGTCTTCCCCGAGAGCGATCCTGGGGGGGCCATCTCCCAGACCGTCCTGCTCCATGTCGCCAGTGACGACATCACCACCCAGCCGGGACGTGAGACCTGGGGCCCTCAGGGCTTCCTGGCCTTCTCCCGGGTCTGTACCCACGCCGGCTGCCCGGTCTCGTTGTACGAGCAGGAGACCCAGCAATTGCTCTGCCCCTGCCACCAGTCGCTGTTCAATGTCCTGGACGGGGCCAAGCCCATCTTCGGCCCTGCCCCCCGGCCCCTGGCCCAGCTGCCGCTGATGATCGATCCCGACGGCGTCATACGGGCCCAGAAGGGTTACGATGAGCCGGTCGGACCGGGCTTCTGGGAACGTGGAAAGGGGCCGGCATGATCCCCCAGGTGGCAACCCGGACATCGGAGTGGGTGGATACCCGCCTGGGCCTGGGCAAGTGGACCCGCAAGGCGCTGGACAAGATCTTCCCCGACCACTGGTCGTTCATGTTCGGCGAGATCGCCCTGTACTCCTTCATCGTGGTGGTGGCCACCGGCGTCTACCTGACCCTGTTCTTCGTGCCGTCGCTCAAGCACATCATCTACCACGGGTCCTATGTGCCCCTGCAGGGTCAGCGGGTGTCGGAGGCCTACAACTCGACCATAAACATCTCCTTCGACGTCCGCTTCGGCATGGTCATGCGCCAGATGCACCACTGGGCGGCGGACGTGTTCCTGGCCGCCATCGCCCTGCACATGTGCCGCATCTTCTTCACCGGCGCCTTCCGCCGGCCCCGGGAGCTCAACTGGATAGTCGGCGTCACCCTGCTGGTGCTGGCCATAGTGAACGGCTACATCGGCTACTCGCTGCCCGACGACCTCATCTCGGGCACCGGCGTGCGTATCGCCTTTTCCATCATCCTGGCCATCCCGGTGGTGGGCAGCTACTTCGCCACCTTCTTCTTCGGGGGCAACTTCCCAGGAGACGCCTACGACTTCCGCTTCTTCATCGTCCATGTGCTGATCATCCCGGGGATCATCATCGGGCTGCTGGTGGCCCACCTGGCCATCATGTGGCACCAGAAGCACACCCAGTTCAAGGGCCACGGCGCCACCAACGACAACGTGGTGGGCTCGGCTATGTGGCCGGCGTACGCCCTCAAGACGACGGGCTTCTTCTTCGTCACCTGTGGAGCGCTGGCCGCCCTGGGGGGATTGGCCCAGATCAACCCCATCTGGCTGTACGGGCCGTACGACCCCTTCAAGGTGACCTACGCCGTCCAGCCCGACTGGTACATGGGGTGGCTGGACGGGGCCCTGCGGATCTTTCCCAGCTGGGAGCCGTCGGCCTTCGGGCACATGATCTCCACCGTGTTCTTCCCGGCCGTCCTGCTGCCCGGCATTACCTTCGGGCTGTTCTGGGCCTGGCCGTTTATCGAGAACCACTTCACCAAGGAGTCCACTCAGGACCACAACCTGCTCGACCGACCGAGGGACCGGCCGCTGCGGACCGGCATCGGGGCCGGCGTACTGGCCTTCTACGTGATGTTGTTCACCGCCAGCGCCACCGATGTGCTGGCCAACTTCTTCGGGGTCTCGCTCAACCTGGTCCTGTGGGCTATGCGGATCATGACGGTGGTGGTGCCAGTGGTAGTGGCCGGAGCCACCTACATCATCTGCCAGGAGACCATCAGCCTCCCCGACGTGGGCAAGCGCAAGCGACCCAGCGTGATCGTGCGGTCGGCTGGCGGAGGATATGAGTCCCTGCCCACCCAGTACCGTCCGGGCGACGAACCGAGGGAGCTGGAGCCGGGCTTGCTGCCGGGAGAGCGTGAACACGCTACCGAGTCTCCGAGGGAGCTGGTAGGTGCGTCCCAGGGGGCCGGAGGAGACGGCGACGGGTCGGGGAGCGGCGACGGCGCGGGGAGCGGTCACAGCAACGGCGGTGGCTCCGCGGGCGGCAGCCGGCCAGCGGCCGCTCTGTTCCCGGAGGGCAGCTCAGTGGAGGGTCTCGGCCATGAGGGACCGTTGCCAGATGGAGGATCTGAACCCTAGGCGGCTGAACATGTAAAAACATGAAATACTAGGAGAGTGCATAGCAAGTTCTCCTGGGAGCTTCGGTGGCGGTAAGCCTGGCCAAGGTGGCTCGGGGTGGCCAGCGCTACTACCTCGACGCAGTGGCCAGTGGGATCGAGGACCACCGGCCGCCGGGCGGCGAGCCCGACGGGACCTGGCTGGGAGGAGCGGCGTCCAGTCTGGGACTGGATGGCCAGGTCACTGCCGCCCAACTCGAGGCGGTGCTGGCCGGTGCCCATCCCGAGAGCGGTGAGGTGCTCAGCAAGTCGCACAGCCGGGTGAAGGTGGCCGGCTACGACCTCGTCTTTGCCGCCCCCAAGTCCGTCTCCGTGCTGTTCGCACTGGGGGAGCAGGCAGTGGCCGAGCAGATCCGGGCCGGCCACCGGGCGGCGGTGGCGGCCACCGTGGGTTACCTGGAGCGCGAGGCGGTACGGGCTCGTCGGGGCAGCCGTTCGCAGCGCCGGGCGGTGGCGACCACCGGGGTGATTGGCGCCGCCTTTCTTCACCGCACCAGCCGGGCCCCTGATCCGCACCTGCACACTCATGTCCTGGTGGCCAACTTGGTCCAGGACCTCGACGGCAAGTGGTCGGCCCTCGATGCTCGGGGGCTGTACCTCCACAGCCGCACGGCGGGGACGCTGTACCGGGCCCACCTGCGCCAGGAGCTCACCGAGCGGCTGAGCCTGTCGTGGGCCCGCACGGCGATGGGCGTCATCGACATCGAGGGGATGGACCCCGTCGTGGTGCGGGCCTTCTCTCGCCGGCGGGCCGACATCGAGGCGGCGCTGGCCGAGCAGCATGCCTCGAGTCCCAAGGCGGCCCAGTTGGCGGCCCTCACGACCCGTCCGTCCAAGGATCTGGCCACCTCCTTCGAGTCCCTGGTCCCCCATTGGAGGGCCCGGGCGGCGGCCATGGGGTGGGGACCGGAGCAGCTGGCGGCCGTGGGTGGTCGGGGGACTGGGCCCTCGACGGGGCCGTCCCCGGACGTCCTCGGCCCGGCGCTGGTAGGTCGTGACGGGCTCACCGCCCACCGCTCCAGCTTCTCCCGCCAAGACGCGGTTCGGGCCGTGTGCGATGCGTCGCTCTCAGGCAGCCGAGTGGCTGGTGCCGAGGCGCTGGCTGACAGCCTGCTCGATTCAAACTTGGTGAGGCCGGTCACGGGCCAGCCGGCTCTGCGTAGCGCAGACACGGTCCGGCGGGCAGATGGTGGCCTGGTCTGGGGTGGGGTTGATGTGCCGCGCTGGACGACCGCCGAGCTGATGGCGGTGGAGGAGCAGATGGTCGAGTCTGCCCAGAGTCGAAGGGGTGAGCGGATCGGCCTGGCCCATCCTGGGGCGGTGGACAAAGCCCTGTCCCGACGCCCAGATCTGGCCGGAGCACCTGGCCAGTCGGTCCGGGCCCTCCTCAGCTCGGGTGGGGGGGTGGTCACCGTGGGCGTATCTACGGCCACCCTGGCCGGCGATGGCCTCGACGCCGCTCGGGAGGCATGGGAGGCGTCCGGGCTGGTGGTGGTGGGAACCGGCCCCGGACCCAGCTCCGCGGCCCGCCTGGAAGCCGCCAGCGGCATCGAGAGCCTGCCGTTGGGTGAGCTGCTGAGTTCGCGGGGCCCGCAGTCCCGAGATGGTTCAGGGAGCGGTCTGGCGTCAGTGGACGTGCTGGTGGTGGACCGGGCCGGCATCATCGACAGCCGGGCCCTGGACCAACTGCTGGAGCAGGCGGCCAGCGCACGGGTGAAGGTGGTGCTGGTCTGTGACCCGCGCCAGGTCGGGATCTCTGACACCGGCGGTTGGCGCCGCCTGGCTGACGGCCTGGGCTCAGTGAGCCTGGACTCAGTGAGCCTGGACTCGGTGAGCCGGGGCGGGCCGGAGCGAGCCCCGCCCGAGTGGCGATCACCTGACCAAAGGCTTGCCGACCGCTCGGTGGAGCCGCGGGCGCTCGATACGGAGCAAGCCGTCGAAATGGTGGTCTACCCGGCGGGCCGGTCCACCGTCGCGGTCGCCGCCAGCCTCCAGATGGCTCGTGAGCAGGTGGTGGAGGACTGGTGGGAAGCGCGCCGAACGGGGCCTCGAGCGACCATGGTGGCGCCCAGGCCGGCGGACGTCAAGGTGCTCAACGCAATGGCTGGGGAGCGTCTGAATGCGGCCGACGAGCCGGCCAGGGGTACTGAGGTTGCGCGCCCCGAGCCTGAAGCCGCCGTCAGCGCCCGGCGGGCCCGAACCATGGACCTCGACCGATGCCTCGTTCTTGGAGACTCGCAGATGCTGGCGCGAGCCGGCTGGTCCGACCGGGCTCAGGCCGGAGCCCAGCTGTACGTGGTGTACCGGGGACGACGGGACCAACGCCTGGAGATGGACCTGCTGGACCGCATGGATCGTCTGGCCGATTCGCTCGTTCCTGGTCGAGGGCCACCGGTTGCCGGCCCTCCCTCGTTCGCCAACCTCTCCCTCTCTGATCTCGCCAGTCAACGGGAGCAACTGCGAGGGCGCCTCTCGGCGGTTGCCGCCCTCCTGCCCCCTGATCCGGGACCGGCGCTGGCAGATCTGGACCAAGATCGCGCTCGGGCCGCGGCCGCCCTCTCTGCGGCGCGTACCGCCGCTCAGGTGCTTCCGCGGCGGCAGGCCGACGGGCGCCGGTGGGGACGGTGGGGGCGCCGACCCGGCCCCGATGCCCAGCTGGTCAGGGCCGATCCGACATCGGCCACTATCGCGGTGGCTCGATGGGAGGCAGAAGTGCAACGCCTGGATGCCCGACACGTCGAGCTCGGCGCCCAGACCGGGCAACGAGCCGAGTGGGCAACTGCCCACGGGGACGACCTGGCCGACTATCGCCACCTCGGGACGGCCATCGACCGGCGAGAGCGGGCTCTGGCCCGGGCGGCAGAGGCCAGTCCCCCCGCTTACCTGGTGGCCGAGATCGGCGATCGGCCCGCCAATCCGACGGATCGAGTGGCTTGGCGCAAAGCCGCCCGTCGTGTCGAGTCCTACCGTGAGCGCTGGGGAGTGCGTGCGTCCGAGCGGGTACTCGACGATCCGACCTCCGACCTGGCCAGGTACGGCGTCGAGGCCAACCGAGGACCAGGGCCCACCCGGGAGCCTGGACTTACTCGGGAGGTGAGCAGCGTCTCTCGCCGGGCGGAGCGAGAGGAGGCGGCGTCCTCGCTGGAGACGGCCCGACTGGCCCTTCACCGGGGACCATCGAGGATCCTCGAGCGCAGCGCCGGACGCGGACTGGGTTGATCCAATGGTTGCCCCAGAGCCAGCCTCCCACGGCGCAACGGTTCTCGTTGCGCTAGGGTAGCGGCTGTGCCGGTGCCCACTGCCGAAAAGATCGCCTCCCTCGCCGAGTTCCTGGGTTCCAAACGCCAGCTGGCGCTCTCTCTGGGAGTCGACCCGGCCCAGGTGACCCGTTGGAGTAGGGGCAGCGAACCCGATCCACTCAACGCCCAGCGGGTCGACGTGCTCGAGCTGGTGCTCTCCGAGCTGGACCGGCTCTATGATCATGCGACGACCCGTCGTTGGTTGGAGGGTGTCAATCCCCACCTTGGGAATCGACGGCCAATTGACGTGGTGCGTGCCGGACGACCCGAGGAGTTGCTCGCTGCCCTGCGGCTCGAACGAGCTGGCAGCCCTGCTTGAGGCTCTGGCGGGTCTATCCAGCCGGGAATCCGGCCGAGCGAGCGGAGGGCGGTCCGCTCTGGTTCCCGCGCCAGTACCAAGGCGACGGCCGCCACGACAACCCGGACCTCTACGGCGCTTTATATCTGACCACCATGGCGCTGACGGCGGTGGTCGAGGCGCTGGCTCCCTTCCGGGGCACGGGCCCGCTCGAGCCAGGCCTCCTTCGCCGGATGGGCAGGTCTCTGGCCCTGGCGGAGATCGAGTTGGCGGACCGGGTGACGATCATCGACCTGGACGAACCGAGCACCCTGGTCGACGAAGGGCTGCGTCCGTCGCAGGTGGCCACCCGCCGACGAGAGATCACTCAGGCCCAAGCCGCCAGCCTCTTTCGCCGCCATACTGAGGCTGGCGGCTTGGGATGGTGGTCGACCCAGGAGGCGACCTGGGCCGAGCGGACACTGTTTGACCGAGCCGCACTCCAGCTCGCAGTCGTGAGCATCACTCCCCTGGACATGGACATGGCCGCAGTGATCGAGGCGGCCGCGTTCCTGGGCCTCAGCTGAGGCGAGCTCCTGGGCCTCAGTGAGGCGGCTCAGTGTCCAAGCACCGGGGGTAGGTGGCGACCGGCCGGGCCGGAGGGGGATCGGGCCGTCTCCAGTCCGGTGGCCGCCTCCGATCCGACCCTGCCTCGACTCAGGTCGCACCAGGGTCGGGCGCTGAAGGCAGGGGTGAGCTCCACCCAGGCCGGTGCTGATGAGCCCTCGATGGCCAAGGCCATTCCCGGCCGTCCGTGAGCCACGGCGTCAGCCGGGAGCCGGCGTTGGCGCCGGGTCGACCAAGTCGTGGTGCGGCCCCGACCGCGGTTGCGAGCCCACCAGGGTGTTGAGCTGTCCGAGCGAACCCTGACGTCGTGGTCCCCGGCCAACAGGCTCACTGCCTCCAGGGTCCGGACGTCGCCGATGCCCGCCAGCAGCACCTTGGTGCCGAAGAGTGAGAAGAACCCGTCGGCCTGGGCTCCCCAGCGGTGCCGGGCCTGAGACAGATCCTGGAGGCAGGCCAGCGTGGCCAGTCCTTGCCCGCCACCCTCGCTGACGATCGCAGGCAGGTCGCCGAGGGGGGCGATGTTGGCCACCTCGTCGAGGGCCAGGAGGACAGGAGCGCTTCTTGGCTGGGCGCCTGCCCGTGTTGCCGCCTGGGCGTAAGCGGCTCCCCGCACCTCCTCGATGAGGCCCACCACCAGGGGCGCCACCAGCGACTGGTGCCGGCCGGTGGCGCACACGTACACGGTGTCTCCTGAAGCGGCGAACTCGGCCGCGTCGAAATCGGCCTCGACCGTGGTCGCCAGGGCGGCCTCCGACCGGTACGCGGCCAGCACGCTGGTCGCCGTGGACCAGATGCCACTTCTCTCCCTCTCTTCGGTCGCCAATATCCCGTCCAGGGCATCTGCGGCCAGCCCGGCGCCGTTGCGGTCCAGTATGCGGGCGGGGGCGAGGGGTGCTCGGCGGTTCACCCACCTCATGACCTCGGACATGTCGAGGCCATCCAGGGCGGCAGCATGGAGCAAGGGGGCGAGCATGGCCTCGGCCCGCTCGGTCCAGTGACTGGCCTCTACCATTCCCGCCGCCGGACGGGCAGCTCCCACCATGGCTCGGGCGGCGACCACCGCCGGATCCCAGCGTCGGCAGGCGGTGACCGGAGACCAGTGCAACCGTTCCACACCCTGGGGGACCGCTACCTCTCCGCTCGGGTCGAACAGCCAGCAGTGCCCGACCCGGCCGCGGGCGCCGGCAGTGGCATCGAGCACATCGGGCTTGATCGACGTGGTGACCACTGCCCCGTTGGCGGCCAACACGTTGGGGATCACGATGGAGAAGGTCTTGCCCGAGCGGGGAGGCCCCAGCACCAGCACCGCCTGCTGGGGCCGGGCCCAGACCCAGCCCAGTGGGGCGGCGCCCAGGTAGAGGGGATGACCGGCGGCCGCCGACCGAGCCCGCACATAGGACAGCGGATCGCCCCCCATGGCCCCATTGTGCCTCAGTCCGAGGGTGTGCGGAGCCGGGGCCAGGCATCAGTGCCAGGCTGTCGCAGACCCGCAGCATCTACGAGCGCGTGTTGTGGGTGCCAGCACCCGAAGCGTCTCGACCAGCACGGCCGGCTTGTCAACCGACAGGTTGATGACGCAGTTGGAGATCACGACATCGACGGCGCCGTCGGGCAGTGGGACGTCTTCGAATCATCCTACGGAGAGCATCGGTCTTACGGCGAGAGGACTCTGGGATCGAGTCGTCGTGGTTTCGGCACTGGGCGACCAACGGCTTGACTCTCCAGTTGGTGGAGATGTGATGATCGAGGGCATGGTGATCGGCCAGCTCGCGGCGAGCAGCGGACTGTCGGTGCGGACCCTGCGGTTCTACGCGGATGCGGGCGTGCTGCCCGAGGCGGGGCGCACGGAGGCGGGCTACCGGCTCTTCGGGCCCGATGCCGTCGCGCGGGCGCGACTCGTGCGCACGCTGCGCGACCTTGGCGTGGGCCTGGACGACATCAAGCGAGTGCTCACTGCGGAGGCGTCGCTGGTCGACGTAGCCGCTGAGCACGGACGCGCCATCGACGCCCAGATCCGCAAGTTGCGTCTGCAGCGCGGCGTGCTGAGCGCCGTCGCCCGATCCACCGACCCCAAGGAGCTGGAGCGCATGACCGACCTGACCACTCTCACGGCCGACGAGCGCCGGCGCATCGTCGATGACTACCTTGACGCCGTCTTCGGTGACGATCCCGACGCTGTCGCTGAGAAGCTGCGCATGGGCACGCCCGAGCTGCCCGAAGACCCGACACCGGACCAGGTCGCCGCCTGGGTGGAGATCGCCGAGCTGCTGCGGGATCCCGATTTCGTCGCCAGTAGCCGGCGGATGGCACAGCGCGCCCTGGCGGAAGGGCCCGAGCCAGACGTCGCCCAGTTCGAGGTGGGCAAGGCGGTCGGCGAGCATGCCGGCGCCGCCGCCCGCTCCGGTGTCGATCCTGGTTCGCCCGAAGCGCTGGCCGTGATCGAGCGCCTCGAAGCCATCAGCCCCAAGCCGCCGGAGGACCGTGCGCGTGTCGCCGACCGGATCGAGGCGTTCA
This sequence comes from Acidimicrobiales bacterium, assembly GCA_003244275.1. Taxonomy (GTDB): domain Bacteria; phylum Actinomycetota; class Acidimicrobiia; order Acidimicrobiales; family QHCF01; genus QHCF01. Next base: position 21,792 of record QHCF01000023.1, read on the forward strand.
CCGACCGCCGAGTCGGTCGCTATTGGACGCTCGTGGGGATCGTCAACGACTGGCCCCCAACCCAGGCGCCCGACGACATCGTCGACGCCTGGGAGTGGTATGGCCGCTCGCTTCGCGCCCACGCATAGCGACGGCGGTACCGCTCGGTGCCTGTGCCCGCCGCTTGGCCTCGCCGTTTTTGGCTGAGGATCGGTGACCCCAAAGCGATCCCCCGCCAGGGCGACGCCTCGCGGCACTCCGCAGGTGCTTGGACTTGCGGAGACGGGTATCTGCGGCTGGCGGAAAGAATTCGAGGTCAACCGGGACGTGTGCCGTCTCGTTTGATTCGGCGGCCCACTGTGACGATCACGCCGGCGGCGAGTCCGAGGGCCCCGCCGACGATGGCGGCAGGAAGGCCAAGCTCGACGACGGCGAACGGAGCAGTCGGTGCGTAGACGCGAAGGCCAATGACCAACCCAACGATCGCCCCGATCACGCCGGCGGACGTCGCGCCGACGATTGCCCAGCGCGCAGGCAACGGCAAGCCGCGTAGCCGCACCGCGATCGCGCTCACAGCCTCATTCTGGCCGGCTCGCCGATGAAGGCGACCACCGGCCGTGTGACATCTGACCATGGCCGTTCCGGGCGGGCTTTTCACGGCGTTCGTAGTCCCCAATCTCAAGCATTCACTTCCACGGAGCGGCTGTGGCATGCTGGCGCCGACCAGTCAGACCGGTACCGTTCCACAGTGTTAGCGTTGTCGGCGAGCACACCACTACCGAGATTCTGCTCCAACCAGATCGAGTGGTTGCTCATCGAAGCATTTGCCGGACCCGCCGTGGTCGACCAATTCAAGCTTGGGAGCCACACGCCAAACCCTTTGAGCTCTACCCCCTCCCGCACCAGCTGGGAAGGCGAAACGTTCTACGAGCTGATCAAAGTGTTCTCGGTCCCGGTGGTTTGACCTGGCCATGACGTCGGCGCCGAAGCGGTCGTCGCCGGCGTCATGGCCGGCGTCAGCGCCGGGGCCGGCTCAGTACCCTTCGGCCGGGTCGATGACGTTGGCGAGGGGCACACCTGCGACCCAGCGACTCAGCTGCTCGGCGAAGAGGTGGTCGATCCGCTCCCAGGTCCGGGCGGACGACCACGTGTGGTGAGGGATGATGATGACGTTGTCCCGGCCCCAGAGGGGATGGCCGGGCGGTAGGGGCTCCTCGACGAAGGCGTCCAGGAATGCACCGGCGATGCTGGCCTTGTCCAGGGCATCGACCAGGGCGTCCTTCTTGATCAGACCGCCACGGGCCACGTTGACCAGCCACGCAGTCGACTTCATGGCGTCGAGGGCGGCCTCGTCGATCATGCCCTCGGTGGCCGGCGTCAGGGGAAGGGCGCATACCACGAAGTCGGCCGAGGCCAGCTCGGCCCGCCAGGCTTCTCCCACGACCAGGCGATCCACCCCGGTGGGCAGGGTATCCCGGGATGATCGCACCGCAGCCGTCACCCGCAGGCCGAACGGGGCGGCCATGGACGCCACCAGCTGGCCCACCGATCCCAGCCCGAGGAGCAACATGTGCGCACCGTCCAGCTCGGCCAGCTCCCGGCCGGGGTCCCAGACCGCGGCGTCGGACCGGCGAACGAAGGCGGGCAGGTCCTTGGCCGCGCTCAACATGGCCAGCAATACCCACTCGGCCATGGGTCGCGAGTAGTTGCCGGCCCCGTTGGTCACGGTGATGGCCCGCCGGACCAACTCGGCCAGGGGCAAGTTGTCCACCCCCACGAAGTCGGAGTGGACCCAGGCCAGGTCAGGCAGCTGGCCCAGGGCGTGGATCAACCAGTCGGACGACGACGACGCCAACCCGGTGCGCCAGAGGATCTCCACCCCTCGAGCCGCGCTGGGCTCCACCCCACCGTCATCCACCAGTACCGGCCGCATCACTGAGGGGAGGCGCCCCTCGCGCTCCAGGCGGTCCAAGGCATCCATAGCCCGTTCCGAGCCTGCCACCGGCAGTGAGCCCGGGTACTCATCCCGGCTGGGCCGGCCAAGGGACCCCGAGCCGGGCACCTATGCCCGGTGCCTGGCGAAGTCGAGATCCGCGGGCAGGTCGACGTCCCACGCCAGGGAGGAGTCCTGGACCACCTGCAGCCCCAGGCCCAGGCGGATGGCCTCATCCCGGTGGCGCTGGAAGGAGCCCGACCCGTAGGAGAAGGTGAACCCGGTGTTGGTGGCCACGCTGACCACGTTGGTACCGTCCAGGTGCCGGTCGGGCACCAAGGTCACCCCCGCAAAGCGGCCCAGCCAGGTGAGGTCGCCGGCCAGCGGCAGGTCGCCGTGAGCCACTGTCACCCGCTCGACGCCCAGCGCTGCCAGCGCCCCCACACCGGCCTGGACTGCTCGATTGAGGCCCGTGTCGGGCGCCCAAACCACCAGGGCGCCATGAGCGCGGGCCCACGTCGCCACCTCGAGGTCATCACAGACCACCGCTACCGGTAAAGAACGTGCCGCGGCCAGCACCTGCTCGCCCATGGAGCGGGCCAGACCAGCCCGCTCAGCCCCCGTTAGTGCCGGCGCCAGCCGCAACTTGGCCGTGGCGAAGGCCTTGACCGGCACCAGTACGGCCTCAGGTCCGAGCGCCCGGGCCGTCTCCGGAGAAGTCTCCCGGACCATCAGCCGGCCCGCTTGTTGACCTGTCTGGCGACCCGAGCCGTGGTCCACCACAGAGCCAGCCTACGGCTACCTTGGAAAGGTGGCGACCCGGGTCAGCGTGGTGGGCGCCGGCTCGTGGGGCACAACCGTGGCCACCATCACGGCAGCCCGGGTACCCACCGTGCTGTGGGCCCGCCGGGCCGAG
>QHCF01000023.1:24660-25057 GCA_003244275.1 Acidimicrobiales bacterium
CCTCGCTGGAGGAGGCGCTGTCCGGGGCCGACCTGGTGGCGATGGCGGTACCGTCGCATGGCTTTCGCGACATCCTCACCCAGGCCGCGCCCTTCATGGCACCCGGCATTCCAGTGCTCAGCCTGGCCAAGGGCCTCGAGCTGGGGAGCCTCAAGCGCATGACCGTGCTGATCGGAGAAGCTGCTCCTGGCCATCCCACGGCTGTGCTCACTGGCCCCAACCTGGCCCGGGAGGTGGTGGCCGGTCACCCGGCCGCCAGTGTGGTGGCTGCTGGCGACCCGACGCTGGCCACCGAGTTGCAGGACCTGTTGTCCCACGAGACATTTCGCGTCTACACCAATCCCGACGTGGTGGGCTGCGAGCTGGCCGGCGCCCTCAAGAACGTGATGGCCATCGC
>QHCF01000008.1 GCA_003244275.1 Acidimicrobiales bacterium
TCGTTGTCGTACCAGCCGAACACCTTCACCAGCGAGCCCATCGCCATCGTGAGCTTGGAGTCGAAGGTGCACGAAGCCGGCGAGCCCACTATGTCCGACGAGACGATCGGGTCCTCGGTGTAGACGAGAACCCCGGCCATCGGACCGGACGCCGCAGCCTTACTGAAGGCCTCGTTTACCTCCTCCACACTGACCTCGCGGCCCAGGATCGCGGTGAAGTCGGTTATCGATCCGTCGGGGATCGGGACGCGAAGCGACGTGCCGTCGAGGCGGCCCTTCATGGCCTCGAGCACCAGGGAGGTCGTCCTGGCCGCACCGGTCGCAGAGGGCACGATGTTGACCGCCGCCGAGCGAGCCCGGCGCAGGTCCTTGTGCGCCAGGTCGAGGAGGTTCTGATCGTTGGTGAACGCGTGCACCGTCGTCATCAGGCCCTTGTCCACCCCGAAGGCGTCGTCTAGGACCTTGACCATCGGCACGAAGCAGTTGGTGGTGCAAGATGCGTTCGACACGATCCGGTGCGCCGATGGGTCGAACGTCTCGTCGTTGACCCCCATCACGAAGGTCGCGTCGACGTTCGTCGCAGGCGCCGAGATGATCACCCGGGGCGCGCCCGCCTCGACGTGTGCCGCCGCCTTTGCACCGTCGGTGAAGATGCCCGTGGACTCGACCACCACGTCCACCCCGACATCGCCCCATGGGAGCGCCTTCGGGTCGCGCTCGGCGAACACCTTGACGCTGCGCCCGGCGTAGGTGATGGTGTCCTCGGTCGCGCTCACCTCCCCAGCAAGTGTCCCGTGGGTGGAGTCGTACTTGAGAAGGTGTGCGTTGGTCGCCGTCGGCACCAGGTCGTTGACAGCGACCACCTCGACGTCTCCACCACTGCCACTGTCCTCACCCCTCTGTCGATCGCCCGACTGCCGATCAATGGCAGCTCGAAAGAAGTTGCGCCCGATTCGGCCGAACCCGTTGATCCCGACGCGGATCGTCATCGCACACTCCTCGTCATGGCCGCCAACCATGCCGGCCGATACCCACCATGTCAGCCGATACCGCCGCTGCGGTCCAATTCGGGCGCCGCCAGGGCGGTCAGCGCCGATGCGAGGCGTTCGGGGTCGTGGGCGCTCAGGTCCGCCCGGCCTACCGCCGCGGTGACCACCTTCACTCCCTCCAGGTACTGGTCCTCCAGACAGTGGTCCTGCAGGCAGTGGTCACGGGCGGTGAGGGCGCCGACGTCGACGAGCATCACGTCCACCGGCACCCGGTGTGCCGCGAGCGCGCGCAGGTGGTCCGCCGCCGAGAACCCCGCCGTCTCCGGCAGTTGCGGGCGGAGGTTGCAAACGTACACCCGGCCGCCGGTCCGCCGCTGCAGCGCTTCCCGCAGCGTCGGCACGGCGCACGCGGCCAACACGCTCGTAAAGAGCGAGCCCGGACCGATCACCACCTGGTCCGCCTCCTCGACAGCGGCGATCACCTCTTCGGGCACGGCCGGATCCGAGGGCACGAGGCAGACCGACGAGATCGCGTCCCTGGCCGCAGCCACGTTGACCTGTCCGACCACCGCCTCGCCGGCCACCTCCGCACAAAGGACAACCGGCTCCGACGTCGCGGGCAGCACGCGCGCCGACACGCCGAGGAGCTGCGATGCCTGGTGCAGGGCTTGCGTGAAGTCTCCGCTCTGCTCCGCCAAGCCGGCGATGATCAGGTTGCCCACCGCGTGCCCCTCGAGCTCGCCGGCCTCGAAGCGGTGCTCGAAGGTCCGGGCCCACAGCGAGCCGGGGTCGGCCAGGGCCACCAGGCACTTGCGGAGGTCCCCGGGCGCGGGGATGCCCAGTCCCTGGCGCAGCCGGCCGCTCGATCCTCCATCATCAGCCACCGAGACGATGGCGGTGAGCTCCCCGGCATAGCTCCGGGCCGCCCGGAGGGTGGAGGCCAGGCCGTGCCCGCCCCCGATGGCGACCACGCGAGGGCCGCCGTTGGCTTGGGCCGTGGCCTCGTTGGCCTGGCTGGCCTCGTTGGCCTGGGCGTGGCTGGCCTGGGCGTGGCTGGCCTGGGCGTGGCTGGCCTGGGTTGGCTTCAACGGTCGACGTCCCGGTGCAGGACCGTGGGTTCGAGCCCCCGACCCTGAAGCCGCCTGGCCAGCTCGTCGGCCAGCACGACCGAGCGGTGCTGACCGCCGGTACAGCCAATGGCAATGGTGAGATAGGACTTGCCCTCCCTCACGTAGGCAGGGATCAGCAGGGCGAAGAGGTCGTCGAGCTTGTCCAGGAAAGCAGCCGTGTCCGGCTGCTCCAACACGTAGGACCTGACCGGGCGGTCCCTCCCGGTGAGCGGCCGGAGCTCGGCCACCCAGTGGGGATTGGGCAGGAAACGGCAGTCCAGCACCATGTCCACGTCCAGCGGTATGCCGTGCTTGAAGCCAAAGGACACCACCGTCGTCTGCAGGCTGGCATCCCGGTCCCCCCGCTCGAACAGCTCGATGAGGCGACCCCGTAGCTGGTGGACATTGAGGTCGCTGGTGTCCACCACCACATCGGCCTGGTCCTTGATGGTGTCCATCAGCCGGCGCTCGGCGGCGATGGAGCCACCCACCCCTTCGGCGGTCAGCGGGTGACGGCGCCGGGTGCCCTCGAACCGGCGAACCAGGACATCGTCGGCCGCATCCAGGAACAGCACCCGGACCGTGCCCTCACTGGCTCGCAATGCCTCGATGGCGGGAGCCACCTCGTCCAGGTACTCGGTACCACCCCGGCCGATGACCAGGGCCACTCGCTCAGTCTCCGAGCCTGGCCGTCCCACCAGGTCGGTCACCTTGGTGATGAGGGCGGGCGGCATGTTGTCGATCACGAACCAGCCCAGATCCTCCAAGGTGGCCGCCGCCGTCGACCGACCGGCCCCGGACAGACCGGTGATGATGAGGAACTCGCTCACTGCCGTGCTCTTCCCATTCCGGGCCATTGTCGCACCCCCAGCTTCCATCCCTGACTAATGGTATTTTCATGTCTCCTCATGTCTCTTTGTCCGGGTTCAGTGGCTCAAGTGGTCGGCGCGGAGCGACATCTGGACGTGCTGGCCCAATCCCAGCACGGCCTTGTCACCCGTAGCCAAGCCGTCGAGTTAAGTATCTCCAGCGCCCGGATTGGTCACCGACTGCGCTCCGGTCGATGGCAATCCATCCATCCCGGCGTCTACCGCCTCCCCGGCACACCTCGCACCCTGCAACAGAGGATCCTCGGCGCCTGCCTGGCTGCTGGGCCGTCCGCCATGGCGTCCCACCGTTCGGCCGGGTGGCTCTGGGGACTGCTCGACACGGGCCTGGTGGTCGTTGAGGTCAGCATTGCGTACGGTCACCACCGCAGGATCAAGGGCGCGTCCCTCCACCAGTTCCGGGACACCTGCCCCCGGCCAGTCAGGCACAAGGCGCACATCCCCCTCACGGACCCCTTGCTTACCCTGTTCGACCTGGCGGGCGTGCTCAGATTTCACCACCTCGAGCATGCCGTCGACGCAGGCATTGCTTCGCGTCTGGTAACCCTCGCTGGGCTACGTGCCGAGGTGCAGCGACGCCAGGCCCGCGGTCGGCGGGGAGGTCCTGCGCTGCGGGCGATCCTCCAGGGCCGCGGCGTCCTACCCGGGCCCCCGCCCAGCGTGTTGGAGTCCCGGATGTATCGGCTCCTGTGTCGTCACGACCTGGCCCCACCGGTGAGGGAGCTGCCGGTGGCGAGCAGGGGACATCACTACCGGCTGGACTTCGCCTATCCGGAGGCCGGCCTGGCTGTGGAGACCGACGGCTACGAGCACCATGCCACGCCCCAGGCACGCGACGAGGACGCCGCTCGTCAGAACAACCTGGTCTTGGCCGGATGGCGAGTCCTGCGCTACACGTGGGGGGACTTGACCCGGGAACCGGAGTATGTGGCCCGGCAGGTTCGCCAAGCCCTGATGTCCGGCCGCCACCCCCTCCCTTCCTCGGTTGACGGCTCCGATCCTCGCCCTATCGATGGGCTCTCAACCCCTTAAGCGCCTTGATCCACCTTTTGTGACTGTCTGGCGCGCTATGCGCGCTTCAGCGGTCACAGATAACCGGTGAACCCTCCCCTGGCTCCCGACAAACTCCCGGTAAGCGAGGCCGAGCATCTGTGACCGCTGAGTAGCCCATACGCGCGCCAGCGGTCACAAGTAAGCCGCCCCCACGCCCCCCCCCCGGCGATCTGGCCCGAGCGGGCCCTCCCGGAGCGGCCCTCCCGGAGCGGCCCCGCCTCAGCGGCGCTCGGCTCAGTGGGCCCGCTTCAGCGGCGCTCGGACAACAGGAACAGCAGGCGAGGGATGGTTGCCGCCGCCGAGTACTCGGCGGCCCGGGCCAGGAACCCCGGAGGAGGGGCCGGTTCCTCCATGTGGGTCACCAACAGCCCGGACGCCGCCATCAGGTTCACATAGCGGGAGAGCGGTCGGTGCACGAAGGGTATGAACACTCCCTTGTCCACCTCCTCCAGGATGGTGTCCTCGGTCAGATAGGGCCCAATCCGCCAATATTGCTCATCCAGGATGTGGTCGTCGATCCAGCCACTCCCGGGCGTCTGCAGGAGCGGGTGATTGAGCAGGAAGAGGAAGCGGCCGCCGACGCCCAGCACCCTGGCCACCTCGGCGATGGCCTGCTCCACCTCGGTGATGTGCTCGAAGACCAGGCAGGCCACCACCGCGTCGAAGGCACCGGAGGTGAACGGCAGAGCGCCGGCGGCGGCCATGGCGTAGGCCGGGCCACCGTTGCGGCCCACCGCGGCGGTCAGCTGAGCCCTGCTGGGGTCCACGCCCACGACCGACCGCCCACCGCCAGCGTGGGCCAGGCGAGCCACCTGACCCTCTCCAGTGCCCACGTCGAGCACCCTGGTGGCCCCGGCCAGGTGAGCGGCGACCAGTGGCAGGATCTGCTCCTCGTACTCGGCGTCCGCACCCTGGGTGAAGCCATCCTGCCACCAGTCGGCATGGCGTTCCCAGGGACTGGCGTCGGCGCTCGGTTCGGGGCTGGCACCCGGGCGGGCGTCGGGGCGGCTCCCGGCACTCGGTTCGGCGCTGATCTCCGGCCCGCTCATGGGCCACCCGGACGGTGGAGCGACTCATACACAGCCGTGGCCACCGGGTCGGGAAGCCAGGGCAGGCTCCGAAGAGCCTCCAGCGAGGCCGCCCGTACACCCTTGACGCTTCCCAGCTCGGTGACCAAGCGCTTACGCCGAGCCGGCCCCAGGCCGGGGATACCCTCCAGGACGCTGCGGGTCATGCGCTTGCCCCGCAGCTGGCGATGATAGGAGATGGCGAACCGGTGAGCCTCGTCCCGGATCCGCTGCAGTAGGTACAACGCCTCCGACTGGCGTGGGATTCGTACCGGATCGGGGCGCCCGGGCAGGTACACCTCCTCGAACTGCTTAGCCAGGGCAGCCACGGGAACCTCCTGCTCCAGACCCAGCTCTTCCAGCACCCGGACCCCTACCCCGAGCTGGCCCTTGCCACCATCCAGGAGGAGGAGCTGGGGCGGATAGGCGAAGCGCCGGTGGCGTCCCCGGTCGGCCACCGGCACCTCCCGGTCGGCCACCAGGGCGCTCAACCGCCGGCTCAGCACCTCCTCCATGGCTGCGTAGTCATCGTTGCCGGCTACCGAGGTCACCTTGAATCGGCGGTAATCGCTCTTCTTGGGCAACCCGTCCTCCATCACCACCATGGACCCCACGTAGTCCCGGCCCTGGAGGTGGCTCATGTCGTAGCACTCGA
>QHCF01000077.1 GCA_003244275.1 Acidimicrobiales bacterium
AAGCAGTACGAGATCCCGATCGATCAGGGGACCATCCGCGCCACCGAGCTGCGCAAGATCAAGACCGATGAGGACGACTTCGGTCTGATGACCTACGACCCGGCGTACATGGCGACCGCGTCGTGCAAGTCAGCGATCACCTTCATCGACGGGGAGCGCGGGATCCTCGAGTACCGCGGCTACCCGATCGAGCAGCTCGCCGAGCACTCGACCTACCTCGAGGTCGCCTACCTGCTCGTGCAAGGCGAGCTGCCCACCAAGGACCAGCTCGACGAGTGGGCGCACAACGTCGAGAGCGCGCCGACCGAGCCCAGCAGCATTCCCATCGGGTGGGCGTCGTAGTGGAAGCCCTCGAGGAAGCGCTTGCGCACGTTCTCGTGGATGAACGTGTGATGTGTGATCTCGCCTCGCCAGGTGTCGAACTGCTCGGAGGTGGGCAGCTCGCCGTTGAGCAGCAGGTAGGCCACCTCCAGATAGGTCGAGTGCTCGGCCAGCTGCTCGATCGGGTAGCCGCGGTACAACAAGACGCCGGCCTCTCCGTCGACATAGCTGATCGAGCTCTGGCAGGCGGCGGTCACTGTGAAGCCGGGATCGTAGAACCAGATGCCGGGGAGGAGCTTCGACCAGGCGCTGGCCGCCACTCCGCGGTCCTCGATGGGAATCTCCATCGATTCGCCGGTTCGGTTGTCGGTGATGGTGATGCTGTCTGCCATCAGGCTTGAGCCCTCCTCGAGGTCACGCGAAGCCACGGCAGAACTCTACCGGCGGGGAAGGAGCTCAGCCCGACTGCTCCCACCGGTAGACGTTGGTCTCCCGGGGCGCGAACCCGAGCCGACGGTAAAGTCTGTTGGCCGCCTCCCGGGAGGACCGGGAGGTGAGGTCAACCGTGCGGGCCCCGGCCACGGCCGCCCGGCGCAGGGCCTCGGCGGTCAGGGCCTCGCCCACCCCTCGTCCCCGGGCCGACTCGTCCACCACCACGTCCTCGATCCAGGCCCGCACCCCGGTGGGAATCCGAAAGACTGCCAGGGTGAGAGCACCCACGAGACCATCGGAACCGAGCCTGGCATCCTGGGCCACCAGCAGATTGGTCGTGGGACAGGCGACCATCTCCTCCAGCTCGGCCCTACCCGGGGGAGGGGACGAGCGCGAGAGCTGAGGGATCAGACGGGCGAAGGCGGCCACCAGCCCGGGACACACCTCGATGACCTCCTCAATACGCACCGTCTGGCGACCCTCACCCTTCAATCGGGCTCCCCACCTCGCCAGGTCGGGTTGCGGGGGCGGTCGAAGAAGACATCCACCTCCTCGCCCCGCAGGGCGGCGAAGGCATGCGGACTCCAGTGCTGCTCGCCGGCCAGGGGGAACGGCATGTCGTCCTCGGCGAACCAGCCGACCGCGGCACACTCCAGCGGATGGGCGCGCAGCTCGCCACCGATGGCCCGGCAGTGGAAGAGCAGCGAGTACAGAGGCACTCGGGTGAACCCCAGCCTCAGCCCATCCAGTACTGCGATAAGCCTCAGCGGCTCGGACTCGATCCCGGTCTCCTCCCTCACCTCCTTGACCACCACCTCGGACGCCGAGTAGCCCACGTCTGCCCATCCGGTGGGATAGAGCCAAACGCCTGAATCGGCCCGCTTCACCAGCAGCATCTCGTCCTGGTCATTGCCGACCACCGCTCCCACGGCCACCTTGGGCGTCACGTAGCCGGCCACTCCCTGACCCACTACCTCCAGCCAGTCATGGACCAGGCTGGCCGACGCGATAGCCGATCCGTTGGCCGGGATCTCCTCCTCGGCGCAGGTGCGGATGTCAGCGGCCACCTTGAGCACCTCCTCGAAGCGCTCCTTCTCGTAGAGATTCTGGGTGAAGCCGAGCCCGGTGCGGGCAATCCCGGCCAGCGCCTCGCTCCAGCGCAACAGATCCCGAGTCGAGACTGGCAGCTCCACCCCTTGGACGCTAATGGCTGACTGGCGCCCCTGGCGCCAAGTTGGGACCTGACAAGATGGGTGCCGTGACTGTCAACCAGGATTGTCGCCACTACGTGATGCAGACGGTTGGCGAGGGCGAAAGGCTCGAACGGTGCCGGGTTGACGCCAACCAGAGCCTGCCGTTCGCCTGTCCCGATGGCTGCCTGTTCCACGAGCCTCGGAGAGTGTCACAGGCCGGCTGGATGGTTGACCCCAACCAGCCCTCTCGGTAGCCAAGTGCCAGATGATGCGAGCCAGGACCTGGTCGGCACCATCGGCTGGGTGACGGTGCCCATCGTGATCGGCCACCCGGGCGAGGTGGTAGTACCGGTACGCGGGGGCACCGAGGCCTTTGCCGCCTGGTCCGACGAGCCAGTGGCCAAGAACACCAGGGTGGTTGTCGTCGAGTGCCGGACAGCCCGATCGGTGAGCGTCAGCCCACTCAACCTGGGCTGACGCTCCCAGCTGGTCTCCTAGGCTGGGTCTCCCAGCTCTCGGAGGAGGCCCAGATGTTCTTCTGGCATGTGCCCGCACCCAACGAGGCGTTGCTGATCTCAGGTTCGAAGCACCGGGACCCAGAGACTCAGTTCCGGATCGTGACCGGCCACGGATGCTTCGTCCTCCCCGTGAAGCAGAAGGCCCGCGTGCTCTCCCTCTCGCTCCAGGAGGCGGAGATCGCCGAGGACTGCGTCACGACCCAGGGGATCCTCCTGCACGTCCGGGCGGTGGCGGTATTCAAGATCGGTGACGACTCGGTGTCCATAGCCAATGCCGCCCGTCGCTTCCTGGCCGAGCAGGAGAAGATGGAGGAGCTGGTGGGTCGCATCTTCGCCGGCCACCTCCGATCCATCGTGGGTGGGCTCACCGTCGAGGAGATCATTCGGGAAAGGGACCGCCTGGCTCAAGAGGTCAAGGACGGCAGTCATGCCGAGATGGAGAAGCTCGGGATCGTGGTGGATGCCCTTCAGATCCAAGAGATCGTGGACGCCACCGGCTACATCAACAATCTGGCTGCCCCCCATGCCGCCGCCGTAGCCAGTCAGGCCCGTATCGCGGCGGCCAAGTCCGACCAGGAGGCCACCCAGCGAGAGCAGGAAGCCTCCGCCCTCAAGGCCCAGTACATGAGGGACACCGAGATCAAGCAGGCCGGGTTCGCGGCCGAGACCCAGGAGGCCAGTGCTCGAGCGGCCCAGGCTGGCCCGCTGGCCGAGGCCCGGGCCTCCCAGGATGTCATCGAGCAGCAGACTGCCCTGGCGGAGCGCACGGCTCAGCTCACCGACAAGCGCCTGGAGTCGGAGGTCCGCCGACCGGCCGACGCCGAGGCCTACAAGCAGCGGACCCTCAGCGGGGCCAACCGGGACACCATCAAGCTCAACACCGAGGCCGAGGCGTTCAAGCAGCGCACTCTGGCCGAGGCTGGCCGGGACACGACCAAGCTCAATACCGAAGCCGAGGCCAATCGCCGTCGCCAGATCGCCGCGGCTGACGCCGAGGCGGCCAAGGTAAAGGCGGCGGCCGAGAGTGAGGCGACCAAGGCTCATGCCGACGGTGACGCCTACGCCCAACGCACCACCGCGGCGGCCGACGCCGACGCCCTCAATGCCCGAGCTGACGCCCTCCAGGGGGAAAATCAGGCGCTGATTGCCGCCAACAAGCTGGTGGACCTACTCCCCTCGCTCGTCGAGGCGGCGGCCACTGGCATATCCGGCTCGAACCTCACGGTCCTGAATGGCACCGAGGGAGTCAATGAGTTGGTCGCCGGGGTGGTGGCGCAGGGACTGTCCATCTATGACACCCTGCGCAAGTCGGTTGGCAGCAGGCCCAACCCAGACCCGGCCGGGGGCGCTCCGGGGTCTGGTGACAACGGGGCTCATCGTGATCCGACCCCCTCGCCTCTCACGTCGGGCCGGACCACGCCTGGCTAACCGGCTGGCTGTCCCCAATTAGGGTGGCTCCAGGCTCCCTGCGCCCGCAGAACCAGCGGTGGGTCGGTTCAGACCCCGCTCCCAGGCCCGCACCACCAGCTCAGCTCGGTTCCTGGCTCCGAGCTTGGTTCGTAGATGGCCAATGTGGGTCCGCACCGTGGCTTCGGAGATGAATAGCCCTGCCGCCACCTGGCCGTTGGTCTCACCCCGGCTCAGGGCCACCAGCACGTCACGTTCCCGCGCCGTGCACGCCCCCCTCCCAACCTCTGCGGGACCTGCCTCTGCGGGAGATGGCCCCGTAGGTCGGACCAGACGATTCAACAGGGCGCCCAGCACGATGGGGGAGACCACCGCGTCGCCCTTGGCCACCGCCCGAATGGCCTGGGCCAGTGCGCCAGGCGGGTCGGCCTTGGCGCAGAACCCGGCGGCACCGGCCCGGATGGCATCCAGGGCCAGATCCTCGGTGGCCAGGGTGGTAAGAGCCAGCACGGTGGGATGATCTCGTCCCCCGGCCACCAAATGGCGGGTGGCGGTGATCCCGTCCATGCCCGGCATCTTCAGGTCCATGACCACCACGTCGGGGCCCACCCGCTCGACGCACTCCAACGCCTCGGCCCCATCGCCGGCGGTACCCACCACTTCCAGGTCCTCTTCGCAGCTGAGGATCATCGCCAGGGACTCCACCACGATGGACTCGTCGTCCACGATCACCACCCGGATCACCGCGGCGGTGTCCGGGCATAGGGAAGGACGGCCCTGAGCAGGGCGCCCCCTCCGGGATTCGGGCCAAAGGCCAGCTCGCCGCCCACCGCGGTGGCTCGCTCCACTGCCCCTTTCAGGCCAAACCCAGTGGCAATGGGCTCGGGCGGCCCTGGGCCGTCGTCGGCCACCTCCACCACCAAGCTGGTCTCACCGAAGCACAATCTCACCGTGCCCTGGGCTGTCTGGGCGTGGCGCGCAATGTTGCTGAGGCCCTCGGCCACGATGGCGGCCACCGTGACATCAAGAACATCGCCCAGAACACGAGAGGCCCCTGAGACCTGGAGGTCGATGTCGAGATCCGGCCCGGCGAAGCGCCGTAGGACTTCTTGCACCTCTTCACGGCAAGCCGCCACCTCGGCCGGCCCGTCGGCCCCAGCCACGTCTTCTCGCAGCACCGCCACCAGCGAGTGCAACTCCAACTGAGCCGACCGACCAGTCTGGGCGACCTCAGCCAACAGCTGCCGGGCGCGCCCAGGCTCGCTGTCGAGGAGGAGGCAAGCCGCCTCAGCCCGCAGGGCAGTGAGGGTTAAACCGTGGCCCACCGCATCGTGCAGCTCCCGAGCGATGTGAAGCCGCTCTGCTGAGGCGGCCTGTTGGGTCGCCAGGTTGAGCCGTTCGGACTCCAGGGCCTGTTCCCGGCGCCCCAGGTCATCTTGAGCCCGGCGCACCCGTACCAACAGGGCCACCAGGGCAGCGGCCGGCACCACCACACTGTCACCCAGCAGTGTGGCGAGTTGGTGGTCTCCCCGGCGCAAAAGGGCGGCTACCACCATGGCGCCCGACACCAGCCCCGTCGACACCCAGCCGACACCTGGCCCGCAAAATACCACCACCCAGCCCAGGGCCACCAGGGGACCAAAGTCGCCCGGTGAGGCCGGGTAGTCGAGGGTGCTATAGGCGAAGAAGGCGGCCGAAGTCACCGCTAGAACAGGTATCGGACGCCGGGAGAGCAAGGCCAGGGGCCAGGTGGCCGCTAACACCAGGACCGCTCCCAGAGCATCGGGAGCATGCAGGCCAGTGGCTTGGTCCGAGGCCTGCTGCCAGAGCATGGGTTGGCCCACCAGGCCCAGGGTCAGCGCCGCCAGCGGCCCCAATAAGCGCAGTGGAGGCGGGGGGAATCGACGAATCCACCCCTTTGTCGCCATACCGAGAGCTTAGACCTCCGAAAAATCATCGTTTCGACCGATACCTTTCCTCTCGACTTGTCCTTAACGTAACGAGTGCGGAAGCAGAGGGACGAGAGGAGCCGGGTATGTGGTGGTGGTGGTGGTGGTCGTCCTAATGCCCGTCCAAACTAGTGCTTTCTTCAGGATCAAATAAAATCCACTAAAACACCTACCTCAACAACCCAGTGAGCCTTCTGCGCGATCAGAAAGATCCTAAAATGAGGTTTTTAAAGAATGTGCGGGGGGGGCGTATTGGCGCCGCATCGGTAGCGATCCTGACCGTGCTGTTCTCAGCTGGGCTGGTGGGCGCGTTCGTGGGGGGCGCCCAGGCAGCGGCGACAGGAGTACCGCTCGGCACGGCTGACAGCTACGCCGTCCTGGCCGGCTCGGGCATCACCAACACCGGCATGACCACCATCGCCGGGGATGTCGGGTCGTCTCCGACCTCCTCTGAGACCGGGTTCGCGGCCTGCCCCAGCGCCAACTGCGTCGCCCTGACCGGAGCCAACCACACCAGTCCCAACCCCAATGACACGGCCACCCAGCAGGCGAAGGCCGCACTGACGACCGCCTACAACGACGCTGCCGGGCAAAGCCCGACCATGGTTCCCACCGAGTTGGCGGGCCAGACGCTGACGGCCGGGGTCTATGACTCGGCTTCGGGGACCTTCGGGATGACGGGAACGCTGGTTCTCGACGGCCAGAACAATCCAAACTCGGTCTTCATCTTCCAGACCGCCAGCACGCTGATCACGGGGGGCACCGGCAATGTCAGCCTGATCCGCGGTGCCCAGTCGTGCAACGTCTTCTGGAAGGTGGGCAGCGCTGCGACCCTGGGAGCAGGTTCTACCTTCCGGGGCACCATCCTGGCCCACGACGACATCTCTCTGGGCAATGGCGTGACCGTGGACGGTCGGCTGCTGGGCGGAGAGCAGGCATCGGGGGCCGGCGCGGTGACGTTGATCCACGACACCATCACCAAGCCGACGTGCTCGACGCCGGCGCCCAGTACCCCGGCCTTCACCGCTGATACTCCGCCAGCGGCGACCGTCGGCACTCCCTATTCCTATTCCTTCACCGCCTCGGGCTCCCCTGCCCCGACCTTCACGGTGGCCAGCGGCAACCTGCCGACCGGGCTGACCCTCGATAGCGCTACCGGGGCTCTCTCGGGCACTCCCAGTGCTGGCGGGACCTACACCTTCTCCATAACGGCCACTAATGCGGCCGGCTCGGTCACCAGTGGACCCCTCGCCATCACGGTCGGTCCCGGCCTCGCCACCGGCCCGACCACCACCGCTCCCGGCAACACCATCTCGGGGAACACAACTCCAGGCGGCACTGCGCCAGGCAACACCGCTCCAGGTGCCGGCGGCACCAGTCCAGGCACCGGCGCATCCGGCGGGGGACCCGGCGCGGCCAGGGGCGGGGGTGCCAACGGTGGCTCTAGTAATGGCACGGGTCCTGGGACCACTTCCAACAGTTCCATTTTGCCCTTCACCGGGGTGGACGCCCTGTGGATGTCCGTGACAGGCCTGATACTCGTGCTCATGGGGGTTGCTCTCCTCCATTTGGGCCGAGGCAGCCCTGCCCTCGTCAGGTTCTTCCGGAAGCAGTGGAGTGCCATGTGGGACCGTAGCCTCGGCTGAGAACGCCACTGCCGGTTCTCGGAGCTGCCGGTTGCGGTATGGCACCTGTCGATGCCTCGACTCAGCCATGGCCAGTTTTCACCGAGCGCGGCCCTGCCAGGGGGCCAAGGAGCTAACCCACTTGGGGGTCGGGCCCGGGGCCGTGAGGAGGAGCATGGCGGTGCCGGTGGGCGAGGGCCTTGGCCGCGCCCCACGCCAGGCCCACGTCGGTCAGCGCCGGGTCGATGTCGGCCCAGGATGCCGGGCTCAGCCCGTAACGGTCTCCCGGGAAGCGCCTCTGGGCGAACTCGTCGCGCTCCACCTCTGGGATACCAGCGTCATCCAGGACGTCGGCCGGGTAGCTGACCGCCTGGCGCACGATGCTGAGCGGAGTGGTGGTCTGGTCATCCAGATCGCTCGACACCAGCCCCCGTATCCGCGCTCCCACCTCTCGACCGGCCCGCTGGCCGGCCAAATCAGCTCGGGCCAGCACCTCGGGATCAGTCCGATCCAACCACGCAATCAGCAGTTGCTCGACCGACCTCCGCACCCACCCGGGCAGGGCTGCCTCTACCGCATCGGCCAGCGCTTGGCCGGCCTCGCTCATGATCCGCTCGATGTCCTCTACCAAATGTCCGCCCACTGACGCCAAGCTGGGCAGGCCCCGAGAGTAAGGGACTCAGCCCTCCACCACGTCACTGAGACGGTCAACCTCGATACCCAGCCCCTCCAACCAGCGCACCGCGTCATCCACGGCGCCGGGATCCCCATCCAGCTCGCACACCATCCATCCCACCGTCTCGTCCACGCTGGCCCGGCGAATGTTGGCCATCACCCCCATCTCCCGGGCCATGCGGGCGATGATCGGCTCCCTCACCAGATGCTCTGGAAATAGCAGCTTGACCCGAGGATGGGTCACCGGTCAGCTCCGGCGAGAGATCGCTCGGGAGGTGGCCCGGGGGTCACGGGTGGTGGTACGGAGAGTGCCCCGGAGCCCAGTGCCAAGTTGAGGTTCCCCGAGCGAAAGCCCTCCAAGTCCAAGGTCACGTAGGTATACCCGGCCTGGCGCACGGCGGCCACCACCTCGTCCCGCCGAGCAACCGCTTCGTCCAGTCGGCCGGCGTCCAGCTCGATCCCNNATCCGGGCCAGATCACCGTAATGGCGAACTCTCAACTGGCCGAACCCCAGCGCCCTCAGAGCCGACTCCGCCCCGGCCACGGTGGCCAGGGTGCCAATGGTGACGGGCACGCCGTATGGTACCCGGGAAGCCAGGCAGGCGGCAGCCGGCTTGTCCCAGGTCCGCAGGCCCAGGGATCGACTGGCGGCCCGAACGCCGCTCTTGTCGAAGCCGGCGTCGACCAGGGGAAAGGCGGCCCCCCGCTCGGCCGCCGCCCG
>QHCF01000069.1 GCA_003244275.1 Acidimicrobiales bacterium
CCCCGTCATCGGGCTCGGGCTCGACTGGCTCCGGCTCGGGCTCTCCCCCGTCATCGGGCTCGGGCTCGACTGGCTAGCTCGACCGGCTAGCTCGACCGGCCAGGCCGGGGAGGCCGTCGAGGCTCAACGCGTTCTTGTCCTGGCGGTAGCGATCTAGGCCGTCGGGGCCCTTGCGCTGGGCCCACGTGTGGATCTGCTCCCTGTCGTCCTCGAGCACCATGAGGGGCACCCCATATCCGCACGAGTCGGCGATGCGCTCCACCTCCGCTCGGATGACGGCCCGGGTGCCCTCCTCCGGGGGGAAGCGCCCAAGGAGGTCTTCGAATCCTGAGTCGCCTGGTTGCAGCACCTCACCCCGGCCGTAGAGGCGCAGGATCCGCGGAGGTCCCTCGAAGGCGCAGAACATGAAGGTGATGCGGCCGTTCTCCTGGATATGGGCGATGGTCTCGACTCCGCTACCGGTCAGGTCGAGGTACGCCACCGTGTGCGGGCCGAGGATTGTGAAGGTGCCCCTGACCCCCTTGGGCGAAAGGTTCACGTGGCCGTCTGCTGAGAGGGGTGCGGTGGCCACAAAGAAGACAGCCTGGTTGCCCAGCCAGTCCCTCAGCCGGTCGTCGATGAGGGGATAGACGCGTCCCATGTCACCGATGGTAGGGCCTGCGAACGGGTCGAGAGCCGGCTGGCGTCGGTGTTACAGCCAAGATGCATGCTGGGTGGGCGCCGAGATCTGAGATCCGCCGAGATCGGAGACTGATGTACCGAAGTGGTGAAGGGTTGGTGGTCAGCGCCAGTGACCTGGTGGACTATCTGTGCTGCGAGCACCTGAGCGCTCTGGCGCTGGAGGGCACCGGACCGCAGGGTAAAAGCCAGCCCCGTGAGAACAACCCGGAACTGGCCGTGCTCACCCGTCGGGGACTCGAACATGAGTCCGCCTACCTGGCCAGGCTGGCGTCCGAGGGCCGTAATGTCATGTGCATCGAGGCTCCAGTACGGTCCGGGGCTGGGGAGTTGGATGACAGGGCACTGGCCACCCTGGAGGCGCTGAGGGCGGGCGCTGAGGTGATCTACCAGGCCACCTTCTTGGAAACCGCATGCGCTGGGCTGGCGTGGCGGGGCCATGCCGACTTCCTGACCAGGGTGGAGCGGCCGAGCCGGTTCGGTGACTTCTCTTACGAACCGGAGGACACCAAGCTGGCTCGCCACGTGAAGGTGTCCGCCATCCTCCAGCTCTGCCACTACGCCGACCAACTGGCTCACCTCCAGGGAGTGGTTCCCCAGAGCATCCATGTCATCCTGGGCGGCCAGGAGAGGCGGAGCTTCCCGGTGGCCGACTTCGCCGCCTACTACCGGGCGGCCAAGGCCCGCTTTGTCGCCTCGCTGGGAACCCCCGGCGCCACCTACCCCCATCCGGTTGGGCACTGCGTGATCTGTTCGTGGCGCGCCGCCTGCGAGGCGCGCCGGGAGGCCGACGACCAGCTCAGCCTGGTGGCCCGCATATCCCGGATCCAGGCAGACAAGCTGAGTGACGGAGCCGGCATCACCACCCTGGCCGCACTGGCCGCCCACGACGGCTCGCCAGTGCGGGGCATCACTCTCACTGCCCTCCAGCAGCTGAGCCGCCAGGCCCGCCTGCAGCTGGCAGGGCGAGAGTCACCCGGTCGGCCGCCGCCCTACGAGTTGTTGTCCCCCGACGGTGCCGGGCTGGGCCTGGCCGCCCTGCCCGAGCCCGACCGAGGTGATCTGTTCTTCGACATAGAAGGGGATCCGTTCGTCGGCGACGGCGGTATCGAGTACCTGCTCGGAGTGGGATGGATGGAGGCAGGCAGCTTCGTGCACCGGATCTTCTGGGGCCACGACCCGGCGGGCGAGAAGGCTGCCTTTGAGATGTTCATCGACTTCGTCACCGAGCGCAGGCAGCAGTACCCAGATCTGCACATCTACCACTACGCCCCCTACGAGCGAACCGCCCTGGGCAAGCTCATGGGTCGCCATGCCACCCGGGAGGAGGAGGTGGACGACCTGCTCCGGGGGGAGGTGCTGGTCGACTTGTTCCGGGTGGTGCGCCAGGGCCTGTGCGTGGGCACTCCGTCTTACTCGCTCAAGAAGCTGGAGCCGCTGTACATGGGGCCCCGCACCAGCGAGATAACCGATGCCGGCTCGAGCATCGTCGAGTACGAGCGCTGGCTGGAGACCGACGAGGACAGCATCCTGGAGGCCATCGCCGAGTACAACCGGGTGGACTGCGACTCGACTCGCCGGCTGCGGGACTGGTTGGAGGAGCGACGGACCGAGTTGGAACCGGGAATGGCGCGACCGGGCTGGCCCGAGGAACCCGAGAATCTGCCGAAGGCCGAGAGCCTCGGGGGGTCAGTGGCCGACGAGGTCAGCAAGGTGGCCGAGCTGGCGGCCCGGCTCACGGCCGGGATGGACGGGGCGTCCGAAGACGTGACCGGCGTCGAGGGTTGGGTCGGTGGGAGTGGAGGAACTGACTCCGGCCGGGCGGCCCGCTGGCTCCTGGCTCAGCTCCTGGACTGGCACCGTCGGGAGGACAAGCCCGCGTGGTGGAAGTACTTCGAGCGGGTGCGCGTCTTCGGCGAGGAGGAGCTGCTGGCCGACACCGAGGCGATCGCCGGCCTGGCATACGAAGGCGTGGACGGAGAGGAGAAGCGGTCGTTGGTCCATCGCTACCGATTCGACCCCACCCAGGAATACAAGCTGTCAGCCGACCAGCCGGTGCTCGACCCGGCCACCCAGCGCCACAAGCTGCTCACCGGGGCCAAGGTTGCCGGCCCCGGCAATCTGGTGGACATCGACGGGATCGCGGGCCTGTTGTGGCTGACGCGGGGCCGCACATCGGTCGCTGCCCACCCGCGCGCCCTCATACCCCACGGGCCGATCGACACTGGGACCCAGCGAGAGGCCCTGCGCCGGGTGGCTCGATCTGTGCTGGTCGACGGCATTGACGGCGACGGTCCCTACCGGGCCGTTCGTGACCTGCTTCTCGGGCGGGCCCCTCGACTTACCGGCGTCGACGTCGGCCAGGCGCCGGCGCGCCAGCCCCTGCGCCGGCCCGGCGAGGACGGGCCGGCGGCGGCGGTGCGCCTGACGCTCGCCCTCGCCGGTGGGACACTGGCTGTCCAGGGGCCACCCGGCTCGGGCAAGACCTACAGCGCGGCCCGGGTGGTGGTGGCCCTCATCGGGGCCGGCCAACGGGTGGGGATCACCGCCAACAGCCACAGCGTCATCGGGCACCTGCTGGACGGGGTCATGGCCTGCGCCCGAGAGCAGGGGGTGAAGGTCCGTGCCCTGCAGAAGGCGGCAGACGGTCAGGGTTGCGCCGATTCCGACGTGATCTGCGCCCAACGCAACGAGGACGTGGAGGCGGCCCTGGCCAACTGGGAGGTCGACCTGGTGGCCGGGACGAGTTGGCTCTTCGCCCGCCCGGGCATGGATCAGACCCTGGACGTCCTGGTGGTGGACGAGGCCGGGCAGCTGTCGTTGGCCAACGTCGTCGCCGTGGGTACAGCGGCCCGCAACCTGTTGCTGGTGGGTGACCCCCGCCAACTGGCCCAGCCCTCCAAAGGAACTCACCCGCCGGGCGTCGGCGTGTCTAGCCTCGATCACCTGCTGGCGGGGGCGGCCACCATCGCCCCGGATCGCGGTTTGTTCCTGGGCATCACCCGGCGCCTTCACCCGGACATCTGTACCTTCGTCTCAGAGTTGGCGTATGACAACCGCCTAACCCCGACGTCGGACTGCCGGCGCCAGGTCATCGCCGACGGTCCACTGCTCGGCGGCTCCGGCCTGCGGTGGGTGCCGGTGCTCCATACCGGCAACCGGACCTCCTCGAAGGAGGAGGCGCTAGCCCTGGGGGCGCGGTACAGGGCACTGCTGGGACGGTCGTGGACCAACCAGCATGGCAAGCTCGCCCCTCTGGGCCCGGCGGACATCTTGGTGGTTGCGCCCTACAACGCCCAGGTGGCTCTGCTGGGCGAGCACCTACCGGACGACGCCCGGGTGGGTACGGTGGACAAATTCCAGGGCCAGGAGGCTGCGGTCGTCCTGGTATCACTGGCCGCTTCCAGCGCCGAGGACGTCCCCCGGGGGATGCAGTTCCTCTACAGCACCAACCGGCTCAATGTGGCCGTCTCTCGGGCCCGGGCGCTGGCTGTGGTGATCGGCAGTCCCCGGCTCCTGGCCGTGCAGTGTCACTCAGTGGAGCAGCTGCACCTGGCCAACGGCCTGTGTCGCCTGGTGGAGTTGGCCGAATGAGCTGGGCTGGGCCGGAGGCCGTGGGGACGCTGCGCCGTGGGCGCCCCACACTCACACGATGGTTCCGGGGTCGCCGTGGGTGTCAACGACCATCAGGCCTGCCTCGGCCCAGGCCTGCATGCCGCCGGTCAGGTTGCGAGCGTCGAAGCCCGCCTGGCGCAGGGCCTGGGCGACCACCGCCGACCGGCTGCCCAGGTGGCAGACGCACACGATTGGCCGGTCGGTCGCCAGGCTCTGGTACTCCTGGGGTACCAGGTCCATCGGCATCCAGGTGGCCTGCGGAGCATGACCGGCCGACCACTCATGGTCTTCCCTCACGTCCACCAACACCGCTCCCCCGTCGATCAGGTCGAGCGCCTCCGTGGGTCCCACCTCGTTCACCACGTGGGTCACCGACCTCTACGGCCGGGTAGCCGGCTGATGTAACGGGCCGCCCTGGTCGGCGCCTTGGTCGGCGGGGGCCAGACGCCCCAGGCCAGCCTGGGAGCAGGCGCAGGGCTCATGACTGCGTCCTTGAAACCCTTGAGCGGGGTGATCTTGGCGTTCTTGGACGCCTTGACGCTGACCGGCTCCCCGGCGCTGACGAGCTCCCTGCGGTTCATCCCTCTCCCGTGTGGACGGCAGCAATCAGCAAACAGTGTGCCACGGTCAGACGCACGTTTCTTTGCCTGCCCGCCGGTCATCTGCGAACCTGGAGGCGGTGGGAACGGCGAACAGACCAGTCTTGGTGCTCGACGAGGGAACCTCTCTCGCCTTCTCCGTCGAGGAGATGCTCCGCTACAGCGGGCCCGGCAGCCCGGCTGGAGTGGCCGTGGCCTATCAGGCAATGCGCTGCGCCTTTGCGTTACTGGATCCGGGCGGGCCGCCGGAGCGGCGCGAGATCAGCATCGAGACTGCTTTTCGGGGGCCGGGGGCACGGGACGGCTTCGAGCTGGTGACCCGAGCGCTGACCGAGGGGCGATACGTGGTCAATCCTGGCCTCGAACGACCCAGTCGGGGCCGGACCCTGGAGGCGTTTTTCTTTCGATTGACCTACCGCAACCGGGCGGTGACCCTGCTGGTGCGCGAGGGCGTCGTCACCGACAAGTTCATCTCTCTGGCCCGAAGGAACAACAGAAGCCCCGAGGAGGAGCGTCATTTCGCCGAGCTCAAGCAAGACCATGCTACGCGGCTACTGAGCGCCCCAGCCGACGAGGTCTTCGAGACTGTCTGCCACGCCGACAGTGGGAGCCACGCCGACAGTGGGAGCCACGCCGACAGTGGGAGCCAGGCCGACACCCTTCCCGACAGCCAGGCCGACGCTGCCAGCAACGCCCATAGGCTTCCGGAGGGCTAATGGTCATCCGCTCGACCCGAGGTGCCTCCGGGCCGTGGTCGGCCCACCGCCTCGCCCAGAGCGACCAACTGGGCCTCAGTCCCGATCACGATCAGGATGACGCCAGCACCGATCCGGGCGTCTGGACTCGGATTGGTGGTAAAGGTCCCGAACTGGTCGCGCATGGCCAGCACCAGGGCGCCGGTTCGGTCCCTGATGTGAGCCTCCCGCAGCGTGGCTCCGGCCAGGGTCGATTCAGGCGGGACCGGCACCTCCTCCAGGCGGAACTCCAGACTCCCGTCGTGCATGATGACATCCAGGAACTCGGTGACGTGGGGTGCCACGGCAAAGGCCGCCATCCGGGCACCCCCGATACCCTGCGGGTTGACCACCCGATCGGCACCTGCCTGCATCAACCTGGCCTCGGCGGCGGCCACCCGGGCCCGGGCCACGATGAACAGGTCGTCCCGCAATGAACGAGCGGTAAGAGTCACGTACAGATTGCCGGCATCAGTCTGCAGGGCAGTCACCAACACCTTGGCCTTGTCGATACCGGCCTGGCGCAGTACCGAGTCGTCGGTGGCATCGCCCAGCACGCTTGGGTGCTGAACTGTCTTGATGCGCTCGGGATCGGAGTCGACGATGACCACCTCCTGGCCAGCACCGGTCACGTAGCGGCTGATGGCCCGGCCCACCCGTCCCCACCCGCATACGATTACGTGCCCACTCATGGCTTCGATCTTGCGCTCCATTCGCTTCCTTCCGACCAGATCCCTTACCTGACCCTCCACAAAGGTCTCGATCAGCACGCTGAAGGTGTAGGCGGCTGTACCCGCCCCCACCAGGATCAACACGATGGTGAAGATCTTTCCGGAACTCGTGAGCGGGCGTAGCTCTCGGTACCCCACCGTGGTGACTGTGGTCACCGTCTGGTACACGGCATCGAGCACGCCGAAGCCGAGGGCCCAATATCCGAGAGTGCCTCCCAGCAGGACCACGACCAGGGCAGCCAGGCCAACCCGCAGACGATGTACGGCATCGGGCCGGTCGCCACCCGGGACGGCGACCGATCTCATCTGACGATGGACCGGACCCGGGCCTGGGCAGCGGCCAGGCCTGCTGACCCCTTGGCGATCTGGGCAGCAGCCTGGTCGAGCTTCCTGACCTCGCTCGGGCCCGAGCGGCTCACGGCAGTGCCACCTGGGCCAGTGTCGAGGCAGAGCTGGCCGCCTCGATACCAGGCGTCATAGGAACGGTTCAGATCGGCCGTCAGCATTGGATCAGGCGTCGGGAGGCTGGCCGCTCCCATGGATGCATCATTGAGCAGACTGGTGCAGGCGCTCTGCAGCACCGCCTGGTCGAGTCGAGCCCGCCCCACGACAAACTGGGCCGCGTCCCCCGACAGCTGCGAGGCAGTACCCGGCAGGCCGACGCCCCTCGACCAGGCCCTGACCCGCTGGGCCGGCGTGCCAGTCTGGTCCGGGGCGGAGCACGCAGCCAGACCCAGGCAGACAACCATGAGTGCTGCCATCCTGCGCACGTCAGTGGTCCCTG
>QHCF01000137.1 GCA_003244275.1 Acidimicrobiales bacterium
CGGACGAGCTCAGCGGACGAGCTTGGTCACCTTGTTGGCCCGGATGCACGAGGTGCACACCCGAAGGCGCCGGGGGGTGCCGTTCACCAGGGCTCGGACCCGTTGGATGTTGGGGTTCCAGCGGCGCTTGGTCCGCCGGTGGGAGTGGCTGATGCTCATCCCGAAGGAGGGGTGCTTGCCACATAGCTCACAGACGGCTGACACGGCGCGTGCTCTCTTTCACTAACTCGTGGGACAGGTCGAGGTTAGCATCCGGGCAATGGAGAGACTCGCTCACCTGGAGGCCCGTCATCTGCGGGCAGTGATGGTCGCCTTTCGGGATGCGCTGCGTACCCACCAGGCAAGGATCAACCGGCTGAACGTCTATCCGGTTCCCGACGGCGACACCGGGACCAATATGGCCCTGACACTGGAGTCCGTGCTGGAGGAGCTGGGGGCCCTGGGGGACGGGGAGGTGGGAATGGCCGCCACCTGCAAGGCCATCAGTCACGGATCGCTCATGGGGGCCAGGGGCAACTCGGGAGTCATCCTCTCGCAGATCCTGCGGGGGATCGCCGATGGTTGCCAGGGCGCCGATTCGGTCGGTCCCCCGGAGCTGGTCGGGGCCCTGGCCGACGCCAGCGCCGGGGCCTACGAGGCAGTCACCCGCCCGGTCGAGGGCACCATTCTCACCGTGATGAGAGCCGCCGCCGATGCGGCTGGCCGGTCCAACGGGTCGGTCGAGCCCAACTCGGACGACGCCCTGGTCGGCGTGCTCGACTCAGCCCGGTCGGCGGCTGCCGAGGCCCTGGATCACACACCCGAGCAGCTGGAGGCGCTGGCCCGGGCCGGAGTGGTCGATGCTGGGGGGGCCGGCCTGGTCCTGTTGTTCGACGCATTCTTGTCGGTGGCGGCTGGCCGGCCCCTGCCGGCGGCCGAGGAGGCGCCGGGTGCGGGGGAGCAGGCGGTGGAAGTGGGCGGGGGACGAGGGCGGGAGGGGGCCAATTTTGCCCATGAGCCGAGCCCCGAGGACGGCGCAGGGGACCGGGTGGTCTCCGATCTGCGCTACGAGGTCATCTACCTGCTGGAGGCTCCAGATGGGTCGATACCTGCCTTCAAGGAGGCGTGGGCCGCCCTGGGCGACTCGATAGTGGTGGTCGGCGGGGAAGGGTTGTGGAAATGCCACATCCACACCGACGACATCGGTGGGGCGGTGGAGGCCGCCCTGGAGGCAGGGCGGCCGCGCTCGATCCGGGTCACCGACCTGGCCGACGAGGTCCAGGAGGAGCGCTGGGTGAGGGAAGCAGCCTCGGGTGGGGCTGAGCCGGCAGGGGCGACACCGATCACGGCGGTGGTGGCGGTGGCCAGCGGGGAGGGCATCCAGGCCATGTTTGCCTCGATGGGCGCCCAGCAGGTGGTTGCCGGTGGCCAGTCGATGAACCCATCCACTGCCGAGATCCTGGCGGCTGTCGAAGCGGCCCCGGGCGCCGAGGTGGTGGTGCTGCCCAACAACTCCAACATTGTGGCGGTGGCCGAGCAGGTGGGGGGTCTCACGGCCAAGACGGTGCGGGTGGTGCCGACCAGCGGAATTCCCGAGGGCTTGGCCGCCCTGCTCGAGTACGACGCCGGGGCCAGCGCTGACGACAACGCCCAGCGCATGTCGGCGGCTACCAGCCGGCTGGTGGCGGGCGAGGTGACCAGGGCGGTGCGAGCCAGCCAGACCCGGGCCGGGCCGGTGGCTCCCGGCGACTGGCTGGGTCTGTCCCGGGACGGGATCGAGGTGGTCGAGTCCAGCCCCTCTGGGGCGGTCTGTGCCCTGTTGGCCAAGCTGTTCGGCCCCGACCATCAGCTGGTCACCCTCATTGAAGGTGAGGGAGCGGAGGCTGGCGAGACCGGGCGCATCACCGAGTGGCTGGCCGAGAACTATCCTGGGGTGGCGGCCGAGGCCCACCACGGTGGTCAGCCTCACTACCCATACCTGTTCAGCGTGGAGTAATGGGCCAACCGGTCACCTGGGTCGGGCGCTCGCTGCGCTCGCTCGGTGACAAGCCGGTGACGGTGCTGGACGGCGTGGGTCCCCGCAAGGCCGACGCCCTGGCCGAGATGGGCATCACCAGCGTGTTGGATCTGCTCACTCACTACCCCCGTCGCTATATCGACCGGTCTCGCCAGGTGGCGGTGGTCGATCTGGTGGTGGGCCAGGAGGCCATGGTGCTGGGCCATGTGAAGCGGGTGTCGAGCCGGCGGACCCGCAATGGCAAGGCCCTGGTCGAGGTGGACCTGTACGACGGGAGCGGGTACCTGCGCTGCTCGTTCTTCAACCAGGGGTGGCGAGCCAAGCAGCTGGCGGTCGGACGCCAGGCGGTGGTCTTCGCCAAGATCGAGCTGTACCGGGGCCGGCGCCAGATGACCAACCCGGTGGTCGACCTGGTGGGCGACCGCACCGGGCGCATCGTGCCGGTCTACCCGCAGTCGGACAAGGCGGGGCTCACCAGCTGGGAGCTGGCCGGGTGGGTGCGCGAGGCGCGGCAGCGGGCCGGGGAGCTGGCTGAGCCCCTGGACCAGCGATGGCTGGACCAACTGGGTCTCATGGGCCGCAGCCAGGCGTTCGACGAGATCCATGCCCCTACCACCTCGGACGCGGCCTCGGTGGCCCGGCGGAGACTGGCCTTTGACGAGCTGCTGCGCCTCCAGGTGACCCTCGTCATGCGCAAGGCAGCCCTGGAGCGAGATGCGGTAGGGATCGCCCACGTCGTCGGGCCGGAGGCCGGGCTGGTGGGAAGGTGGCGGGCCCGGTTGCCGTTTTCTCTCACGGCGGCCCAGGTCAGGGCCATGGTCGAGATCACCGCCGACCTGGGCCGCGCCCACCCCATGCACCGCCTGCTGCAGGGCGATGTAGGGGCGGGAAAGACGGTGGTGGCCCTGAGCACCTTGTTGGTAGCCGTGCAGGGTGGACACCAGGGCGCCCTCATGGCTCCCACCGAGGTCCTGGCCGACCAGCATCATCTGGGTCTGCGCGACCTGCTGGGCCAGCTGAGTGTGCCCGACCCGGCCACCCTGGCCGGCGATCGCCCGGTGCGAGTGGAGCTGCTCACCAGCCGGATTGGGGCTGGCGAGCGAGCCCGGCTGCACGCCTCCCTGCGAGCTGGTGAGATTGACATCCTGGTGGGGACCCATGCGCTGTTGACCGAGGAGGTGGGCTTTGCGTCGCTGGGGGTGGTGGTGATCGACGAGCAGCATCGCTTCGGCGTGGAGCAGCGGGCTGCGCTGCGAGCCAAGGGCGCCTCTTCGGGGGGGGCCGACCCCGATGTGCTGGTCATGACGGCCACGCCCATCCCTCGCACCGCGGCCATGACCGTGTTCGGGGACCTGGACGTCACGGTCCTCGACGAGTTGCCCCCCGGGCGCGTCCCAGTGGTCACCGAGTGGGCGCAGGGGCCCCTCGGGGAGGAATCGGCCTGGAACCGGGTGCGCGCGCAGGTGGCCGCCGGCTACCAGGCCTACGTGGTGTGCCCACTGGTCGAGGGGTCCGAGCGGGTCCAGGCCCGTTCGGTCACCGAGGAGTACGAGCGCCTCTCCGTCGAGGAGCTTCGCGGGCTGCACCTCGGGCTGTTGCACGGCCAGATGGCAGGCAGGGACAAGGAGGCGGTGATGGGCGCCTTTCGCCGGGGCGAGCTGGACGTGCTGGTGGCCACCACCGTCATCGAGGTGGGGGTGGACGTGCCCGGGGCCACCGTGATGGTGGTGGAGGATGCCGATCGGTTTGGCATGGCCCAGCTGCACCAGCTTCGGGGTCGGGTGGGGCGGGGATTGGCGCCCTCGTGGTGCTACCTGCTGGGGGAGGCGTCCTCACCGGAGGCCGAGGCCAGACTGGAGGCCCTGGCCGCCTCGACCGATGGTTTCGAGCTGGCGGAGGTGGATCTGGATCTGAGGGGTGAGGGAACGATCCTGGGAACCCGCCAACAGGGTCGCAGCGATCTCAAGCTGGCCTCCCTGCGCAGGGACAAGGATCTGGTCGGCGCGGCCCGGGCGGTGGCCTTCGCCTTGGTCGGCGAGGACCCAGGACTGGCCGGCCACCCGGCCCTGGCCGACGAGGTCCGGCTGCTGATCGACGATGAGGAGGCCGAGTACCTGTTCAAGAGCTGAAGCGAGTCGGGGATCGGGAGATCGCCCGGTCGGACCAATCTGGCGACCTGGGCCCGATAGTCCTCGTCTTCGAGTCCCGGTTGCTGTGCGGGTGCCACGACGACGGCGCCCTCAATCTCAAGGGGCGCCTACCGGCCGAGATGCGAGCGCCGTTCACACTCAGAACGATGGCCAATTCGCTGGCCGGTGGCAGCTTCTCACCGCCGCTGAGGATGTCGTCGGCCACTGCTCGCCGGACATTCCGGGCGATCTGCTCCTGCAATCCCCCAGGGCCGCCGCCGCACGCGTGCGCCTGTGATCAGGTGACGTGCTCCAGGATCTCGCCGTTGAGGACCGCGAACCAGCCGTCGCTCTGGCTGGCCCAGTCCAGCCAGGCAGCGGCGAGATCCTCCAGTTGGGCTCGGTCGGCCAAGCCCTTGGACACGGCCTGTTCGGCCAGGGCCGAGCTGGTAACCCGCTCAGACCACAGACCGCCCCACCAGGCTCGTTCATCGGGGCTGGCGTAACACCAGGCCGACGCCGAGCTGGTGACCTGGCGACAGCCGGCGGCATGGGCCCATGCCAGCAGGTGCCGGCCGGCGTCAGGCTCGGCATCGTTACTGCGCGCTACCCGGCGATAGAGCTCCAGCCACCGGTCCAGCCGCGGGTCCGCTGGGTACCATGTCATAGATTGGTAGTCACCATCCCGTGCTGCCACATAGCCACCCGGCTTGCACACGCGCCGCATCTCGGCCAGCGCGGCGACCGGATCGCTCAGATGCTGGAGCAGCTGGTGGGCATGCACGATGTCGAAGCTGGCGTCGGGATGGTCGAGGCGGTAGGCGTCCCCGGCCTCGAACCGGACGTTGTGAACGCCTGCCTCGTGGGCGGCTGTACGGGCGGCGTCCAGCGTCGGGCCATCCCTGTCCAGGCCCACCACCGCCCCAGGTGCCGTGCGTCGGGCCAGGTCGATGGTGATGGTGCCCGGGCCGCAACCGACGTCCAGCAGCCGCTGGCCAGGACGCAGGTGGGCCAAGAGGTACCCGGCCGAGTTCTCGGCGGTTCGCCATCGGTGGGAGCGCAGCACACTGTCGTGATGGCCATGGGTATAGGTGTCTGCTGGGATCGCCACGACACCATCTTCGCGCCGCGCCGCGCCGCGCCGGCCCCGTCACCGCGCCGCTGTCGTAGCTCGGGGCCGTAGTTTGGAGCGCGGTGAGGGTGGTCGGAGGGGTAGCGAGGGGGCGGCGGCTCCAGGCCCCGGCTGGGGGGGCGATCCGTCCCACCAGTGACTTTGTGCGCGAGGCGGTGTTCGACATGCTGGCCAGCCTGAACACGGTGGTCGGTGCCGAGGTGGTGGATCTCTTCGCCGGCACCGGGGCCATGGGCATAGAGGCCTTGTCCCGAGGGGCGGCGGGGGCAACCTTCGTCGAACGCCACCGCCGAGCCCGTCAGGCCATCCTGGCCAACCTGGCCACCGCTGGCTTTGCCGCCGCCCCGACCGCCGCTGAGACCGGCCCGTCGATCCGGGTGGTCGGTGCCGATGTGCTGGCCTGGCTGGAAAGTAGCCAGCCGGGCAATGACCGGGCCTGTGACCTGGTGCTTTGTGATCCCCCTTACCGGTTCTCGGCCTGGGCCGAGCTGCTCTGGGCGTTGCGTACTGGCCTTTCCCCGGCTCTGGCGGTGCTGGAATCGGCTCACCCCATCGAGGCGGTCGGCGGGTGGGAGATACTGAGGATCAAGCACTATGGCGGTACGGTGGTAACGGTGATCCGGCTCCCTGTCGCAGAGAGGTGACCTTTGAGAATCGCCCTGTTTCCTGGTTCATTCGATCCGTTCCACAATGGCCACCTGGAGATTGTCGAGCGGGCCAGCCGCCTGTTCGACCAGGTGGTGGTGGCAGCCCTGCGCAACCCTCAGAAGGGTGCACCGCTGTTCAGCCTGGCCGAGCGCAAGGAGATGATCGAGGAGTCCCTTGCCCACGTCGGTGCTGTTCGCGTCGTCTCGGTGGACACGCTGGTGGTGACCCTGGCCCAAGAGGTGGGGGCCTCAGTCATCGTCAAGGGGCTGCGAGCGGTGTCCGACTTCGAGAACGAGCTGCAGATGGCGCAGATGAACCAGCACCTGTCTGGTATCGAGACCTTGTTCATCCCCACCCACTCGACCCATTCCTTCATCGCATCCAAGCTCTTGCGAGAGGTCGCCCGCCTTGGTGGTGACGTGTCGGGACTCGTGCCCATCCCGGTGGCCAAACGTTTGTCTGACCGGCAGTTCGAGGAGAGGCCCAGGCCAGCCCGATGAGCGTCTCTGAGAGCCAGCCGCAGCCCGACGTCGAGACGCTGGTGCGACGGGTGGTGGAAATCATCACCAACGCCAAGTCAGTACCTCTCTCGGCGTCGGTGCTCATCAGCAAGGACGAGGTGGTGGAGTTGCTGGAGACGGCCGTCGAGCGCCTCCCCGACGAGATGCGCCAGGCCCGTTGGATGCTGAAGGAGCGAGAGGAGTTCCTGGTCAAAGCTCGCCGAGAGGGCGAGGAGATTCTCGACGCGGCAAGGGTCAGGGCGGAGCGGATGGTGCAGCGAACCGAGGTGGTCCGCCAGGCCAACCAGACGGCGGCCCATACCGTGGAGACGGCCCAGGAAGACGCCCGCCGCCTGCGCCATCAGGCCGAGGACTATTGCGACCAAAAGCTGGCGGCCTTCGAGATCGTCCTCGATCGGACTACCAAGCAGGTCCAGGCAGGCCGAGAGAAGCTGCGCCTCACGCCGGAGCCGGCGGGTGGTCCGGGACTGTTGACGGACACCGGCCTCGAGGGGTCGATGGGCCCCCTGACTGGCGAGGTCCTCCTCGGCAGCGGTGCCGACGACGCCTTCTTCGACCAGGACCGGTAAACCGAGTCCGCCTGCCAGTGGCGCATTCCCCGAGGTCACCATTGGCACACTCGCCAGGCCACCACACGCCAGGGCCACC
>QHCF01000124.1:0-778 GCA_003244275.1 Acidimicrobiales bacterium
GGTCATCTTTGTTCCTCCTGGTCGTGGCGCTTGCCGGGTCTCTCGTCGATCTTCTCGGTTGGAGGCCGTCTTGTCGTCGTCCGGGGGGTGGCTTTCGAGGATGCCGCGGCAGTGGTATCTGCGGTACGCCCGGAGGCCGTCTGGGGGGGTGGCTACTCCCAGTGGAGTAGTGGGTGGCGCCAACCCTGGTAGGACGACATGGCTGGGCGGCGTCCCGTACCCTTTTCGATGTGAGCGGTGAGGTGATCGAGGCGGCCGACGTCGGGGTGAGGGCCCGACCTCGACGCCAGTGGTCGCCCGGTGTCACCTGGGCGCTGGACTTCGTACTGGCGGCGCTGCTGGCCCTCCTGGTGGTGAGCGGCTCGGTGGGCGAGGCCAAGGCCCCCAACTACGGCGGCCCTCTCCAGCCCTACCCCCCCAACTGGGCCTTCGCCCTGGTGGCAGTGGCCGCCCTGGTCCTGATCGGACGGCGTCGCTGGCCCCAGGGCACGTTCGCGGTGTCGCTGGTGGCGGTGCTGGTCTACACCGGCCTGGGCTACGTGGACGGGGCGGCCCTGGTGGCGCCCATGGTCGGCCTCTACAACGTGGCCACCAGAGTAAGCCGGCGCCGGGCCCTTACCGTCGGATTGCTCACCCTGGTGACACTGCTGTCGGTGGACAGTGCCTTCGAGCCCTTCGGGCTGACCGGCGGGACCGTGCTGGTCGTCCCGTTCGAGGTGGCAGCCACCTTGTTCCTGGGGTTGGCGGTGGCCAACCATCGGGCCTACCTGGCCGAGGT
>QHCF01000124.1:810-8010 GCA_003244275.1 Acidimicrobiales bacterium
TCGACGCCGAGCGCCTGCGCATCGCCCGGGAGCTGCACGACGTGGTGGCCCACAGCATCGCCATGATCAACGTCCAGGCCGGAGTGGCGGCCCACGTCATCTCCGAACAGCCTGACGAGGCAGCCCGAGCCCTGGTAGCCATCAAGGGAGCCAGCAAAGAAGCACTACGGGAGCTGCGGACCATCCTGGACGTCCTGCGCCAGGCCGACGAGGGCGACTCCATGGCTCCCGCGCCCGGTCTGAGCCAGCTGGATGCCCTGGTGTCGACCACCACCCAGGCCGGGTTGCCCACCATGTTGACCGTGAGCGGGGCAGCCCGTCGGTTGGCACCCATCGTCGACCTGGCCGCCTACCGCATCGTGCAGGAGTCGCTGACCAACGTGCTGCGCCATGCCGGGCCAGCGTCAGCATCGGTCTCGGTGACCTACCGGGCCGACGATGTGGTGATCGCGGTGGAAGACGATGGCCGGGGGGTGCCTCGGGAAGGGGGCCTGGCGCTGCTGCTCGACTCCGCCCCTGACATCGAGGTGGTGGGCGAGGCCGGTGACGGCCAGGTGG
Organism: Acidimicrobiales bacterium; assembly: GCA_003244275.1. GTDB lineage: Bacteria > Actinomycetota > Acidimicrobiia > Acidimicrobiales > QHCF01 > QHCF01. The sequence continues at coordinate 1,369 of QHCF01000124.1, forward strand.
CCGTCGCCCTGGCCCGCCAGACCCGGGCCGACCTGGTGCTGATGGACATCCGCATGCCGGGGGTGGATGGCCTGGAGGCGACCCGGCGCATCGAGGCCGACGAGGATCTGGCCGGGGTCAAGGTGCTCATCCTCACCACCTTCGAGGCGGACGACTATGTGTTCGAGGCGCTGCGGGCCGGAGCCAGCGGCTTCATGGTCAAGGACACCGAGCCGGCTGACCTGCTGCAGGCGGTGAGAGTGGTGGCCAGGGGCGACTCGCTGCTGTCACCCGGAGTCACTCGGCGCCTCATCGCCGAGGTGGTCAGCCGCTCGGAGCGGATCCAGGGGTCGCCGGCGGCCCTGGCGGTGCTCACTGACCGGGAGCGGGAGGTCATGGCCCTGGTGGCCGGTGGCCTGTCCAACGAGGAGATCGCGGCCGAGTTGTACCTGAGCCCACTCACGGCCAAGACTCATGTCAGCCGAGCCATGTCCAAGCTGGGTGCCCGTGACCGGGCCCAGCTGGTGGTACTGGCCTACCAGTCCGGGCTGGTCAGCACCGGACGATCCTGACTCGCAGAGGAGCCAAACGATGGTGTCGAAGCAGTTGGACAAGGCAGTTGCGTGGGGCGTACCGGCAGCGCGAGAGCCCCGATGGCCGGCGTCGCTGGCCGTGGGCGCCGCCGTGGCCCTCACCGTCACACTCCCGAACCCGCTCGTCTTCGGCCGCTGGGTACTGCTGGTGGTGGAGGCGGTACTGGTCGTGCCCATCACCATCGCCTTTCCCTTCCGCCACCAGGACGAGCCCACCGCGGTGCGATGGCTGGCCCTGGTGTGCGTGGCGGTAGCCGAGGTGGCCAACCTGATCTCCCTCGGGTTGCTCGTCCAGCACATCCTCAATGGCGGCTCGGCCACCGGCCGCCAGCTGGTGGTGGCCGCCATTCAGATCTATGTGACCAACGTGTTGCGCTTCGGTCTCTGGTTCTGGGAGCTCGACCGGGGAGGCCCAGGCCAGCGTATGCAAGCCAACCATCGCCACCCCGACTTCCTCTTCCCCCAGATGGTGACCCCCGAGGCGGCCCCGGACAACTGGACCCCCAGCTTCGTCGACTACCTGTACGTATCGTCCACCAATGCCAGCGCCTTCAGTCCCACCGACACCATGCCGCTCAGCGTGGCGGCCAAGCTGTTGATGCTGGTAGAGGCGACCGCCGCCGTCCTCACGGTGGCCATAGTGGCCGCCCGAGCCATCAACATCTTGAAGTGAGGCGTACCTGGTGCGTTGCGATATCCAGGAGAAGTCGTTCGGCCAGCGCCCGCCGAGCCGGGGGTGCGGTCCTCAGCTCGTACGGGCCAGCGGCACACTCCGAGGGAACTCCCTGACGAGGCAGTGTCGGCTGCGGGTGACCCAGGCAACGAACTCGGGCGCCAGGTCGCTGACTCACTCGCCAATCAGTCGGATGTGCGCAGTGGCACGAGAGCTGGCGGCCTGTGTCGCCGCCGGTGACGAGCAACCTGGCGTCAGGGCAACAGTCACCGCCGCGCATCCGAATAGCTGGCGCTGTGCGTTGGCGCCCAGCTGGCAGGTCGCCAACCTCACCAGGCCTGAGTGAACGGCGTCACCGCCCACTGGCTGCGTCCTCGGGCCAGTTGGGCTGGAACAGATGCCACTGCTCGGGAGCTCGGCGGATGAGGACTTCCAGGTCACGGGCCATGGCCTCGGTGACGCGGGTCACGTCGTCACGCAGGTGGCCCCGCCGCTCGGTGTCGATCGGGGGGCCGATGACAGCCAGGTGCTGGCCGCGCGGGCGGGTGTAGACAGCGGCCGTCATGAGGGCGGCCCCTCCCCGGAGGGCCAGCGTGGCCGGGCCAGCCGGCAGGGTAGTGCGACCGCCGAACAGGTCAACCTCCACCCCTCCTCGGCCCAGGTTGCGGTCACTCAGCAAGCCAACCAAGCCGCCGGACCGCAGCGTACGAAGCACCACCGTGCCGGCGTGGCGGTCGAGGGGCACCACGGTGAGCCCGATAGTTCGACGCATCTGGGCGAACCACTCGAACATCTCGGGCGGACGGGCCGGCTCGGCCACCACCGTCATGGGGTGCCCGACGGCGGCCAGCCACGCCCCCCCGTAGTCCCAGCTACCCAGGTGAGGCAGGGCCAGGATCACACCCCGTCCCCGGGCCAGGCCGACCCAGAGGTGCTCGAAGCCCTCGTAGGACATGTGGGCCCGCAGCTCCGCCTTGGGAATGACCGGCGCCCGGAAGCACTCCATCCAGTACCGGCCGTAGGAGGCGAACGCCCGCTCCACCGCCCGTTGCAGGGCCACGCCCTCCAGCTCTGGACACACCCGGCGAAGGGCGGCGGTGATGTTCGACCGCATCCTCCCCCCGGCCAGCGTGAAGCCCAGGCCGATGACCTCGGCGGAGGCGGTGGCCAGGGGTAGGGGCAGGGCCTGGGCCACCCTCGCGGCCGCCCGATAGCAGGCGAACCACCTTCGTTCGCCAGCAGTGGCCGGGGGGCCCGGGAGTTCGGGGTCGACGCTCAGGAGTCAGAGTCGGTACGGCGGCGCCAAGCCCCGGTGGCGTGCTCGCGGGGAGCAGAGGACCTGTTGGCGCTGGCCCGGGCACTCCTCCCCGATCCGACCGGCCGGCCGGCCAGGGCCCCTTGTCGGCGGGCTCGCCAGCGACCAGCAGGAGCCCCAGTCCGCCAACGTCCAGAGGCAGCGCCATTGCGTCGCGGTGCTCCGGAGATGCCCACCGAGCCTTCATGCGATGCCCGCTCGCTACGGGCAACGGCCTCCTCGCGCCAGGCCCGCCAGCGGGACTCGACCCGGCCGGGGCGCCAGGCAGCCACCACCCTGGGAGCCGTGTCGGCCATGACTGGAGCAGCCGGGCGGGGCATGGGCCCCTGGCGCCATACCTTCGTGAACCGCTGGACCGCGGTGATGACCGTGAGTACCAGGGTGGCCCACAGCACGGGCACGAGGACGGCCGAGAAGACCAGGCCGACGGAAAGCGCCATCACTCGCTCGGCCCGCTCCATCAGACCACCGCTGGCGCGAAAACCCAACGATTCCGCCTTGGCTCGCTCGTATGACACCAGGATCGAGGCTCCCAGGAGGGCAAAGGCCAACATGGCGGCATGGCCACCCCGGCTGGACGCCAGGTACCAGGCCAGGCCGCCCAGCACCATGGTGTCGGTAACGCGGTCGGCCACCGAGTCGAAGAAGGCGCCTCTCGCCGAGGAGGTGCCGGCGGCCTTGGCCACCGGGCCATCGAACAGGTCGGGAAGGGCGGACACGCCCAGCAGGGCCGCACCGAGGAACAACCGGTTGGTGGCGATCGCCACTGCCGCGCCCACGGCCGCCACCAGGCCCACCACCGTGAGTTGATTGGCGGTGACGCCAACACGAGCCAGGAAAGCCCCGACGGGAGCAGTCACTCGTTCGACGGCGGTCCGACCGTGGCCATCGAGCATACGACTGTTCCTCGCTGTCTTGTAGACCTTGATGCACCAACCGGACGGCTTCAGGTTACCACTGGGCCTCCAACGCCCTGCGATGAGGTCGGCACTAGGCTTCAATACCCGAACCAATACCCCGAACCAATACCCCGAACCACCCAAGTCGATCACAAGCGAGGTGCCTTCGTGAAGACCTTTGCGCCGGCCCAGATCCGCAACGTGGCCCTGGTGGGTCATGGAGGCGCTGGCAAGACCACCCTGGCCGAGGCGCTGCTCTACAGCGCGGGCGCGACAACCCGGTGTGGGCGGGTGGAGGATGGCACGACAACGACCGATTTCGAGCCTGAGGAGCTCAAGCGGCATCTATCGGTGTCACTGGCGTTGGCCCCTTTCGAACACGATGGCCACAAGGTCAACCTCCTCGACACTCCGGGCTACGCCGACTTCGCCGGAGAGGTGGTGGCTGCCCTGTCGGTGGCCGACCTGGCCGTCTTCGTGGTCAGCGCGGTGGAGGGGGTGGAGGTCCAAACAGAGGCGTACTGGCGCCTGGCGGCCCAGGCCGGGCTGCCGAGGATGATATTCGTCAACAAGCTGGACCGCGAACGGGGCAGCTTCGAGAGGACCCTGGACCAGTTGCGAGCCCTGTTCGGGGCGGGGGTGGCTCCCCTGGAGCTGCCCATCGGGGAGGAGGGGGCATTTCGGGGGGTGGCAGACCTGCTTACCGACACTGCCATCACCTACGAGTCGGGCTCGGCCGTAACCGGGGAGATACCCGACGACATGGAGGCCCGCGAGCGCGAGGTGAGGGACAACCTGGTGGAAGGCATCGTGGTGGCCGATGACACCCTCACCGAGCGCTATCTGGAGGGAGATCACATCAGTACCGCCGAGCTGGAGGAGACGCTGGCCCACGGGATCGCCTCGGCCAGTGTCTTCCCGGTGGTGTGTGGATCGGCCAACAAGGGCATCGCCATCGACCGCCTGGCCGACCTCATCTGCGAGATCGGCCCTGCTCCCCTGGACCGCCCGCCAGCGGTGGTGGCGGCCGGCGGCCAGAGCCACTCGGTCCCCTGCGACCCGGCCGGCGATCCCCTGGTACGGGTGTTCAAGACGCTGGCCGACCCCTATGTAGGCAAGGTCTCACTGTTCCGGGTGCTGTCGGGGACCATCCGACCTGACACGGTGATGACCAACTCGAGGACCCACGCCGACGAGCGCCTGCACGCCCTGTTCACCTTGCGGGGAAAGGACCAAGATGGAGTGGCCGAGGCGCCTGCGGGCGACCTGGCGGCGGTGGCCAAGCTGTCCGACACGTCAACCGGCGACACCCTGGCTCCCAAGACCATGCAGGTGGTGGCCGAGGGGCCGCCCCCGGCCGTCCCGGTGTTGTCGGTGGCCATCCTGCCCAGATCCAAGGGGGACGAGGACAAGCTGATGACCGCCCTGCACCGGGTCCAGGACGAGGATCCGGCCCTCCAGGTGTCTCGCAACGACGAGACCCACCAGACGGTGCTGTCAGGCATGGGCGAGACCCACCTGGCTGTTTGTACCGAACGCCTGGCCCGCAAGTTCGGCGTGGAAGTGGAGACCGAGCCGGTGAGGGTGGCGTACCGGGAGACCATCACCCGTCCGGCCAGCGCCGAGGGGCGCTACAAGAAGCAGACCGGTGGCCACGGCCAATTCGGGGTGGCCAGCCTGCGGGTCGAGCCCCTGGAGCGAGGGGAGGGGTTCGCCTTCGTCGACGAGATCGTCGGGGGCGCCATCCCCCGTCAGTTCATCCCGGCAGTGGAGAAGGGAATAGCTGAGCACATGGCCCAGGGCGGGCTGTGGGGCTACCCGGTGGTCGACGTCAAAGTCACGTGCTACGACGGCAAGTACCACGCCGTGGACTCGTCGGAGATGAGCTTTCGCATGGCCGGGGCGCTCGGCTTCAGGGAGGCCATGGCCCAGGCCGGCCCGGCCCTGCTCGAGCCGATATCGCTGCTGGAGGTTACCGTGCCGGCCTCTCACCAGGGTGACGTGATGGGCGATCTCAACTCCCGCCGGGGCCGGGTCCAGGGCACCGAGTCAGGCAACGACGGTGAGCAGACGGTGGTGGCCCTGGTTCCCACGTCCGAGGTCACCCGCTACGCCATCGACCTGCGATCCCTGACGGGGGGCCGGGGGCAATTTCGGTTGTCCCACGACCACTACGACATCCTCCCCCAGCACCTGGCCGACAAGGTGGCCAAGCGCAACGAGGGCTGAGGGCGGCCGGCGGACCGGAGGCCGTCCGGTTCAACGCTCCGGGGGTCTGAGGGCGGCGCCTCAGGCGACGCAGACCGGTGAGGCGAAGCCGCTGTGGGCCCGATCGGCCCAGCCCACGGTCAGGCTGATGGTCTGGCGGTAGCCAGTCCAGGCCAGGGATGGCAGCCGGTTGTCAACGTCGTACTCCGGGATCGTCACCTGGTAACCGGAGAGCCAGGTGTGCGGTACCTGCCGGCCGTCCATGGCCCGGACCCAGTTGGGAAAGTGGGCGGCGGCGGCCAGGATCTCAGCATGAGCCGAGTCCGGGCCGCGCAATTGGGCAGGGCGAATGTGCCGGCCGGGCTGCCAGTGGGCTCCCAGATCGACCGTCACCCGGCGAATCCCGGGCCGATGGACGATGCCCTCCAGGAGGCGCACCGGCTTGGGGCGATTGACCCAGATGTCCCAGGATCGGTCCCAGCACCACGAGTTGGGCTGCTGCTGGGCGGCCAGCAGCCACAGTGCGTGGCAGGTGTGGCGGACGCCGTCCAAACCCTCGACACCGTCGGGCAGGTACAGGTATCTCAGATAGGGAACGACGATATCGACCACCAGCCCGGTCTGGGGCCGGGGTATGGGATCGAGGGCGGCCAGCTCATCCTCGCCGAAGCCCCATTCCAGATCCTCGTTCCAGCGCCGGACGTTGGTTATCTGCTGGGCAACGGTAGTGAACAACCTTGACGGAGGTGTGCTGCCATTGCTGGAGGGAGCAACCAAGAGGCTCTCGTCCATGGCCGGCACGGTACCAGTGGGGTGGCCTCCGGCCTACCCCTTGGCGGCCCGCTTACCCGCCGGCCGACGACTGCGGAAGGACCGTCACCTGGTTGGCTGGTGGAGCGCTCACCTGCACCGGACCTCCGAAGTCGTAGTAGTCCACCGTCGTGGACACCATGGCGGTGGTGGCTGGGGCGGTGG
>QHCF01000042.1 GCA_003244275.1 Acidimicrobiales bacterium
GCCAACTACGGGGCGGCCAAGGCGGGCTTGGTGGGCCTCGCCCGCTCGCTGGCCCGTGAGCTGGCATCTCGTCAGGTGACCGTCAATGTGGTGTCGCCGGGCGCGGTCGACACCGACATGCTGGCGGCGTTGTCCAAGGAGCAGCTGAACCAGATGACCAGCATGATCCCACTCGGACGAATAGCCGGCGCAGAGGAGGTGGCCGGCGTGGTGGGGTTTCTGGCATCCCCCGCGGCCTCGTACGTGACGGGCGCCGTGCTGCCCGTCGATGGCGGGTTGGGCATGGGTCATTAGCACTAACGTCGTAGCAGGGACAGAGCTTGCAGGGATAGAGCTTGCAGGGATAGAGCTAACCGCGAAAGGAACCAAGCCCCAGTGGACCAGGAAGCTGCCTTCGAGAAGTTCAAGACCACGGCCGTGGAAGTGCTCCAGGTCAAACCAGAGCAGGTGACCATGGACGCCAGATTCGGCGACGACCTCGATGCCGACAGCCTGGACCTGGTCGAATTGATCATGGCTCTGGAGGAGACCTTCGACGTCACTGTCGATGAATCAGAGCTGGAAGGGGTGGAGACCGTCGAGCAGGCCTTCAACGTCATCTCGGCCAAGCTCTGATGCGACTGGTGGGGGCCGGCCCGGGCGGGCCGGATCACCCCGCCGGACCGGATCACCTCGCCGGGCCCCGGCGAGTGGCCATCACCGGGGTGGGAGTGGTGAGCTGCTGCGGCATCGGCAAGGACGCCTTTTGGGAGGGTCTGTGCGGGCCGGCGCCCGACGGTGAGCGCCGAGTCCACCAGTTTGACCCGACCGTCTGGTTCGGGCCCAAGGAGGTCCGCCAGGTCGACCGCTTCGCCCAGCTGGCAATGGCCGCCGCCACCCAGGCCCTGGACGACGCGGGCAAGGTGGGCGCCGACCCCGACCGAGCGGGGGTGATCATCGCCACTGGCGTAGGGGGCGTGCAAACCTGGGAAGACCAGGTTGCCGTGTTCTTGGAGAGAGGAGCACGTCGGGTCTCTCCCCGCCTGATACCCATGATGATGCCCAACGCCGGGGCAGCCACCGTCTCCATGCGATTGGGCTGGCGGGGCCCCTGCGAGATAACCGGGACGGCCTGTGCCGCCGGTACTCACGCCATCGGCAATGCCGCCCGAATGATCGCCAGCGGACGCTGTCAGGTGATGCTGGCGGGGGGCTCAGAGGCGTCGATGACACCGGTCGCCATCGCCGGCTTCGCCAACATGACCGCCTTGTCGACCTCGGGTGTCTCTCGGCCCTTCGACCTCGAGCGGGACGGCTTCGTGGTGGCCGAGGGATCAGCGGTGCTGCTCCTGGAGGATCTGGAGCGGGCGCGCCAACGGGGTGCCCGGATCTATGGCGAGATCACGGGAGCGGCCAGCACGGCCGATGCCCATCACATCACCGCTCCGTCCCCGGGTGGAGCCGGAGCGGCCGCCTGCATGGAGCTGGCGCTGTTCGACGCCGGCCTGGAAGCTGGCGACGTCGGACACATCAATGCCCACGGCACCGCCACCCCGCCCAACGACGCGGCCGAGGCGGATGCCATCACCAAGGTGTTTGGCGCCCCCGGGCCGCCGGTGACGTCGATCAAGGGCGTGACCGGCCACGCCCTGGGCGCAGCGGGCGCCATCGAGGCGGTCGCGTCGGTGATCAGTCTCGAACGAGGCCTCATCCCTCCAACGGCCAACTTCCACACACCCGATCCCAACATGAGGATCGACCTGGTGGTCGGGAGCCCTCGTCCGTGGGCCCCGGCGCCCGTCCTGTCGAATTCCTTTGGCTTCGGCGGCCACAACGGTTGCCTGGTCATCGCACCTGTGGGAGCGTCCTGACCGACCTGGCTGCCCCCACGCCACCTCCCGCCGGAGGCGGTTCGCACGACGGGGGGCCGATCCCGGCTGACCCGGGCAAGGTGGGACCGACCCCAGCTGGCCCGTCGCCGTCAGAGGCGCCCACGTACACCTCTCCCGACCTTGCCATCGGAGCCTTCAGCGAAAAGGGACCGTGGGTGATGGATCCGAACGACCTTCCCTGGAGGCGTGGGGTGGCCGCCCTGCGGGAGCACACCCAGCGGGAGGTCCCACGCCTGTTGCGCCGCCACCGCCTTCCGCCCGGGGGACGCGTGCTGCGCGTCGGTAGCCGCCTGGGCATCGCCCTGGGTGCCTGGTACCTGCTGGAGCGGCACCGATCCTCTCATGAGTCACGCGCGGGAGTGTCCAGGCGTCTCCGGCAGGCCTTTGAGGCGCTGGGGCCCACTTACATCAAGTTGGGGCAGATCCTGTCATCCGGAGAGGGCATCTTCCCCGAGGAGCTGGTGTCCCAGTTCCGCCTGTGCCGGGATCAGGTTCGCCCCGAGCCCTTTGCCGCAGTGCGCCGCACGGTGGAGGAGGACCTCGGACAACCCCTGGAAGCCGTATTCACCACCTTCGAGCGTGAACCGGTGGCTGCCGCATCCATAGCCCAGGTCCATGCCGCCCGGCTGCGCACCGGAGAGGACGTGGTGGTGAAGGTCCAGCGGCCCCAGGTGGCGGAGCTGGTTCGGCGAGACCTGGCCGCCATGAGCTGGATAGCACCGTCCCTGGTCGGACGAATCCCAGTGACTGCCCTGGCCAATCCACCCGCCCTGGTCGAGCTCTTCGCCGAGACCATCGTCGAAGAGCTCGACTTTCGCCTGGAAGCCGACAACATGCTCGACATCGCCCGGATCCTGGCCGAGACCGGCCAGCACCGGGCGCTGGTTGTTCCCCGGCCCCACCCGCGCCTGGTCACCCGCCGGGTGCTGGTCATGGAGCGATTGGACGGCTTCAGCTGGGACGACGTGACGGGCATGCATGCCGCTGGCATCGACACCTCGGCGGTGGTGAGGGCGGGCCTGATCGCCTTCATGGAAGGGGCCCTGCTCTATGGGGTATTTCACGGCGACCTGCACGGCGGCAACCTCTTCGTCCAGCCGACGGGCAGAGTGGCCCTCCTCGACTACGGCATCACCGGGCGTCTCGACGAGCCCAGGCGGCTGGCCTTCCTGCGTCTCATCCTCGGTGCAACCGTCAACGATGTGAGCCTTCAGATGGCGGCCTTGCGTGATCTGGGCGCCCTGCCAGCCGACGTGGACCTGGAGGCGGTGATTCACGACCTGGGGATCGACCAGCCGGTAAAGGATCCGACCGCCATGACCGCAGACGAGCTGACCGCTCAGTTGCGCGACCTGACCAAAGCGCTCCTCAGCTACGGAGCTCGCATGCCCAAGGAGCTCATGCTCTTCGTCAAG
>QHCF01000140.1 GCA_003244275.1 Acidimicrobiales bacterium
TGCCCCGACCTGGCAGTGCTGGGCCGGGACATCAGCCAGGAAGCCAGGGCCTTCGAGCCGGTGGCGGCGGCAGTGGAGGTTTTTACCCCGAGGGTGGAGGTGATCAGGCCCGGCCAGTGCGCCCTGGCCACCCGGGGGCCCTCCCGCTACTTCGGCGGGGACGAGGCCCTGGCCGCCCAAGTGGCAGTGGCCGTGGCCCGTGCCGTTGCCGTGGTCGGAGCCGTTGGGGTGGCGGCGGGCACTCCAGATGGCACCGCTCCCGCCGGGGGCGCCCCGCGGGTGGGCGTGGCCGACGGGCCGTTTGCCGCTGGGCTGGCCGCTCGTCAGGGGATCGTGGTGGCCCCCGGTGGGAGTGCGGAGTTCCTGGCCCCGCTTCCGGTAGGCACCCTGGAACGACCCGAGCTGGTCGACCTGCTGAGGCGCCTCGGCATTCGTACGCTGGGCCAGCTGGCCGCCCTGCCGGCGCCCGACGTGACCGCCCGCTTTGGTGCCGACGGGGCAACGGCCCACCGGCTGGCCCAGGGCCGCGACGATCGCCACCTGGCGCCCCGGGTACCTCCTCCCGACCTGGCCGCGGTGGTGAGCTTCGACCCTCCGGTCGAGCGGGTGGACACCGCCGCCTTTGCCGCCCGGGCCCTGGCTGAGGATCTTCACCAGCGGCTGGGACGCCTGGGCCTGTCATGTTGTCGGGTTCGAGTGGAGGCCGAGACCGAGCACGGCGAGCGTCTGATCCGGCTGTGGCGCAATGACGGCTCCTTCACGGCCGGCGCCCTGGCTGAGCGGGTTCGCTGGCAGCTGGACGGGTGGCTGCGGGCAGGAGAGGGCTCCACTGTCGGCGAGCGACCTGCCGGCGAGCGACCGACAGCCGGGCTCACCCGGTTGTCACTGGTTCCCGACGAAGTGGTGCCGGACGGAGCGAGCCAGCCCGGTTTCTGGGGAGAGTCAGCCGATATCGACGAGCGAATAGGCCGGGCCCTGGCCCGGATCCAGGGTCTGCTTGGTCCGGAGGCGGTGGTCACTGCGGCGGTGAGCGGCGGCCGGGGACCGGCCGACCAGGTGCTCCTTGTGCCCTGGGGCGATCTCCGCCCGGCAGAGCGGCCGGCTCCGGCTGCCGGTCCCCAGCCCCGCCCAGCCTCGTCCGCCCCTGCTGCTGGTAGGCCGCCCTGGCCGGGACGGATCCCTCCTCCGGCTCCTGCCGTGGTGCATCCCGAGCCGTTGCCAGCCGAGCTGGTAGACCCCGATGGCCAGGCGGTGGCGGTCACCGGCCGTGGAACGCTCGGCTCCAGGCCACCCAGGCGACTGTCGGTGGCGGGTGGGGCCTGGTCTGAGGTGGTGGCCTGGGGGGGACCGTGGCCGGTCGACGAACGCTGGTGGGATCCCCCGGCTCATCACCGCCGGGCCCGTCTCCAGGTAGCCACGGCGGACGGCGCTGTCCACCTGCTGGCCCTGGAGGCCGGACGTTGGTCAGTCGAGGCCACCTATGACTGAAGCGCCGAAATTGACTGCCGCGGGGGAGGCAGTGGAGCGGGAAAGTGACAAGCCGAAGTAGTGAGGCGACCGAGGCCGCCGGCTCGCCGCCTGATACGTCGAGATGGCGGCCGCGCTATGGCAATCGCTATGGTCTTCGCCATGGCGATGACATCGATGCAGCTCGACTCCGAGCTGCGTGACGAACTGGCGAAGATTGCCGCCCAGGACTTCCAGGGTGTGCCATTGGGTGAGGCGGTTAACCGCCTGATCAAGGAACACAAGATCAACCGTGTCATGCGACAGTACGAGGAGTTGCGCGCCAACCCCGAGGAGTGGGCCAAATACCAAGGTGACGTCGCCACTTGGGATGCGGTGACGGGCGATGGCCTGCCGGATGCGTACGAGGAGTACCCGGAGCACGCTCGGTGAGCCAGTCCCCACGATTAGCGCCCTGGCAGCTGTGGTGGGTGGACCTCGGCAATCCGATCGGGCACGAGCAGGGCGGACTGCGGCCGGCGATTGTCGTGAGCTCGATGACGCACTGCCGATTCCCCATTGACATGGCGCTGATCGTGCCGCTCACCACTCGCGACCGTGGGCTTGACCACCAGGTGCGCATCGACTCGTCCGAATCTGGACTGGACCGACCGAGTTGGGCGCGCACCGAGGACATTCGTGCAGTCACGACCGCTCGGTTCACCCGACCCAGGCCCATAGGCATCGCCTCGTCCGGCGAGATCGAGCAACTGAGCGACTGGCTGCGCGAGATGGTCGCTTTCTGCTGAAGTCGCTCATCCTTCCGCGCAGAGCCACATCCAGGGGTCTATGAGCCGCCCGACGGACTGTCCGGCCACGGCCCAGGCCCGTCACCGCTTCCTTCGATGAGATGGCGAACCTCCTCGGCGTCGGTCGCGTGGGTCAGGACGCCCACCCGGTCCCCGGACTCCAGGGCGGTATCTCCCCGGGGCAGGATCAACTCAGTGCCCCGCTGGAGAGTCATGACGATGGTCCCGGCCGGCAGGTCGGCATCCCGCAGGCGCCGGCCGATCAGCATCGACGCCTCACCGAGCTCCAGGTCGACCACGGCTGTGCCGCTGGCCACCCGGGAGATCTGACGCAGGTTGGACGCCAGGCCGGCTCGGTACCCGTGCACCACTCCCGAGACCGACAGGATGCCGACCACCCGGCGTTGGTCATCGAGCACCGGGATCCAGTTGGCGTCAGAGGCGAGCAGCGCCTCCAGAGCCGAGTCCAGGTTGTCCCCTGCCGTGGCGGTGGGTACGGTCGGGTCGGCCAGGCGGCCGACCTCGATGTCATCTCCGGTGGCCTCCACGTCCTCCCCACCGGCTGCCTCACGCAGCCGGTCCCGGGCGACCACGCCGATGAACGCCTCCCGCTCGTCGACCACCGGAGCGCCGGGGAGGCCGTCCCGGGTCAGCTTGTCAGCTGCCTCACCCGCCCCGTTGCGGGCGTCGAAGATCACCCGGGGGGGCCCCATGAACTCCGTCACGGCCAGTGAGCTGAGCAGCGGCATGCTGGCCCTCAACCGCCGGGCCGGCGAGTCGTCCCTGGTCCTCAACTGGCTCCGGTAGATGGTGTCACCGGAGCGCTGGACGATGAGGGTGGCCAGGCCCACGGCGATCAGGGCCGGGGCCAATGCGGTCACACTGCCGGTCATCTCGGCCACCATCAGCATCACCGCCAGTGGGGCCCGGGCGATGGCGCCGAAGCAGGCCATCATCCCCACGATGACGAACGGAGCGGGATCATGCGGGATCCCGGGCGCGATGGGAGCCAGGAGTCGCCATACGGCAGCCCCGCTGAAGGCGCCGATGAAGATGCCGGGACCAAAGATCCCCCCTGAGCCGCCCGAGCCGATGGACAACGAGGTGGCCAGGATCTTGGCCAGCGGAAGGACCAGCACCACCCAGAGGGGGAGCGAAAGTAGCTGCTGGCCGAGGGCCTTTTGTATCCATCCGTAGCCGGTGCCAAGGACCTGGGGCAGGGCGATGGCGATGGCCCCGACCATCAGGCCTCCGATGGCCGGCCTGATGGCCCGGGCCACCGGCAGCCGCTCGAACAAGCCGGCCACCCCATAGAAGACCTTGGCGTAGCCCAGGCCGACGAAGCCGGCGACCACGCCAATGAGGGCGTACCAGGCCAGCTGGATAGGGTCCCCGAAGTGGTAGCCGGAGGCGGCAAAGCCAAAAAGTGGCCTGAAGCCCTCGAAGGCCGAGAAGGTCGTGTAGCCGACCACCGAGGCGATGATGGAGGGGATGAGGGCGTCGACCTCGAAGTCGTCGCGGTAGAGAATCTCGGCTGAGAGCAGCGCGCCCCCGAGGGGCGCCCCGAAGATGGAGCCGATCCCCGAGCCGATCCCCACCGACACAGCCAGGCGCCCATCGGCCGGTGAGAGGTCGAGCACCCGGGCCAGGAGGGAGCCAAAGCCGGCGCTGATCTGGGCAGTCGGCCCCTCCCGCCCGCCCGAGCCCCCCGAACC
>QHCF01000210.1 GCA_003244275.1 Acidimicrobiales bacterium
CAGTTCCACCCCACCGCCCTGCACCCGGGGGCACCGGGCCACCCGCACAAGTGCGAACCGAGCTCCCCCTCCCACCCCAACCGCGCCGCCCCCCGGCTCCTGCTCTCCGAGGCCCTGCGAGGCCACGGCGCCCTCCTACGAGACGCCGAGGGTGAGCGGTTCGTCGACGAGCTGGCCCCCAGGGACCTGATCAGTCGGGCCATGGTGGAGCGCATGGTCACCCAGGGAACCGATCACCTCTGGCTGGACGCCACTGGGCTGGTTCACTTCGCCGAGCGGTTCCCGGCCATCGCCGGCGCCCTGAGTGCCACCGGGCTCGATCCGGCCTCCGATTGGCTACCGATCGCCCCCGCTGCCCACTACCTTTCCGGTGGGGTGGTCACCGACCTTGACGGGGCGACATCGCTGCCTGGGCTGTGGGCTTGCGGCGAGGTGGCCTGTACCGGTGTGCACGGGGCCAACCGACTGGCCTCCAACTCGCTGCTGGAGGGACTGGTGTTCGGCGGTCGGGTGGTGGACGCCATCGCCGCCGGCCGCCTCGGGGCGCTCCCCACCGGGGCCATGCGGGCGGTCGTCGGCGCCCCCAGCGGCATTGCTGGGGCGTCCGTTTCCGCCAGTGCGGGTGACGCTCCTGTCGGAATGTCATCCGCACTGGCGCTCCCGCCCACCTCGGACATTCCGGTTCTTCGCTCCTCGCTCCAAGGCGCCATGACCAATCTCGCCGGGGTGGTCCGGGACGCGAAAGCCCTCGCGGTCGCTACCGAAGTCGTCGACGAGGTTCGGATTTCTTTGGGATCTCCCAAGGACCGTTCATCCTGGGAACTGCTCAACCTGGTGTCTGTGGCTGGCGCCCTGCTCGTCTCGGCCGCTGCTCGTACCGAGACTCGGGGGTCGCACACCCGTTCGGACTTCCCGACGAGGGATCCGGCCCTCCTGATCCGCCTGGTCCACGGTGGTCATCCGCAAAATTGAGATCATTGAGCCCCTCGTCCGTCGCCCACTTGCATCCACCGGCCGCCGCGGTGCGCGATGCAGTGGCGCTGGCCCTGGCCGAGGATCTGTTGCCCTTGGGGGACCTCACCGCGTCGCTGTTGCCGGAGGGGGCAATGGCCAGGGGGGCCCTGGTGGCGAGGGGTAGCGGGGTGCTGGCCGGGCGGCGCTGTGCCATGGAGGCGTTCGCCCAGATCGACCGGGCGATCGAGATCGAATGGACGCTCGACGATGGAGACGACGTGGCCCCGGGCCAGGTGCTGGCTCACGTGAGTGGACCGTTGGCCTCGGTTCTCACGGCTGAGCGTACAGCCCTCAACTTCCTGGGCCATCTCTCGGGGGTGGCCAGCCTCACCCAGCGATACGTGGACGCAGTGGCACAGGCCAACCCTGCTACCCGCGTCTGGGACACCCGCAAGACGACGCCCGGGCTGCGGGCCCTGGAGAAGGCGGCGGTACGGGCCGGGGGAGGGGTCAACCACCGGGGCAGCCTCTCGGAGGGAGTGCTGGTGAAGGACAACCATCTGACCGGCATGGCCATCGGTGATGCGGTGGCCAGTGCCCGACAGCTCTGGCCCGGGCGCCTGCTGGAGGTGGAGTGCGATCGCATCGAGCAGGTGACCGAGGCGGTGGCGGCCGGAGCCGGCTTGGTGCTGTTGGACAACATGGATCCGGACCAGGTTCAGGCGTGCGTTGCCCTGGTCCGCCAGCAGGGCAACGCAAGGACCCTGGTCGAGGTCTCCGGCCGCGTCAGCCTGGAGTCGGTGGGCGACTATGCCCGAGCAGGAGCCGACCTGATCTCGGTAGGAGCCATCACCCACTCTGCGCCGGTGCTGGACATCGGGCTCGACGTCGAGACCTGAGACCTGAGACCTGAGATGCTTCTCGCCATCGACGCCGGCAACACCCAGACCGCCATCGGCCTGTTCACCTCGCCGCGGATGGGAGACGGGGTCACCCCGGCCTATCACTGGCGCATCGCCACCAACTCCAGTCACACCGCCGACGAGTGGGCCCTGATGGTGTCCCAGTTGCTCGGGTTGTCCGGCCTGAGCTTTGCCGACGTAGATGGCATCGCCGTCTCGTCTACCGTTCCCCGGGCTCTGGCCGCCCTGCGGGAGATGGTCGGGGCCTGGCTGAGCGTCCCCTGCGTGATGGTCGAGCCGGGCGTGCGGACTGGGATGCCGATCCTCTACGACAACCCCCGTGAGGTGGGAGCCGACCGGATAGCCAACGCAGTGGCTGCCTACCAGCTCTACCGTGGGCCCACCATGGTGGTTGACTTCGGGACGGCCACCACCGTCGATGTGGTCTCCGAGCGAGGTGAGTACCTGGGCGGGGCCATTGCGCCGGGGATCGAGATCAGCCTGGACGCCCTGTTCGCCCGGGCCGCCGCCCTGCCTCGAGTCGAGCTGGTCGAACCTCGCAACGTGATCGGCAAGTCGACGGTGGAGTCCATGCAGTCGGGGGCTCTCTACGGCTACGCGGCTCAGGCCGATGGTCTGTGCCGGCGGGTGCGTGAGCAGGTGGGCCCGTCTACCGTCGTGGCTACTGGGGGTCTGGCCGAGGTGATGATCCCGTTTCTCTCGGTGGGTCCCCACCACGAGCCGTGGCTGACCCTGTACGGCCTGGCGCTCATCTACGACCGCAACATCGAGAGTGGGCGAGAGACTTGAGCGGGGTCCCCTACAATTTCGCAAAGACAGCTTCTGCGCAGGACGTCCGTGACCGCTTCGGCTCCCTCGGCACCGGGGAGGAGTCGGGCGCCACTGTGTCGGTGGCCGGGCGGGTCATGCTGATGCGGGCCCAGGGCAAGCTGGCCTTCGCCGAGCTGCGCGACTCCAGTGGTTCAGTCCAGCTGTTCGCCCTGGCTGGCGTTACCGCCGACTTCGAGGCCCTCACCCGACTGTCGCTGGGCGACTGGGTGGGGGCGACGGGCGAGGTGGTGCGGACCCGGCGGGGCGAGCTTTCGGTCAAGGTGGACGGGTGGGAGCTGTTGGCCGCCGCCCGGCGGGGCTTTGGTGACAAGTGGCACGGCGTGACCGACGTGGAGACCCGCTACCGCCAGCGCTACGTGGACCTGTGGGCCAACGAGGATGCCCGCCGGGTGCTGCTGTTGCGCAGTCGGGTGCTGAGCCTGTTGCGGCGCTGGCTGGAGGAACGGGGCTTCGTAGAGGTCGAGACCCCCGTATTCCAGGGTGTGCCGGGGGGGGCGGCGGCCAGGCCCTTCATCACCCACCACAATGCCCTCGACGTCGACCTCTACCTGCGGATCGCCACCGA
>QHCF01000113.1 GCA_003244275.1 Acidimicrobiales bacterium
GTCGGCGCACTCCCACGCCGCCTTGGCGATCTGGCGAAAGAGCTCTCTCGCCCTAACCGTCTTGATGACCTCTCCGGTCGTCACTGCCCGCAGGTCCCAGCGGGCGTCCTCCTCGACGGCCCGCATGAGCTCGTCGGTGACCCTCACCGTGTTGTTGGCGTTCTGGTACTGGATGGAATGGCTGTCCTTGCCGTCAAGGTCCATGTCGAAGCCGGCGTCGCGCAGGGCCCGGGCCTTGCGCTCCTCGATGGCCTTGCACCAGATGAAATCCTCCACGTCAGGGTGATCGGCATCCAGGATGACCATCTTGGCGGCCCTCCTCGTCTTGCCCCCGCTCTTGATGGTGCCGGCCGAGGCGTCCGCTCCCCGCATGAAGCTGACCGGGCCCGACGCCGTGCCTCCCCCAGCCAGGAGCTCTTTGGACGAGCGGATGGCGGACAGGTTGACCCCTGACCCGGATCCGCCCTTGAAGATGGTCCCCTCCTCCACGTACCAGTTGAGGATGGAGGCCATGTTGTCCTCCACGGCCAGGATGAAGCAGGCTGCCGCTTGGGCAGGGACACCCTTCACCCCGATGTTGAACCAGACCGGCGAGTTGAAGGCGGCCCGTTGGTGGACGATCAGGTACTTGAGCTCGTCGGAGAAGACCTCGGCCTCCGCCTTGTCTGCGAAGTAGCCGTCCTTGAGGCCCCAGCCGGTGATGGTGTCCACCACCCGATCAGCTACCTGGCGCAGCGACCACTCCCGCTCCGGCAGGCCCAGGGTCCCCCGAAAGTACTTCTGGGACAAGATGTTGGTGGCATTCACGCTCCAGCTGGCCGGCACCTCCACCCCCAGCTGCTCGAAGGCCACGGCGCCGTCTCGGTAGTTGGTGATGCGGGCGTCCCTGCGCTCCCAGACCACCGTGTCGTAGGGGTGAACTCCCTCGGTAGTGAAGCGGCGCCGGATACCGATGCCGGCTTGAGGAAAAAGCTGCTGGGAGGTGATGGTCATGGGGCGGAGACCTCCTGAAAGGAACGACGAGTAGGGCGACCCAGCCGTTCGGGGGTTTCCTACCACACCGTTTGGCACCCCGGCCTGGGTCACGAGATACCTATGATTACATCATGGTAGTTCCACGACTGTCAACAGTAAATCTTGAGCGTACGGCACTGCCCTCCACCACATGGCTACCGTTCAGCCATGGCCATTGTCCTCGCCATCGATGCCGGCACCACCGGCATCCGGGCCCTTGCGATCGACGAGCTCGGCCATGTGGTCGGCCAATCCTACCGGGAGCTGGTCCAGCACTATCCCCGTCCTGGCTGGGTGGAGCACGACCCGGCCGAGATCTGGGCGAAGGTCCAGGCCACCCTGGTCGAGGTGGCCACTCAGCTGGGGGATGACAACGCCGGGCCACCGGCCGCCATTGGTATAACCAACCAGCGAGAGACTGTCGTGGTCTGGGACCGCCGGACCGGCGCCCCTCTCCACCGAGCCATCGTGTGGCAGGACCGCCGCACCGCCGCCCGTTGCTCGACTCTGGTCGAGGCCGGCCATCTGCCCCTGGTCCGGGACCGCACCGGGCTGCTGCTCGACCCCTACTTCTCGGCCACCAAGCTGGCCTGGCTGGCTGACGAGGGGGGCGTCGAGCTGGGGCCTGGTGTGGCGTTCGGCACCGTCGACTCCTGGATCCTCTGGAACCTGACCGGCGGCGGCGTCCACGCCACCGACCCGTCCAACGCCAGCCGTACCCTGCTCTACGACATCCATGAGGGCCGCTGGTCGGCCGAATTGCTTGACCTCTTTGGGCTCCCAGGTCACATCCTGCCTGAGGTTCGCCCTTCCGTCGGGCGCCTCGGTGCCGTCTCGTCCGACGTGGCCGCCGGCCGCCTGGCCGGCGTGCCAGTGAGTGGCGTGGCCGGCGACCAGTCGGCTGCCCTGTTTGGCCAGGCCTGCTTCGAGGCGGGCATGACCAAGTGCACCTACGGCACGGGGAGCTTTGTGCTCATGAATGCAGGCCCCCACTGCCCGCCGCCAGCAGAGGGTTTGCTCAGCAGCGTGGCATGGGAAATGAGTACGGGAGAGGTGACCTACGCCTTGGAGGGGGCCATCTTCGCCACCGGCTCCGCCATCCAGTGGTTGCGCGACGGCCTCGGTATCATCACCGAGGCGTCCGAAGTCGAAGCACTGGCCTCCAGTCTGGCCGATGCCGAGGGCGTCTACCTGGTTCCGGCCTTCACCGGCCTGGCCTGCCCCTGGTGGGATCCCCACGCCCGGGGCACCGTGGTGGGGCTGTCTCGGGGAACTGGTCGAGCCCACCTGGCTCGGGCCGCAGTGGAGGCCATGGCCTACCAGACCCGCGACGTGATCGAGGCCATGTCTGGTGCTGCCAGCGGGGCTCCAACCGTCTTGCGGGTGGACGGGGGAGCGTCGGTCATGGATCTGCTCCTGGCGCTCCAGGCCGACCAGCTCCAGGTCCCGGTGGCCCGTCCCCTGGTCAGAGAGACTACTGCCCTGGGCGCGGCCTGGCTGGCTGGCCTGGGCGAGGGGGTCTGGTCGTCCCTCAGCGAGCTGGCCAACCTGTGGGCCGTCGATGTCGAGGTAACCCCTAGGGCCAGCCGAGCGGGCGCCAACTCCCGCCACGCCGGCTGGCTCCGGGCGGTCGAGCGGTCTCGACGCTGGGCCCCCGTGGGGTCGGCCTGAGCGATCAGAGCCGGGTGAGGGTGCGACGCAGGCTGCGAATTCCCTGACCGATGCGCTTCTCGTTCTCGATGAGAGCGAAACGCACATGGCCGTCACCTCCAGGCCCGAACCCCATGCCCGGCGAGCACGCCACCTGGCCCTCCGACACCAACAGCTTGGCGAAGTCGAGAGAGCCCATATCCCGGTAGGGCTCGGGGATCCGGGCCCACACGAACATGGTGCCCTTGGGTTTGGTCACTGGCCAGCCAATCCGGCCCAGTCCCTCGCACAGGGCGTCACGGCGTCCCTGGTACAGCTCATTGACCGCCTTGGGATAATCGGGGGCCTCGTTCATGGCCACGGTGGCGGCGATCTGGATGGGCTGGAAGGTGCCGTAGTCGAGGTAGCTCTTGAGCTTGGTGAGGGCAGCCACAATGGTCGGGTTCCCCACCATAAATGCCACTCGCCAGCCGGCCATGGAGAACGACTTGGTCAGCGTGTAGAGCTCCACGGCCACCTCCTTGGCCCCGGGTACCTCCAGGATGGACGGCGGCACGTAACCATCGAAGGCGGTGTCGGAGTAGGCAAAGTCGTGCACCAGCACCACCTCGTGCTCCCGGGCGAAGTCCACGATCCGAGCCATCCAGGCCAGATCCACACAGGCGGTGGTGGGGTTGTGTGGGAAGGACAGCACGATGACCCGGGGCTTGGGCCAGGTCGACTCCCACGCCGCCATCAGGTTTGCGAAAAATCCCTCCTCCGCGCTGGCCTCCGGGCCCCCCTCCACTGCTCCCACCGCCGCCGGAGCCTCCTGCGGGTCGCCCAGGCGGACCTGCTGCACGTCCGCTCCGGCGAAGAGGGGAGCGTAGACATGGATGGGGTACGAGGGCGATGGCACCAGGGCGGTGTCGCCCGGGCCGACCAGCACCCACATGACATGGGAGAGGCCCTCCTTGGCCCCGATGGTGGCCACCACCTCGGTGTCCGGGTCGAGGTTGACCCCAAATCTCCGCAGGTAGAGGTCAGCCAGGGCCAGGCGCAGCTTGGGGATGCCGCGGCTGGCCGAGTACCGGTGGTTGCGTGGGTTGTGGACGGCCTCGGCCAGCTTCTCCACGGCCACATCCGGCGAGGGGATGTCCGGGTTACCGAAGCCGAGGTCGATGACGTCCTCCCCGGCCCGGCGAGCCTGCATCTTGAGCCCGTCGATGATGCTGAACACGTAAGGCGGCAGCCCGTTGATCCGGCGCAGCTCCATGTTTCCCAGGCTACCGCGGCCTCGTGACGGCGCCGAAGGCATTTACCCGTGGGTCCTGCGGGAGCGCCGACCCCGACTCCGTACACTGCTGCGCACGGCCAAGGACGTCAGTACCGCAGGAGGGCGCCAATACGGCCGAGCACATCGAGGTCGGCGTTGTCCCGGCAGCTCACCACCCGGCCACCATGGGACAGTGTGAGGCCGAGCGCCTCCTCCACCACGTCGTCGACCTGGTCCATGTCGGCCGGACAGACCGGGCAGCGTCGCCCCACGCCAGCCAGATGGTCGCAGGCCGGGCACCGCCAGCCCGCTGCGGCGAAGCCGGTCGACACCACCAGGGTGGCGACCCGCCGCTCGACCAGGGAGGCCAGCACCGGGGCCAGCCCAGCCACCGCCTTTCCGGTGGCCAGACCCTCTCGCAGCTCGCCCACGACAGCCGTCTCTCGGGAACGGCGCAACTCCTCCTCCACTTCCTGGACCACCTGGCGAACTTCGTCGTCCCTGGCGGCCAGAGGGATGGGTCGAGCCGTCGCCACCCGGTCTCGCAGATAGGCATGAAGCTCATGCCTGAGCTCGCTGACCATCTCCTCGGGTGTACCGAGGATCAGGTGGTCGAAGCCGTCGTCCTGGAACACCGAGAAGGCCAGTGTCGCGGCCCGGCGGAGGTGGCGCTGGGCCGCCGCCGCCTGGTGATGGTGGACATGATCCCGGTCCCAGTCGCCACCGTCGTCCTCGTGGCGAGGCAGTGCGTCGAAGCGTTCCTCGGATCTCACGATCTCACCCATCTGCACCACCAGCACCCGGGCCCGCTGGCGGTCGGCCAGCAGCACGGCGAAGCGTGCGTGTTGCTCGGCCAGGAGCTCCAGTTGAGCCAACTGGGGGCTCTGATTGATGACCAGTTGGTCTCGCACTGGCACCGGGAGGTTGATCACCTCCCACAACCCGGCCTCTGAGCACGAGAAGATGGCCAGCCCGCGGATGCCGGAGCGGTCCAGTCCGCCCTTGACGTACGCCTGGATGCGCTCGAGATCCTCGGCCGCGCCGGCCGCGCCGGCCGCTGCAGCCTTGGCATGGCTCACCAACTTCTCGAACTGGCGCTGGTAATCCCCCGGGCGGACCCGGCGGCTGCCATCCACATCGAGGTACAGCGAGACGACCGGAGCGCCACCGCTGTCCATCCTCGCCAGACTGCGGATCGTGTCGTTGTCCATCCCCTGTTGTAGCACCGCTACGTTGGCGGGGATCTAGGCTCCCAGACGTCGAGGACGAACTCGTCTTCGACATGGTGCACGACCCGGGCCAGCTCGGGGCGGCTCCCGATGAGCTGGTGGGCGTGGTCCCCGGTAAGCGGGTAGTTGGTGGTTCCCCGCCAATGAACGGCCATCAGGTGGCCGCCGGCGGTATCCAGGGTCTGGCGGACTCGGTCCAGGAGGCTCCCCAACTCCTCCGGGTCGAAGTAGTAGGCGATCTCGCTGAGCACCACCAGGTCGAAATTGATCTCCGGCCAGCTCTCCGGCACGGTGAGGTCGGCCACCTCCACATTGGCCAGTCCCCAGGTGCGGGCCCGTGCCTGCTCAGCCGCCACCGGCATCCCATCGGCGGCCAAGAGGTGGTCGCAGCGGGTGGCCAGCATGGCGGTCAGCATCCCAATCGAGCAGCCCGGCTCGAAGCCCGAGCGATATCGGGGACGGGGCAGGGCTGCCATGGTGATGGCATACTTGCGGGCTTCGTACCAGCGGGTGGCCAGGCCCCACGGGTCAGGGTCGCGGCGGTACAGATCTTCGAAGTAGGTCTTGCTCATCCTGGTCACACCAGCACCACCTCAAATGGCCGGCGAAAGCGAGTCAGAACGGCTGCCGGCAACGGTGGGGTATCGCCTGGATCGGGACCCAAGGCGGTGACCTGGGTGACGAAAGCCCTGGTAGCCCAGCGCTTGCGGGCCAGATCGGGCCGGGACAGGTCCACTCGTCGGGCCGAGGACCACGGGATGTCGCCGGAGCTGGGGGTGGCCCAGTGCCAGGCCCACACCAGGTACTCGACCAGGGCCGTGGCGCGGTCGGCACAGGCAGCCGCACCGGCCCGTCCGACGGCATCGTGGTCCGGGTGCCCGTCATGGCGCCACGGGACCAGGCAGAGGGTGGCCGCACCCCCGAGCCGACCTCCCGGGCCGGCTGTGTCCAGGCGTTCGCCCAGTGCCTGTCTGAGGTCCCCCTCCCGCTCCGAGACGGCGCCGTCTGGCAGGCCGAGCCGGCTCACCCGCACCGGCCGGACGCCGAGGCGACCGAATGCCACGTCCCTTTCCTGGCTCCGCCGGGCCACCAGGGCGTCCGGCGTGATTCGGGTCGAGCGAGGGTGCGATGCCTCACCATCGGTCACTGCCACCATGTCGACTACCCAACCGGCCCAGTCGAGTTGCTGGAGGAGGCCTCCCACGCCAAGGACTGCATCGTCAGGATGGGGGGCCACCACCAGCACCCGGCCCGGTCCCCCGGGTTCGAAGGGGGTGAGGCCGTCCAACAGATCCCCGGCTCGCCAGGAGCGCTCGTCGGTGCCAAGGTCCTCGGGACCGACCTTGAGCTCCATTGGCTTGGTCAGGATGTCACGGCTACTCGGAGGGTGGTGACACTTCGGATCGCCACTGAATTGGGCGGAGTCACTGCCGGCGCGGTGCCAGCTCCACCCTCGCCCGTAGCTGGCGGAGCGCGGTATGCATGATGCGTCCCTCGGCCTGGCGCTTGATGAAACCCGGAAGTGGCACCTTGAGCTCCACCGTCAGTCGGTAACCGACGTCGGTGTCTCCCTCGTCGGTCGGGGTCAGCACGTAGGCCCCATCCAGACTGGCCGTCAGGTCGCCTGCCGTTTGTACCCAGGACAGCTGGCCCGGTAGTTCGCTGTAGTCGTAGGCCAGTGTGTAGCTGGTGCTTCGACCGAAGGCGGCCGCTCGGTAGGCCACTTCGGTAGGCCGGCCCTGCGAGTCCCGCTGGAGGATGTTCACCTCCTTGATGTCACCAGCCCATTCGGGGTAATGCTCGAAGTCGGTGATCGTGTCCAGGCAACGTTGGGGATCGGCCCGCATGATCAGACGTTCGGTGGCATTCTCGGCCACTTGTTTCCCTTTCGCTGGCGGGCTGGCGACAACCCAGTCACCCCCCCACGAGGCAGCGTAGCAAGCGGAGGCGGGTGCCCCCTCAGCCGCTTGGGGACCGCCCCTTCAAGTGCCTCTCCCAGTCGCATGGACAACCGGTCGTAATCGAACTCGGCGATGGCCCTGGCCCGCGCCGCACCGCCCAGCTGAGCCCGCAGAGTGGGGTTGTCGACCAGGCGGGTCAGGGCCCCCAGCACCTCCTGGCCGTGGCGTGGGCGGGGTACGACCAGGCCGGTCTGCCCATCGAGGACGGCCTCGGCAGATCCCCCACTGCTGCCCGCCAGCTGCGCCACGCCGGCCGCCGCCGCCTCCAGGAAGACGACACCAAATCCCTCCTGCTCCAGACCCCCCCAGCGTGTGCGGCACAGCATGGCGAACACATCACTACACCCATAGAGGAGGGGAAGCTCCTCTGCGCCGACTGAGCCGAGGAGTCGGGCCGGGGCACCCGAGGTTGCGATCTTGCGCTCCAGCCGGAGGCGGTCCCGGCCATCACCAGCGATGACCAGACTCAGCTCAGGATGATCCGGAGACAGGCGAGCCACTGCCTCAATGAGAGTGTCCATGCCCTTGCGAGGGACCAGGCGGCTCACGCTCAACACCAGGCAGGCGTCACGGGGAATGGCGAAGCGGTCCCTGGCTGCCCTGCGCTGGGCGGGGGGTAGTGGTCTGAAGCGGTGGTGGTCCACCCCGGGGGGCATCTCTATGGTCGGGGGGAGGCTCCCGCCTGCCACCCGCCGGCCCTCGGTGGCCGGGTATCCCCCCGCTGCCACCACCAGGACGGCACGGCTCAAGACCGTGGCCAGGGCGGTTCTGGTCCCGGGCAGCCGACCATAGACCGTTACCTCGGCGCCGTGCAGGACGACCGCGTAGGGAAGCTTCAGCCATGGGCCGACCAAGCCCACCGGCAGAGCTGGGTCGAGGACGACCAGGTTGGCTCCAATCTCGGTCGCCAGCGCCCGGATTCTCCTGGCCAGTGCGGGCGTGGGCGCCAACATGGCGGTATCCACCCGCTCGATCCGGTACGGCTGCTGACGGTCGAAACCACTGGCCTCGGGGTGGTCGGTGGTCAGCACGGCAAATGATTCGTTGGGCAATCGCCTCCACAGCTCCCAGAGATACGACTGGATGCCACCAACCTTGGGTGGGAAGTCGTTGGTGACCAGGAGGTGACTCACGCCTGGGCGAGGCCTGGTGAAGGCGTTGGACCGTCGGCATCGTGGAGCAGGCCTCCGGTCGCCTCGAGCTCGGCCCTCACGTCCGGGTCGGGCTCCGCCTCCCACAGCGGTGCCAACAGGTCATCGCGGCCCAACGCGGCCGATGCCCAAACTGCGTGGCCTCGAACCACGGGATCAGGGTGAGAAAGGGACTTCTCGAGGGCTTCGACCACCCGGTCATCGGTGCCATTGCCCACGTTGCCCAGGGCGACCAGAGCGTTGCGGCGGAGGTAGCGGGCCTGGCGACGCGGAATGTACCAACGCTCGAACCGCTCCAGGAGGTCGGAGTCGGAGCAGGCGAGCATCTCCACCAGATCCACCTCGGGCTGGTCGTGAGGGTCGGCGGGCGGAGACGGATGGTGCCGCTCGGCAGCGCGATTGGGGGGGCACGCCTCCTGACAGGCGTCGCAGCCGTAGATGCGCCCTCCCAGGGCCGCCCGGTAGGCGGGGGGGAACCAGCCGGGAGCCTCCAGCAACCAGGCCAGGCAGCGCCGGGCGTCGAGGATCCCGGGTGCTATGAGTGCTCCGGTCGGGCAGGCCGCCAGGCACCGGGTACAGGCACCGCACTGGTCGCCCACCACGTCGCTGGCGCCGGCGAGGGGGGCGTCGGTGACCACCGACCCAAGGACGAACCAGGACCCACGTCCCGGGATCAGCAGGAGGGTGTTCTTGCCGTACCAGCCGA
>QHCF01000052.1 GCA_003244275.1 Acidimicrobiales bacterium
CCGCGGATGCTTCCCGCTGCCCACGTGAGCGATGTGGTCGCGGACGCCAACGTCATCGGGGCATGGCACGCGACGTCCCTTGCGTCGCACGCAAACCAACTCGCCGCGATGCCGTCTTTGCACATGGCCTGGGCGGCGTGGTGCGCTCTCGTGTTGTGGAGGGTCCTCCGCCACGGCGACAACCGTTCAACGGCATGGGCGGCGTGGTCCTACCCGCTGCTGACCGCGGTGGTGGTAATGGCCACGGGCAACCACTTCCTCCTGGACTTGGTGGCGGGGCTCGCCACCCTGGCGCTGGCCACTTGGGTTTCGGACACGGCCTACCGGTGGTGGGCTCGATGGCCCGGCGTCAGCGGCTTCCGAGCTATCCCCGCCTAGATATCTCACGCCGGGTGACCGGGTTGGAGGTCACGTACCTGGTGAAAGGACAGTTGCGGCCGATCCGCTGCGACCACCTCTACCTCGCGCGGCGAGACCAGCAACGCCTCGTGGTCACCTCCGTCCACACGGGCCAAGATGTCCGCCGCCACCCAGCCCCGCCCCGCCGCCAGGACCGGCGCGCCACCTGGACCAGCGTGCCACTCGCAGTCGGCGAAGTTGTCTGTCTCGTCACCTGTCTCCTCACCGAAAAGGGCGGCCAACTCTGAGTCGGTGTCGGCCAGGAAGTGGACTATCAGCTGCTGCGTCCCCTTGGACACCCGGTAGGTCCGGTTGGCCTTGGAGAGGCAAACGAGCAGTCTGGGGGGCTCGATGCTGGTCTGGGTGACGAAGCCCACCAGGCACCCCGCGCGCTCGTTGCCGTCGGACACGGTGACGATGAACATCGGGTAGTCGGTGCCTCCGACCAGAGCGTGGAAGGCGTCGAGGTCGAGGCGGCTCACGAAGCTCAATCGTAGGTGGCCTCCACCCACCAACGACCTGATGCGCGGGTGAACAGGTAAGCCGCTCCTGTGTCGGTCACGACCTGGAAGCGTGCCCGGCGCCGGGGTTTGTCATCCCACCAGCGCTCGTCCACGGGCCACGGACCTGCCCACGCCACCACCGAGGCGGCCGGGCCCCCTTCGATCGACACCGTCGAAGGTGAAGAGCTGACCACGCCGCGACCGCTGACTTCCACCACCGCGAGATCCTGGTCGCAGACCTCGGCGCGAAGGGGGGTGGGATGGACCACCGCCGGCGCCGGCGCCGGCAACTGCCCGGGCCATGGGGGGATCTCGGCGGATCCTCTCCGAGCGGTGCCCGGCTCGGCTGGTGGCCTCTGGAGCCGGCCCGGCTCGGCTGGTGGCCTCTGGAGCCGGCCGGGCTCGCCTGATGGCCTCTGGAGCCGGCCGGGCTCGCCCCAGGCAAGCAGGCGCACCTCCTGATCAGGATCCCGGCCACCGTCGAGCACCCCTGTGAACACAGCCTGTGGACCGAGCAGTCCCTGCACCCGGGCCAAAGAGCGGGCCACCCGGGCTTCGGCGCCGGCCGACCCTCCCCAAAAACCCAGCTGCTGGCCGTGATCAGGGTGGAGCTGATCCGGCACCAGGCGTATAAGGGTCAAGCCGCCCAGGCGACTGCCCCCTGCGGAGGAGAGCCAGCCGTCCAGCTGCCACCTGACTCGTTGGGCGATGTCTGCTGGTCGCAGCGCTCCATCGTGGCGCCATAGCCGGCTCAACTGCTCACCGTGCTCGGTCTCGGCTTCGATGGCGACACGCGTGCAAGCCAAACCCAACCGGCTCAGCCGTCGATGAAGCTCGTCGGCGAGCGCCTTACCGACGAAGGCCGCTGTGTCCACCCGATCCGCAGGAGGGTCCAACTCGGTGGAGACGACCAGGTCGGGCGGCGGTGCCCGCAACGTCAGCGGCTGATCGTCGAGCCCGCGCGCCAGGCGGTGGGCCAGGGCTCCTTCGGGTCCGAATCGAGCCAGCACCGACTCCGCCGGCAACGCCCCCAGGTCACCAAGTGTGCGGATCCCCAGGCGTACGAGCAGGCCGGCCAGCTCCGGGCGCCCCAGCGCCGTGATCGGCAGCGGCGCCAGCCACCGGGCGCTCCCCCCAGCCGGGACCACCTTCACCCGACCCTGTCCACACGCCGATCGGGCGGCCAGCTCGGCGGCGAAGTGGCCGTCTGCGACACCCACTTGACACCCCTCTGTACCGACGGCGCGGTCCACCGCCGCCATGACCTTGGCCGCCAACACCTCGTCGCCGCCGAAGTACCGGGACGGGCCGTGAGTGCCCATTGCGACCATCCCGGGCCTGGTGACCTCCACCCGAGGGCACAGCTCACCCACCGCCATCGCCGCCGCCTCCCACATCCGGGCATCCTAGCAGGCGTCGGCTGCGACCACCTTCAGGTCGGGGCACCGGCCCTGGGCCTCCCGCCTGCGCAGGCCTGACTCGACGCCCTCGGCGCGGGCCGCGGTGGACACCGCCACGACCTGGTTGGCTGCCACCACCACTGCGGGTTCGTTCATCGAGCATCCCGCTGCCACCACCTGCCACTCCGGGTAGCAAACGACCAGGGTCCGCGTGCTCATCCGGCCTGCGCTGCCACTGCGGGCCCTCTCTCAGCACCTTTGGCAACGTCTGTGCTTG
>QHCF01000012.1 GCA_003244275.1 Acidimicrobiales bacterium
CGGCCACCACACGACGATCAGAGGCTGGCCCCTGCGTCTCGTCCAAAGCCAGCAACACCCGGGCCCGGGTGATCATCCGGGCAGGATGGCGCCCAGCGCTGACCACCTTCTTCAACTTCACGCGGTCCCTGGCGGTCAAGGAGACCGTGAACTCCTTCGGACGAGGCACGCCGTCAACTCCTTCTGGTCGAGTATCAACCAGAACAGCCGATCACCCATACCCATCAAATTAAAGGCGACACGCTACTAGCGCATTCCTAGCGCACGACCCAGAAGCCAGGACTCCGGACATGGCGTCATAGTCGATGCGGGGTCAGCGCCGGGTTTTGACCTCGTAGCGTAGGACGAGGTCGGTTCCGGGGTACCGGGTCTGGGTCGCGGTGAGGTGCTCGCACAGCTCGGCGATCGCGGTGGTGGCGCGCCGGGTGGGAAGGGGATCCAGTCGTACGGTCAGGAAGCCATCGCGGGGGTTGATGTCGCCGCTGCCGGTGAAGGCCTGGCGGGCCAGGTTGTGGGCTTCGTCGTCGGCGCGGGCGTAGCCGGTGTATACCCGCACCGCTCTGGCGAGGGCGGTGTCGATGTTGAACGCTGCCATGCGGATGGCGTGGGTGATCAGCTTGGTCTGAATATCTAGGACCTGCTGGCCGGGGTTGACCTGGGCCAGTGGCAGGCGGGTGGGGACCGCCCGGTGGGCGGCTTGAGCGCCGTCCAGGTCGGCTTCGGCGCCGCGCAGGCCGGCGGTGAGGCCGTCGTGGGCCTGGTTGGTGATCAGCACCGATTGACCCGGGGGTGCGGACTTCGCGTCGAGTAGCGCCGCGTCGGTGCGGGCCAGGGCCCGTTCGTAGCTGGCCCGGGCGGCCAGGAGCCGCTGGTGGGCTTTCTTCTTGGCTGGGTTGGGGACCATCCGGGTGGGGTCGTCGTCGGTGGTGGCGTAGGCGTCGTGGGAGTCGAGGTCGAAGTGCATCCGGGCGTAGCGGAAGTAGTTCTCCTGGCGCCACCTGGAGCCCATCCGGTAGATGACCTCACCACTGGTGAGGTCGGTGCGGGTGGTCAGGATGTGGATCTGCCGTGTCGAGTCCTGCCCGTCCTTGTCTTTGCCGGCCTTGGTATTGGCCACTTCGAGAGTGACCTGCCGCATGGTGAAGGTGTCCCCCTCGTCGCTGGTGGGTAGGTCCACGGTGGTGTCGCCGACCCGCCATTGGTGGATACGACCGTGGTCGTCAATGTGGGTGACGTCGGTGAACATCTCAGGTGCGACGTTCTCGGCGGGGACCTTGCGCCAGGTCAACACGTCAAAACCTTGGGCATGCATGTGTTCGAAGAGGGTCGGGGACCAGCCGCCGCGGTCGAACCCGACCAGGACCCGCCGCTGGTCACCCACCGCCGCCCGCAGTTCGGGCAGGAGCCGTCGTAGTTCCATGGCCAGGGACGCTCCGGGCTGTGCCATGACGACCAGGACCGGGTCACCGGCGGCGTCGGTGACCCACGTCTCGACCGTGGCGGGGGCGGGAAACCGCAGCCGGGCGATGTGGGTCTTGGCGACCTTGCGGGTGCCTTGGTAGGCGCGGACGTGCCCGTCGACGTAGAACACCGCGGCCAGGTCCGGGTTGGTGGCGTCCAGGCGGGCCACGTGGCGGGCGGCCATCGCGGCCAGCAGTTCGTCGGCTTTGCCGGTGGCGGCAAGGGCGGTGATCTTGCGGCGGATGGTCTTGACCTCCGGGGCCCGGTCCAAACCCAGCACCCGGCCCAACGCGACGGGGTCGACCCTGCTGGCGCCTTCAGCGCGAGGCTCACCGGCCAATGTGCGCAGCACCCCTTCAAGCAGCATCGTGTCCAGGCCGTAGAACCCGTTCGGCAATCGACCGAACACCGTTGTCGCACAAGACAAAAGACCGGTGGCCTGAAGGGCGGGGATCGCCAGCAGTAGTCCCGCCAGCGGCACCCGGGCGGCTGGGGCGAACACCGGGGTTGCCGCGCTCAGCTGTCCCCACCGGGCCGCGGTTCGTTCTCCGGAGCGGTCGGCCGGGTCCGGCAGGACCGGCAGGACCGGCAGGTCAGCCTCCTGGTCGGGCTCGGTCTTGGCACCAGGCTCGGTCTTGGTTGTTGCTGGCACTGCTGTGGGCAGGACTCGCCGGACGCTGGCCGCGGACACCCCCACCGCTTTGGCGATCGTTCGAAGCGATGCCCCTGCCCGCCGGCGTGCCGCGATGTCGGCGACCAGCTCGTGGGTCAACCGTGAGGGGCCCTTGGGGCCACGCCTGCTCGGGGCCAGGGCGGCCACCCCGGCATCGGTCACTGCGCCCTGCCAGCGCCGCAGGGTCTCGGTGTTGACGCCGAACCCATCGGCGACCTGGACGGCCCGTGCGGCCTTGATCCGCACCAGCTGCACCGCCGCGAGCCGGCGGCCGAGCTCGTCGCCGTCGTCCCAAGCGAAGACCAGCTCGCCGCGGATGAAGACCCGGCCGCCGTCCTGGTCCTGGACCAGGGCTACTGCCTCGCTGATCTCAAGGGCACCGGCGGGCACCAGGACAAGGGGTTGTTGGGCCGTCATGATCGCCATCGTTCCTCACCCCTCAACGGTCCGAAACACCATAGCAATTATAACACACTATGGACATGAGAACACCCCGTACGAGCCGCGAACACGCAGGTCATCTCGCCGCACCAGCCAACGCCCCGCGCGCTATGTCAGGAGCCCTGGAACCACTACCGCATGGACGCCACCAGCTGGAACCGCGTCGCGCAGCCGATCCTGGCCCACTG
The DNA here is from genome assembly GCA_003244275.1 of Acidimicrobiales bacterium. Lineage (GTDB taxonomy): Bacteria > Actinomycetota > Acidimicrobiia > Acidimicrobiales > QHCF01 > QHCF01. Next base: position 2,764 of record QHCF01000012.1, read on the forward strand.
GGCCGATGCGACCCGGGCCGAGCTGACAGCGCACCCCAACGT
>QHCF01000063.1:0-168 GCA_003244275.1 Acidimicrobiales bacterium
GTGAAGCGCTCGTCGAAGGTCTCCACCGGTACGCCGACCACCCCGGCGAGGACATCAGCCTCGGCCTGGGCCTCCCGCGCCGCCCGCCCAACCTTCCCGTCAAGCGACAGGGGCATGCCGACAACGACGCAACTGGCTCCCAGCTCGTCGACCAGCCCGGCCAGGGCT
>QHCF01000063.1:204-4912 GCA_003244275.1 Acidimicrobiales bacterium
GCCGCCCGTCCCCGGCGCTCACCGCCACCCCGATTCGGCGGACCCCAAGATCGATCCCCAGCGCCTTCACCTTGCCCCTACTGCGGTTCGCTCTGCAGGGGGGTCGGCCAGCAAGGCGCGCACTGCATCCAGGGCGTCATCAATGTGGGCCGGGTCCCGCCCGCCCGCCAGCGCCAGCTCGCCGCCTCGGCCACCGCCTCCACCGACGATACGGGCCGCCGGCGCCAGCAGATCGGAGGCCACCAGACCGCTGTCCCTGGCCACGGCCGCCACCAGAGCCACGCGCTGGCCCTCTGGGGTACCGATCACCACCACCGCCCGAACGCTGTCGTCGTTCCTGACTCGCACCGCCAGTTGGCGCAGCTGGTCCTGTGCCAGGCCGTCCCGGCGGACCACGACCACACCGTCGACCGCGGCCCTCACCAACTGGCTGCCTTCGTCGGCCAACAGCTGGCTCCTGAGCGCCTTCAGGTCATTGAGCGCCACCTCCTGGCGATGGCGCAATGCCTCGATCCGATCGGGCACCTCTTGAGGAGGTGCTCCCAAGAGCTGAGCAGCCCGGGCCAGGGTGGCCTCGGTGGCCCGGATGTGGCCGAAGGATCCCTCACCGGTGAGGGCTTCGATACGTCGGATCCCGGCTCCGATGGAGCCTTCGGACACGATGGAGATGGGGCCGATCATGCCCAGAGCATCGACATGGGTGCCACCGCACAGCTCGACGGAGTCAGGGCCAGCTTCCACCACCCGCACCACCTCGCCGTACTTTTCCCCGAAGAAGGCAATGGCGCCCCGTCGTTCCGCCTCGGCGCGACTGGTCTCGGTGACCCGTACGGCATGGTTGGCCATTATCACCTGATTGACCAGATCCTCTACTTGAGCCAACTGGTCCGGGGTCAGTCGCTCATGATGGCTGAAGTCGAAGCGCAGCCGGTCAGGGGCAACCAGTGAGCCCTGTTGCTTGACCTGGGGACCGAGGACCCGGCGAAGGGCTCCATGCAGAAGATGGGTGCCCGTGTGATTGCGCCGTATGGAATCTCGGCGCTCCTGGTCGATGGTTGCGGTGGCCATCTGGCCCGGCTGCAGGTGACCCTCGACCACCCTGGCCCGGTGGCGAACCAGCCCGGACAGGGCGTAGGTGGTATCCATCACCACGGCCCGACCGCTTGCGGTGGAGATGGTGCCGGTGTCGCCGACCTGGCCACCTGCCTCGGAATAAAAGGGTGTCCGATCCAAGAAGATCTCCACCAGACTCCCAGGGTGGGCCACTGTGGGGTTCTCGGGGGGATCTCGGGGGGGATCGTTGGGGAGTGAAGCGGCATGACTGGAGGTCGCCAGCACGTCCAGGACGTGGGCAGAGGAGGACGTCTCCTGGTAGCCGGTGAACTCAGTGGTCCCCGCCTCGTCCAACAGACGGCGGTAGGTCTCGTCCCCTGCGGTGCCAGCCAGACCGGCACGGACCGCGGCCCGAGCCCGCGACCGTTGCGCCGCCATGGCTGATTCGAAGCCGGCCATGTCAACCTCGACACCTTGGTCACCGGCGATCTCCCGAGTCAGGTCGATCGGGAAGCCGAACGTGTCATGGAGACGGAAGGCCACTTCTCCGGCGACCGTCGTTGGGCCCTTGGCCAGCTCTTCGTCCAAGATGGCGGACCCCGCCCGCAGAGTCCTTCGAAATCCCTCCTCCTCCCGGGTCACCACCGTGGTGACGAGCTCTCGGTCCTGTCCGAGCTTGGGGTAGGCGTCTTCCATTATGGCGATGACAGCGGCTACCAGGCCCGGGGTTACCAGGTCCCTGGCGCCCAGCTGAAAGGCCCGCAGCGTCGCTCGACGTACGACCCTCCTCAGGACATAGCCCCTGCCCTCGTTGGAGGGCAACACACCATCACTGGCCAGAAAGGCCATGGCCCGGGCGTGGTCGGCCAGGATGCGCAGACCGACGTCCATCGTCGGGTCGCTTCCATAGCGCCGTCCCGTCATCGACTCAACTGCCCCCAACACCGGCGCCAGCACATCGGTGTCGAAGGCCGAGTCCCTGCCTTCCAGGATTGGCAGGATGCGCTCCAGGCCGGCTCCGGTATCGATGTTCTTGCTGGGCAGGTCGACCAGGGAACCGTCAGCCATCCGGTTGTACTGCATGAAGACCAGATTCCAGATCTCCACGTAACGCTGCGGACCGCCGTGGGCGGGACCGCCCGAGGCACCGTGGGCCCGCCCCCTGTCCACGTATATCTCCGAACAGGGACCGCATGGACCAGTGTCGGCCATCTTCCAGAAGTTGTCGCTTCCCATGCGTTGGATGCGCTCCTGGCCGACACCAACGGCCTCTTTCCAGATCACCTCGGACTCGTCATCGTCCTCGTGGACGGTGACCCAGAGCTGGTCGGGATCGATGCCCAGTACCTCGGTCACCACTTCCCAGGCCATGGTGATGGCCAGCTCCTTGAAGTAGTCACCGAAGCTGAAGTTGCCCAGCATCTCGAAGAAGGTGAGGTGGCTGGTATCGGTCCCCACCACGTCGAGATCAACCGTACGAAAGCATTTCTGGATGGTCGTCGCCCGGGGAGCGGGTGCAGCCTCCTCGCCCAGGAACACCGGAATGAATTGGTTCATGCCGGCATTGGTCAGCATGGGAGCGGCTGGGTGATGAGGGATCAGGCTGACCGAGGGCAGCACGGCGTGGCCTCGTTCAGCAAAGTAGCGGGTGAAGGCCTGGCGCAGCCCGGGCGCGTCCATGACGCCACGAGCCTACCGGCCGTTCCCCGACACCTTGTGCACCGGTGGCGGACTCTCAGCTGGCCAGTAGCTCCCTGAGCTCGGCGACCACTTGGTGGGAGTGGCCCACCAGCCGAGCCCAGGTGAAGCGTAAGGGCTTCCAACCGGCACGGATCAGCGCATTCTGGCGTTCCAAGTCGGCCTCGAATGTGTCCTGGTGACGGTGGACGTTCCATCCGTCCAACTCGATGAGCAGCTTGTGCGCCGGATAGGCAAGGTCAGTTCGGCCAATCAGCCTCCCACCCGAGCTGCGGATCTCGTGCTGACGGCGGGGCAGCGGCACTCTGTTGTCTCGCAGGATGCGGACGAACATCGTCTCCAGTTCACTCTCACTCGGGCCGCCAACTGGTCGTTGGTGGAGGATCCGCCGGAGATGGCCCACCCCAGGACGATGCCGGGCGCCGAGGGCGTCCAGACGGGATTGGAGGAGAAAGGGCGACGTCAGTCGCCTCCGCAAGGCGGCCTCCACTGCGCTCTCGAGGACACCCGAGTCAGCCACCGCGGCCAGATCGATCAGTGTCCGGGTGGCACTGGTGACCGGCAAGCCGACCAGCCGGGTGCGGTCGGTGCGATCGAGGACGCCGGGTCCGGTGGATGACGACGTCGTGCTGGTGCCGGCGACCGGCTCGTCCGACTGAAACCTCGACCGTGCCTGGAGGAACGCCGTCCAGCTCCCATAGGCCGGCCGCCGCCAAGTGAGAAACGACAGCATCCCGTCCCATACGCAGGATCGCCGTCATCAGCTGCTGATGCCACGAGGGAACGGTGCCAGTCAAACGGTAAACGCCTGGCGCCACCCGTTCCCACGCCCCCGACCGGCAACGGCAGGCGATTTGGCTCGGTACGAAGCCGGCAGTCAGGGCTTGAGCCCGGGAGATGACTCCGTACTGCCGCTGAGCCAGCTGGTCCAACCGCACTTACGTCGATCTGGTCTCAATATGGGACGTCACGCACCCAAGTACACCGCCAGCCTGTAACAGCGTCGCCCCAGTGCTGGCCGGTAACATCGGTCGCCGGATCCGTGACACCGGGCGTCCGGCCCTGACCCGGACCCTACCCGCCGGTCCTTCGTCGCATCTGCTCGCCGATCTCCTGCTCCCGGCCGTGGCTGGACGGCTCGTAGTACCGACGGCCGGCCACTTCCGCTGGTCGGTACTCCTGGGGAACCCAGCCCCGGGGGTCGTCGTGAGGGTACTGATAGCCCAAGCCGTGGCCCAGGCGGGCAGTGCCGGGGTGATGGCCGTCCCGCAGGTGGCTCGGCACTTCCCCGGCTCGGCGAGCGCGCACGTCCTCCTGCGCCTTCGCCAGCGCCACCGTCACCCGGTTGGACTTGGGCGCAGTGGCCAGGTGGACGACCGCCTGGGCCAGGTTGAGGGAGGCCTCCGGCAGGCCCACCACCTCCAGGGCCCGTGAGGCGGCGTCGGCCACCACCAGGGCCAGAGGATCAGCCAGCCCGACGTCCTCGCTGGCCAGTATGACCAGACGTCGGGCGATGAACCGTGCATCCTCACCGGCCGCCAGCATCCGGGCCAGCCAGTACAGGCCGGCGTCGGGATCCGATCCTCTGATGCTCTTGATGAAGGCGCTGGCCAGGTCGAAATGGTCATCGACGCCATAGCGCAGCGCCCGCGTACCCCTTGCCCCCTCGACATCGACCAGGCTGACCCGAGGCCGTCCACCGCTGGCCCCGACATTGCTGGCCCCGACATCGCTGGCCCCCCCTGAGCGGAGCCGGTGCACAGCCATGGCCACCGCCACCTCCAGGGAGGTGAGCGCGGCCCGGGCATCTCCGTCGACCAGGTCCACCAGCGCCTGCACGGCATCGTCGTCAGCCTCGGCGCCTTCCGCCTCCACGCCCCGTTCGACCAGGACGCGCACGTCGGCGTCGGAGAGAGGCTCGAGGCGAAACAGGGTGGAGCGGCTCAGCAGGGGCGGG
>QHCF01000063.1:4986-5564 GCA_003244275.1 Acidimicrobiales bacterium
TCCTGCTGGGCCTTGTTGAACCGATGAACCTCATCGAGGAACAACATGGTGCCCCCCGCCCGGCGTCGGGCACTGTCGATGACCTGGCGCAGATCCTTCACCCCGGCACTCACGGCCGACAACTCGACCATGACCTTGTCGCTGGCCTCGGCCATGAGGCGGGCCAGGGTGGTCTTGCCTGTGCCGGGAGGTCCCCACAGAATCGCCGACGAGACCGCGTCGGCCTCGATGAGTGCCCGCAAGGGGGCTCCTGGCCCCAACAGGTGGGCCTGGCCCACCATGTCGTCGAGGGTGCGCGGACGCATGCGGGCAGCCAGCGGAGGGTGAGCGCCCAAGGCGGCGGGATGGGAGGACCGGCGGNNCCGGCTGGCTCGAACAGCCGTCCGCCCGCCCCGGCGTCGGTCAGCCCGGTGTCGGTCAGCCCGGCGTCGGCAATCCCGGCATCACCCACCGCGGCGTCGGTCACCTCAAGCCGGTCGGGGTGCCAGCCGGATGCCCAGCTCAGCCAGCGCCTGGTCGGTAAGCTCCTTGGGTGCCCCGGTCATAGGGTCGGCCCCCGACTGGGTCTTGGGGAAGGC
>QHCF01000138.1 GCA_003244275.1 Acidimicrobiales bacterium
ACGGGTCGGGCAAGACCACGACCATCCGCATGCTGATGGGCCTGGCCTTCCCCTCGGCAGGCCGGGTGCGCCTTCTCGGCCATCCGTTGCCGGCCGGCGCCGCCGAGGTGCTGCCTTCGGTGGGCGCCGTCATAGAGGGGCCGGCCTTCTATCCGTACCTGTCGGGACGGGCCAACCTGGAGCGCTTCGACGCCGTCGGCCCCCCTCCCCGTGGGGAAACCCGCGGCGGCGACCGCCGGGTGCGCATCGACGAGGCGCTGGAGCGGGTGGGTCTCACCGCCGCGGCCGGCAAACGGGTGCGCGCCTATTCGCTGGGCATGCGCCAGCGACTGGCCCTGGCCGCTGCTCTGGCCCGCCCCGTGGAGCTGCTGGTGCTCGACGAGCCCACCAACGGCCTCGATCCCCAGGGCACTCGTGAGGTCCGCAACCTGGTCCGCAAGCTGGCAGCCGAGGGCACGACCGTCTTCCTCTCCAGCCACCTGCTGTCGGAGGTCGAACAGGTCTGCTCGCACGCCGCGGTGCTGTTCAACGGCAGGACAGTGGCCTGCGGCACACTGCCCGAGCTGCGCGAGGCACAGAGGGCGACACTGCGAGTGGAGACGCCCGACCCCGGCCCCGCTCTGGCCACCCTGCGCGCTACCCACGGGATCGGCCTCGTCCAGCAGGCCGATGACGAGCCCACTCAGGCCAACACCACCGTCCTTCACGCCGAGCTGCTGGGAGCAGCACCCGAGGACGTGAACGCCGCCCTGGTGGGCTCCGGCGTACGGGTCAGGGCGCTGCACAGCGTGCAGCCCACGCTCGAAGACCTGTTCGTGGCGCTAACCGGTGAGGGCTTCGATGTTGCGCAGTGAGCTGGGGCTGACCTTCGGCCGCATGCGCACCCGCAGCCTGCTGGTGGTGCTGGCCGTCATACCCGTGCTGCTGTCGGTGGCAGTACGCCTGTCGGGCGGCCCGGACAACGGCCATGGGCCTACTTTCCTCGACCTCGTCTCCCGCAACGGCGTGTTCGCCGCCTTGGCCGGCCTGACCGTGGTGATCCCGTTCTTTCTCCCCCTCACTGTCTCGGTCGTGTCCGGTGACACGGTGGCGGGCGAAGCCAGCCTGGGAACGCTGCGCTACCTGCTGGTGCGCCCGGTGGGGCGCACACGCTTCGTGGTCACCAAGTTCGTCACCGCTGTGGTCTTCTGCCTGGTCGCCGCGTTGACGGTGGCCGTCACCGGCTTGGTGGTGGGCTGGGGCCTGTTCCCGGTGGGCAAGGTCGTCACCCTCTCGGGCACCACCATCAGCGCCGGGCAGGGCATCGCCCGGGCTCTCGCCGCATCGGGGGTGGTGGGTATGTCCATGATGGGGCTGGCTGCCGTGGGCGTGCTCATCTCCACGTTCACCGAGTCACCGGTGGGAGCCATCGCCGCCACTGCCGGGGTGGCCATCTTCAGCCAGGTGTTCGACGCCATCCCCCAGCTCAACACCATCCATCCCCTCCTGCTCACCCACGGCTGGCTCAGCTTCGGCGACCTGATGCGGTCTCCCGTCGCCTGGGGCAACATCAGGCAGGACCTGTTGATCCAGGCGGGCTGGACCGCAGTGGCCATGCTGGCGGCCTGGGCCCGCATGACCACCCGCGACGTGCTGGGCTGATTCCCTGACAGGAGGCGGCCGCACCGATCGAACTGGTCAGGTTCAGGGCCCCCATGGCGATGTCAAACCTGCCCAGAAGGAGTGAGCGATCAGCTCGTCAGGGAGTCGACGAAGCGTTCGATCTCGGCGGCGAACAGTTCGGGGGCACTGAACATGGCGCCGTGGCCCTGGCCGGGAAGAGCCACCACCTGCGCACCGGCAAGAGCGGCCACGATCTCGTCAACCACGGTGGACTGCTGGGGCTCGCTCGAACCGCCTACCAGGCACAGAACGGGAACCGACCAGCCAGCGAACTCGGCGGGCCGGAAGCGGTATCCCCGTACTGCCCGCAACTCGGCAGGAAGGGTGAGGGCGTTGTCGACCATGAGAGGCCAGATGGGCCGGCTGCGTATGAACGTCAGGGCTTCTTCGTCGTTGCCCGCTACGTCGAGAAGGAACGTGGCCAGGACGGCCTCCCGGTCGCCCGCTGCCTCCGCGGCACGCAAGGACTCGAGTATCTCGGGAGTCAGCGTCTCCGGCAAGGGCGGTTCGTAGAGAACCATGCTTGCCACGTTGGGAATCAACTGAGCGGCGTGCAGGACAAAGCGCGCCCCCGACGAGTGGCCGACCATGTGCACCGGCCCGTCAACCGATGTAGCCACCGCAGCGATATCGGCATGCTCGCGCTCGGCGGAATGGCCGGGACCGATACTGCCGCTGGCGCCCCGTCCCCGCCGGTCCATGGCCATGACCGTGAACCGCCTGGAAAGCAAGGGGACGACGCGAGACCACTGCCGCGCGTCGGAAGCCGCACCGTGCACCAACAGGATGGCAGGGCCATGTCCCGTGACGTGGTAGCCGATGGCACTCCCGTCGTCGGCCTTCACGTGACGGATGAGCGTCGGGAGCCGTGGCATCAACAGGCCTCTTGGCCGGCACCCAGCAGGTGCAGCTGCAGGCGCACCTCGCCGGCCCGGCACGCGTCGAGTTCTGTCCAGTCACCGGCTGTGGCCCGAAGGGAGGCGTGACCGGCGACCACCGCCCAGCGGGCGCTGAACCGGATACGCACCAGCACAGGACCGGGGGACGTCACCGACAGCACGACGGCGTCACCCTTGAGGCGGACCAGGCGGGCCGGCCCCTCGACGATGCCGGACGACTGTTCCACCTCGAAGACGCGCCAGTGCGGATCGCTCCACACCAGGCGCAGGCCCGGAACACCCGCATCGACCAGCCGAGCCTCGGCCTGACCGGCATAGTCGAGAGCCACGTCAGGAAGAGCCACGTAGCGGACCCCGTTGTCGGCCAACCATGCCCGGTAGGTGGCAGGCGAGAGTCCGCCGGGGCGATAGAAGAGAGGGTTGTAGGCGGTATCGAGCTGACGCTCCCAACCACGGGCCAGAGGCACAGCGGGGGCGGCGTAGGCGGCCTCCCAGTGGAGGCGGGTGGGCACGATCTCCACCCGACCGAGCGGCTCCCGGTGGTCGCCGATGAACGCGAGCATCGGCGTGAAGTAGCTGGCGCTGGCGGACAGATCGCGCCTGTCCGTGGGGAAGGTGGCGAAGGCCGGTTTCCACTGCATGACCTGCAGCGGGATGACGAGGGCGGTCAGGACGATCCGCCGGTGGGGCCACAGCAGGCAGGCCGCCAGTGGGGCTCCGAGGCACTCGCCCAGCCGGCTGATGTTGCCACCGACGGGCGTGGGCAGCACGAAGCTGGCCACCGTAGCCGCCAGGTAGAAGGCGGCCGCCAGCCGCACGCCCCGCTCGTGGCGGGGTACGAGCACGAGCACGAGCGCAACCACGCCCGAGAACTGGAGGAAGTCGACCAGCGGGAACGGCATGGCCCCTTCCCCGGGGAACACCAGGCCCAGGCCCAAGACGACGGCCGACGGCACGGCCACCAGCAACATGAGGCCCACCCGCCGGCGGGGCCACGACACGACCAACCATGAAGCGGCCACGAGCACGAGGAAGGCGCCGGCCAGGGGGCTGGCCAGCACGGCGGCCACGCCCAGGATCACCGCCAGACGAGCACGCCCCCGGCCCGGCCTGCGTGGCCCGAACGCAGTGGCTGGCCTGCGTGGCCCGAACGCAGTGGCGGTTCGGGGGGCCGTCGGGGGGCGGCGCCCCCCGACTGTGAACGCAGTGGTTGCGGCCCAGTACGCAGACAGGGCGAGGGCCTCACCCAGTAGGAAGGGGAGCTGGCCGATCGCCACCTGGGCCAGGGTGCCGGCGGCGAAGAGCATCGAGCCGATGCGGGCCGACGGGCCGAAGTGGTTGACCACCAGGCGATCGAAGGCCCATGCCGCCAAAGCCGCGCTGGCCACTTCGGTGAGCTCCACGCCGATTACCCCGGCGATCGGCGGGAAGATCACGCTGTAGCTCAGCGTCCAGTGGCCGCTGTACCACTGGCTGTCCCACAGGGTGAGGCCACTGCGATGGAACAGGCCGACGCGGTACAGCTGGGCCGGGAGGTCGACCCCGTGCCACCCCATGACCACCGCGGCGGTGGCCAGAACGGCCGCGGTAATGGGGGCTGCGAACCCGGTCCAGAGAACTGGCGAGGACCGGTCAGGGGGTGCCCCCTCCTCGAGCTCGTGCAACGTCAGACCGATGCCAACGGTCGCCCGCCCTCACCCACGACCAGGAACACGGTGATGCCGACGCCCGCGAACGCCAGGGCCATGCGCCGGCGGGCAGGTGCGCCGCAGCGCACTTCGACCTCACGGTCGGCGACCCATCCGACCGCCGACGAGCGCTCGAGGGCATTGGCGTGGCCCCAGGCGCTCACCAGCGGCGGCGGGCAACGGAACGACGACCGGGGGTCAGCCGCTGAGCCGGGATGCACCCCGAAGCCTGCCACCGCGACCACCAGGGCGCCGACCAGGACGGCCCATGCCAACCACCGCCGCATCGAGCTATGGGTCTTGGTCAACTCCATCTGGTCACTCCGGTACTTGTCGCCCCGACCATCGTCGCACGCGGACCAGGGAGCTCTGGCGTTACCGGTCTGACTGGTGAGCCGTGACGCCTGAGGATCAGCCGTTGACCACCGAGGCCGGCAGCGCCGCCATCCGGGAGGCGAACACCGCGACGATCCCGGCCATGTCCGTTTGGCCGGCCACCGCCGCTTGGGGAGCGTCCGGCTGCCAGAAGTACACCCCCATCAGGACCCGTCCCCGCCGGAGGTAGACGACGACGTCGTGGGTGGATTGGCCGGCTTGGTCAGTGGTGGTGAAGTCGAAGGCGAGGCGGTCGACCCCCGGCGTCTGAGCCCAGCCCTTGTCGGGCGCGGGGTTGAACGAAGTGCTGAGCGTGGGCTCGCCGACGGGGCTGGGGACAGGTGCCCTGGGGCAGTTGGTAGCCACCGACTGCACCTCCGACATCGCCTGGGCCGCGGTCTCGGGCTTGGCATAGAGCACGGCCTCGGTGCTCAGGGCAGGGTTTCCCTGGTCGTCGACGGCCGCCACCGGCAGGCGGGCGGTGCGCAACGACTCGCTCGGGAAACGGCCGTTGCACAGGTCGAGGGTCGGCTCACCTGCCACCTGGTTGCCTCGGGGCAGCGGTAGCACGTTCAGGGCGGAGCCGACGTCGGCCTGTTGCACGACCAGCCCGTCGAGGGCAGCGGCCGACGGGTCACGAGGAAGGGTAGTGGTCGAACGAGGAAGCCGGCTGGCCGACGTCAGGGGCCCGAACGGCGACGCATCGGGCGCAGCCGACTTCGAGCGCCCCCTGAAGACGACGAACGCGATCAGGAAGCCCACGACCAGGCCCAGGGCGATCACGCCAGCCAGGCGCCGGCCGGTGAACAACGGTGACGACGGTGGTGGTGGTGGTGCCGGTGCGTCGGTCGTAGTCGTGGGCGGGGGCGGAGGCGGGTTGGCCGTTGAACCGGGATCGGTGGTCCAGAAAGTCCACGCCTCACCGGTCCAGTAGCGATGCTGGCGGTCGGACCACGGGTCGGTGTACCACCCCGGCGGCCGTGACTCACTGCCGGCGGGCCGCTCTGGGGCGTCACCGATCGGCTCTTTCACTGCCCAAGCCCTTCCCTTGCTCCGATCGCCACCATGGCGCTCCCCTCAGTGTGCGGCACCAATCTGAGATCCCCCTGTGTCGAGGATAGGACCTGTGCGGCCGGAGGCCTGTCGTGACCTGGCCACCAGCCAGGCCAGGGACGCGGCGAAGAACAGGGGCAGGGCCACGGCGTAGACAGGGTGGACGACCATACGCAAGAACCCATCATGAAGCCGAGGAGCCCCGAGGTAGGCGACGGTCAGGCCGAGCGCAGCCACTGCTCCCATGGCGGCGACCGGCGATCGCCAGTCGAGGGCCAGAGCCGGCAACGCCCACATCACGTACCAGGGCAAGACGTAGGGCGTGCCCGCCAAGTAGGCCACGAGCACCGAGCCCAGGAGCAGGGGAAGCGGCGGCCGCCGAGGACCGAGCACAACTGCCAGCGCCACCGCCGCCACGACTAATGCGCTGAAAACGGGTGCGCCGAGCGCGGGGTGGACGTTGGCGGCAAAGGTGGATATCGACGCCCGGCTGTGGGCAGCACCGAGAGCGAGCACAGGGCGCAGGGCTACCCGGCCGCCGGCCAGCCAATAGCTGGCTCCAAGGATGGTCGAGCCGGCGGCCACCGCTCGGGCGGCGCCGGCCCTCTCCCCCCGCCTCCAGGCCCA
>QHCF01000135.1 GCA_003244275.1 Acidimicrobiales bacterium
GGTTCAAATCCCACTCCCTCCGCGCCGAAGTGAGTCAGTGGGCCGGGCGGGTACCGTTCACCGCATGCGCAATGCCCGCCTCGGATCACTGACCGTTTCTTGCCTCGGCCTGGGCTGCATGGGGATGTCTCAGTCTTACGGACCGCCCGAGGCCCGAAATGAGGCCGAGTCGATCGCAACCATTCACCGGGCCCTCGACCTGGGCTGCACGTTCCTCGACACCGCCGACATCTACGGCGAAGGGGCCAACGAGGAACTGGTCGGCCGGGCCCTCGCTGGGCGGCGCCACCAGGTCGTCCTGGCCACCAAGTTCGGGCTGTTGCCCGGATGGGGGGCGGATCGCGACGCCGGATCGCAGGTCATCGACGCAAGCCCGGGCCACGTCGCCCAGGCCATCGACGCCTCCCTGCGTCGCCTGGGCACCGACCACGTCGATCTGTGGTACCTGCACCGCCTGGACCGCCAAGTGCCCATCGAGGACACGGTGGGGGCCATGGCCGAGGCGGTGGTCGCCGGCAAGGTGGGACACCTGGGGCTGTCGGAGGTCTCGGCCGCCACCCTGCGCCGGGCCCACGCCGTCCACCCCATCGCCGCCGTGCAGAGCGAGTGGTCCCTGTGGACTCGTGACCCGGAGGCCTCGGTCCTGGCCGCCTGTCGTGAGCTGGGCGTCGGCTTCGTGCCCTTCGCCCCACTCGGTCGCGGCTTCTTGTCGGGTGATCTGCAAACCCCCGACGACTTCCCGGAGGGTGACATGCGCAGAGGCCTGCCCCGCTTCCAGGGCGACAACTTTGAGCGCAACCTCAACCTGGTGGCCAAGGTACGGGAGCTGGCAGCGACCAAGGGTGCCACGCCGGCCCAGCTGGCCCTGGCCTGGCTGCTGGCCCAGGGCGATGACGTGGCGCCCATCCCGGGGACCAAGCGCCGCTCGCGCCTGGAGGAGAACCTGGGCGCCGCCGACCTCGAGCTCACCATCGCCGACCTGGCCGACATCGACGTCACCTTTCCTCCCGAGGCGGCCGCCGGCGACCGCTACACCGATATGAGCCACATCGACCGCTAGGGCGGGGGCGCCACCCAGGTGAGAGTGGGCGAGAGACGTGGGGGGCAATTGACTATCTTCCGCGCAAAATTTACCTCCACCTGCGACCAGTCCTTGGCCACCTTCAGCCGGTGTTGCGCAGGCCGGTGGCGATCCCGTTCACGGTCAGCATCAGGGCTCGGTGCAGATCGGGATCCTGGTCGGCGCCGGCCCGAGAGCGGGCCAGGAGGGCGACCTGGAGGTAGTTGATGGGGTCGAGGTAGGCGTCGCGTACCTCCAGGGTGCGGCGCAGGGTGGAGTGGCGGGCCAGCAGGCGGTTCTCCCCGACCACCCCCAGGATCTGGGCCACGGTTCGGGAGTACTCGTCCTGGATGGCCTCGAACAGGTAGTGCAGCGACGGGTCAACCAGGCGGTCGACGTACAACCGGGCGATGGCGAGGTCGGTCTTGAACAGGACCATCTCGACGTTGGACAGGAACGACCGAAAGAAGTCCCAGCTGGTGTACATCTCCCTCAGAGCGGCCGCGTGGCCCTCGGCTGCGGCCCGCTGCAGGCCGGCTCCCACCCCAAACCAGCCGGGCACGATCTGGCGGGACTGGGTCCAGCCGAAGACCCACGGGATGGCTCTCAGGTCGTCGAGGGTGGCATCCGAACCCCCAGGACGCCGGGATGGGCGTGAGCCGATGTTGAGCCCGGCCAGCTCGTTGACCGGGGTGGACGACAGGAAGTAGGTCACCAGCCCGGGATCCTCCACCAGGCCGCGGTAGGCGGCCAGGGCGGCGGTCGACACGCAGTCCATCACCGCGTCCCAGGCGGCCAGCACCTCGGGCGGCTGGCGGGACTCGCGGTGCAACAGGGTCGCCCGCAACACCGCCGCCAGGGTGATCTCCAGGTTTCGCCGGGCCAGGGCGGGCAGTCCATACTTGTCGGAGATCACCTCCCCCTGCTCGGTGATCTTGATCGACCCGTCCAGGGCACCATAGGGCTGGGCCATGATGGCGTCACCGGTCGGGCCGCCACCACGGCCCACTGTGCCCCCCCGTCCGTGGAACAGGCGCAGACGCACCCCGTGATCTCGGGCGCAGTCCCGCAGGGCCCTTTGAGCCCGGTGGATGGCCCACAGCGAGGTGGTGATGCCACCGTCCTTGTTGGAGTCCGAGTAGCCGAGCATCACCTCTTGGGTGTTGCCCCGCAGGGTCACCACCCGGCGGTAGGAGGGGTCGGCCAGGAGCTCGTCCAGGATGTCTCCAGCGTGGGTCAGCTCCTCGATCGTCTCCAGCAGCGGCACGAAATCGATCTCGGCGATGCCGGTGTTGAGGTCGACCAGGCCGGCTTCCCGGGCCAGGACCACCGCCGCCAGGACGTCGTCGGCCCCCCTGGTCATTGACACGATGTAGCTCTCTATGGCGTCGGGGTAACGGTCGATGGCCGTTCGGATCATGTTGAAGATGGCCATGGTCTCGCCGGCCTGCCCTGTCAGCTTGGTACGGCGCACGGTGAGGGGGCGTCCGCCGGCCAGCTCGGCCGACAGGGCGCGGGCCCTCTCGGGGCGGGTGAGGGACAGGTAGGCGGGGTCCAGGGCGCCCACCCGGTCGAAGATGGCGCCCAGGGCCAGGTGCTGGCGCTCGGCGTGCTCGCGTACGTCCATGGTGGCCAGCGACAGTCCGCAGGCCGCCGTCGGTCGCAGGAAGCGGTCGAGTGGGCCGAGGGCGGCGAGCCCCCCTTTGTGCTGGAGGAAGGAGGACCGCATGACCTCCAGGTCGTCGAGCAGCTCGCCATTGGACGCATAGGAGACCAGCGAGGGAGAGCCGCCGGCCAGGCGGCGGCGAGTGTTGGTGAGGCGCTGGCGGATATATGAGCACTTGAGCCGGTAGGGCTCCTCGGCGTTGATTCGCCCGTATCGCTGGTAGACCTCGGGCATCTGGTCCCGGTCGGCCAACAGGCTCTCCTCCAGGGCGGCGGAGACGGCCACCACCCGGGTCGACGAGCTGAGCTGGGCGATGAGCTGATCGACTCCGGCCAGGAGGTCGACCAGGGCATGATCATGCTGGAGGGCCAGCACGTCCAGGGTGACCTGGGGGGTGACGCGAGGATTGCCGTCCCGATCCCCGCCGGCCCACGTGCCAAAGCGGACTGGGCGCGAACGGGGGGAGAGCACCACACCGATCCGGGCCAGCTGGCGGGCCAGGTTCTCCAGTACCTCGGGCAGGACCTCGGCGAACATCTGGTCGAGGTAGTGCACCGCCGAGGCCGCCTCGTCCATCGGCTCGGGGCGCTCCCGGCGCAGCTCGTCGGTCTGCCAC
>QHCF01000081.1 GCA_003244275.1 Acidimicrobiales bacterium
AGCGGCTACGAGGCGTTCCTGCCCCGGGCGGTGACCGCTGACCGCCCCCGAGCCGCCAGGGTGGTGGGCAAGCACTGCGAGTCGGGGGACGTCGTCGTGAGCAAGGCGAGGGTGCCGGCCGACCTGGCGGTCGGCGACATTGTGGCCACCCCGGTCACCGGCGCCTACGGCCACTCCATGGCCTCCAACTACAACAAGGTTCCCCGGCCCCCGGTGGTCTTCGTGGCCAACGGCCAGGCCCGGGTGGTCGTGCGCCGGGAGACCAACGAGGACCTGCTGCGCCTCGACGTGTGAGGTGACTTAACCGAGGCTCAACTAGGTTCATTGGGGACCGATGCTCTCGACGCCCATAGACCCGACGCTTGAGTGTCGAGCCAGCCACCACACCTCACTAGTCGAGATCATCAACCACGCTGAAAGCGTAGAACAGCCAGGTGCCACACCTGGTCGCATCAACTACAACCTCGAGGCGTGCGATGTCGTGAAAAGGACGAGCAACCAAAAGATGAAAAAGGACCTTGGTACGCTGCTCGCCTGCAAACGTCCCTCGTGTGTATGCCACAAGTCGGTGAAACTGATGGCCGTCTCGCCCCCCCTCTGGAGTGTGGCTTTCGAATCTCGGAAAGCTGCGGCGCACGGCACCAGTAGTAAACCGACAGATCTGCACAACGGTCCACTCGCCGTCACCGCTCCCGGGCCGAGGGGTGCCACATGCGAGCGCAACCTGGTTCGTCGAGGTGAGCTGAGAGTCCGTTGCCGGTCAGGTTGGCTGGAGCCAGTCTTCGGACGGGTGAGCTGGTGCCCCCAGCCATGCATCGAGCGCTGCGATCAGCGGGCCTGGGTTTCGCCGGGACCGCGGGAAGCAACGGCTGTTGGTGAAAAGCACTCCGGGTGCCTTCTTTCCGGTCCCCTGGGCCGCGCTCAAGAGGCGGGCGAAGTCCTTCACGTTCTCGGTGACCAGGTGATACCCACCAGCCGCGGCCCATTCGAACAGATCGACGTCGCTCATGGCCCGCAGTTCTGCAGTCGCCGCCACCGCTGTCACTTCAATGCCCCGGCCGGCCAGCGCCTCCGCGATGACCGGTGAGAACATCTCGTCGAGCAGGAGCCGTGGCGTCTCGTGGCGGCCAGGTCCGATCAAGCCAGCAGCCGCTGGCGGGTGGCCCAGGCTCTCTCCGCCTCGGTCGCCTCCTGGTCCGCCTGGGCCATCTCCGCATCTATCTCAGTGCGGTAGACGCCGTAGTAGCGAAGCGCCAGCTCTACTCTCTGCTGGGAAAGGTTGAGCAGCTCGGCCGTGCCTTCGACTGCTGTCGGCCCTCGCTCGTCCAGCTCCTTCACTACCTTGACGACCTCCCAGATGTCAGGACCGAGGACCAGGGCTGCCCGGCGACCGGTCGGCCCGTCCTTGAACACGACGCCTGGATACTCGATCATCCGCAGCCCCTCGTCCACCAACCGCTGTGCGAGGCCCGAGACGGTTGCCCCCGGCGACGCCCGCACAGCGCGGCGAAGCCGGTCGAGTAACTCGTCTTCGAAGCGGATCGACAGCGGGGAACTCATGTAGTGAATACTAGTTCACGCGCTACAGGCTCGAACTGCCCACCTCCGCTATTTGGTCGAGGCGGCGCGGGCAAGCGATAGCGTGAGGAGGTGGCCGGCGCCGAGGTGAGGGTCGGAGTGCTCGGCTGCGGGCACGTGGGCGGGGCACTTGTCCGGCTCTTGGCGGCGGACGGCGATGGGATCGCCGAGCGCACCGGTGTCCGGCTGAGGGTGACCCGAGTGGCGGTGCGCAACCTGGCCCGAGAGCGGTCGGTGAAGATCGACCAGGAGCTGCTGACTCACGAGGCGGCATCGGTGGTGAGCGACCCCGCAGTGGACGTGGTGGTGGAGTTGATGGGCGGGATCGAGCCGGCTCGCACTCTCATCCTGGCCGCTCTGGCCGCCGGCAAGCCGGTAGTGACGGCCAACAAGGAGTTGTTGGCCAACGTGGGCTCCGAGCTGTTCGAGGCGGCGGCGTCAGCCGGGCTCGACCTCCTCTATGAGGCGGCCGTGGCCGGCGCCATTCCCCTGATCCGCCCCCTGAGAGAGTCACTGGCGGGAGAGCGCATCCACCGGGTGATGGGGATCGTCAACGGCACCACCAACTACATCCTCACCCGGATGAGCGAGAACAATATGGCCTACGGCGAGGCCCTGGCCGAGGCCCAGAGACTGGGGCTGGCCGAGCGGGACCCCACCGCCGACGTGGAGGGCGATGACGCCAGCGCCAAGGCAGCCATCTTGGCCAGTCTCGCCTTTGGGCGCGACGTGGTGGCCGGCGACGTGTACCGGGAGGGCATCACTGGAGTCGAGTCGACCGATATCGCCTTCGCCCGACGCCTGGGTTACGAGGTGAAGCTGCTGGCGGTGGCCGAACGAGCCGAGGACGGGGCCATCGCGGTACGGGTTCATCCCGCCATGGTCCCAAGGGACCACCCGCTGGCCGGCGTACGTGACTCGTACAACGCGGTGTTCATCGAGGGCGAGGCGGTTGGACAGCTGATGTTCTACGGCCGGGGAGCCGGCGGACTGCCCACGGCCGCGGCCGTGCTGGGCGATTTGGTGGACGCGGCCCACAACCTGC
This sequence comes from Acidimicrobiales bacterium, assembly GCA_003244275.1. GTDB lineage: Bacteria > Actinomycetota > Acidimicrobiia > Acidimicrobiales > QHCF01 > QHCF01. The sequence continues at coordinate 2,624 of QHCF01000081.1, forward strand.
GTTCAGGTATAGGTGGTCGCACCGTCGTACGCCAGAGAGCCCGGATCAGCCCCATCGACGCCCTGCGCTCCCAGTACTACATCACCATCGACGTGGTCGACCGGCCCGGAGTGCTGGGGGCGGTGGCGGCCACCTTTGGCGAGCACCGAGTCTCCATCCGCTCCATGGAACAGGTGGGGCTGGGGGACGAGGCCCACTTGGTCTTCATCACTCACACGGCCACTGAGGGTGACCTACAGGCCACCCTCTCGGCCCTGCGCCATCTGGATGCGGTGGAACGGGTGGGCGGCCTGCTGCGGGTGATCGGGCCCGAGTGACGCCCTCCCGGCTCACACCGGCCCGACTCACACCGGCCCGCCTCACACCCTGGCGGGGAGTGATCGAGGAGTACCGCGACTTCCTGCCGGTGTCGGCCGCCACACCGGTGATCAGCCTGGCCGAGGGGGCCACGCCCCTCCTGGAGGCCCCCCGGCTGTCCGAGCGAGTGGGGGCCCGGGTCCTGCTCAAGGTGGAGGGGGCCAATCCCACCGGGTCGTTCAAGGACCGGGGGATGACGCTGGCCATCTCCAAGGCGGCCGAGGCGGGAGACAGGGCGGTGGTATGCGCTTCGACGGGCAACACCTCGGCGTCGGCCGCCGCCTACGCGGGTCGGGCCGGGCTCACCTGCGCGGTCCTCATACCGGAGGGTTACATAGCCTTGGGCAAGCTGGCCCAGGCCCTGGTGCACGGGGCCAGGGTGCTACAGGTGAGGGGCAACTTCGACGACGCCTTGGCCATCGTGCGCGAGCTGGCCGAGCAGGCACCGGTAACGGTGGTCAACTCGGTGAACCCGCACCGCATCGACGGCCAGAAGACAGCCGCCTTCGAGGTGGTGGACGTCCTGGGGGACGCCCCCGACATCTTGTGTATCCCGGTGGGCAACGCCGGCAACATCACCGCCTGGTGGAAGGGCTACTGCGAATATCGCAATGCCGGGCAGGCCACCCGGCTGCCGCGGATGCTGGGCTTCCAGGCGGCCGGCGCGGCCCCTATCGTCGAGGGTCATCCCATCGAGTCACCGGACACGGTGGCGACCGCCATCCGCATCGGGCGACCCGCCTCGTGGTATGGAGCCACGGCCGCCGCATCGGAGTCGGGAGGAGCCATCCTGGCCGTCACCGACGAGGCCATCCTGGCCGCTTACCGGTTCCTGGCCAGCGCAGAGTCGGTTTTCTGTGAGCCGGCGTCGGCCGCGTCGGTAGCTGGTCTGCTGGAGGTTGGGGCTCCGGCGGGCTCCACGGTGGTGTGCGTGCTCACCGGACATGGGCTCAAGGACCCGGACATCGCCATCAGCCAGATCGCGGTTCCCATGGTGGTGGACGCCGACCTGGGCGCGGTGAGGACCGAGCTCGCCCTCTGAGCATCTGAACTGTCGCCGTTGAGTTGTCAGGGATCGGTTAGGGCGCTATCATTGTCGGTGCCACTCGAGGCCGTGGCGATCGGGTAACCGATCAGCGGCTCAGGGATTCCCCCGAGCAGAGCGGGGAGACGGTTATTTGTATGAGCCAGCTTTAGGCCGGTCGTCTCCCCGTTTGTGCGCCATTGTCAACCGCGCCCCACCCGGGGCCGGAACCGGTGGCACCAAGGTGCGTTGGCCAACTGGTCCAAGCCGGTAACCGGAGCGCATTTGCCGGGCAGCGTCCGGCTCCGTCCCATCCCATCCCAGCAGAACAAGTGAGGTACCCGGTGAGCACAGAGCAGCAGCTCGAGCGATCGGTTCTGGAAGGCAAGGAGCGCGACGAGCTCCAGGCCATAGCCGAGGCCATGGCTCTCAAGCCTGGCTCACGGGCCAGGAAGGCAGTGATCATCGACGAGATCCTGCGCGCTACTGGCATCGGAGTATCCGGCGGCGACAACGGTATGACGACCACGGCGTCCAACGGCGGGAGTCCCCCGAGCCGGCCGCGGGACACCGCCTCGGCCAGCCGGGACACCGCTCCGGCGGCCGGGTACAACCCCGCCAATACCACGCCACCCGCCGGTGCGGGCC
>QHCF01000059.1 GCA_003244275.1 Acidimicrobiales bacterium
AGACCGGGATCATCTACATCGACGAGATCGACAAGATCGCCCGCAAGAGCGAGAACCCATCCATCACCCGAGACGTCTCCGGCGAGGGAGTCCAACAGGCCCTCCTCAAGATCTTGGAAGGAACCACCGCCTCGGTGCCCCCCCAGGGTGGACGCAAGCATCCCCATCAGGAGTTCATCCAGATAGACACGACCAACGTCTTGTTCATCTGCGGAGGGGCGTTCGCCGGATTGGAAACAATCATCGAGAGTCGCCTGGGACGCAAGGGCATCGGCTTCCGGCCCGAGATTCGCCCCAGCGGACGTCCCGACGTCTCCGAGCAGCTGCACCACGTGTTGCCCGAGGATCTGCTCAAGTTCGGACTGATCCCCGAGTTCGTGGGACGTCTCCCGGTCATCGGGGCTGTCTCCAGCCTCGACAAGGAGGCTCTCGTTCGCATCCTGATCGAGCCCAAGAATGCCCTGGTCAAGCAGTACCGGCGGGTGTTCGAATTGGATCAGGTGGAGCTGGAGTTGGGCGACGATGCCCTCGAGGCGGTGGCCGAACAGGCTCTGCTGCGAAGTACCGGGGCTCGCGGCCTACGAGCCATCCTGGAGGAGGTGCTGCTGGAGGTGATGTACGACCTGCCCAGTCGCACCGACGTAGGCAAGTGCGTCATTGACCGCGCCGTGGTGCTGGACAGGGTCAACCCGACTCTGGTGGCCCGTAGCGGACCGGCCAAGGTCGACCGCCCCCGCCGAGCTGCCAGCTGAGAGAGGGACGATAACCATATGAATGTGATCTGCAAGGGTGCCATGGTGGGTTGTCTGGCCGGCGTAGGAGTGGGCGGTGCCTGGGCCTACCAGGCAGACGACACGGTTGATGTGGCCCTGAAGCGGGCGGCGGCGGTGGGCGGAGCGTGTACCGGAGCGGGTGCCCTGGTTGGCTTGTTGGTGTTGCGGCGCAATCGGCGCCGACTGGCAGTTGACCGCGCTCTGGCGAACGTGCTGGGGCCGCTCGGGCTCAACCGCAAGAAGCACCTGAGTCGCCGAGTTCGGCGCCAGCTGCGCCGGTTCGACGTCGGCAAGCTGGACGCGGCCAAGCTGAACCTGGGAGCACTGACTGGATCGGCCCGTCAACGAGCCGGTAAGGCGGCTGACACGACTCGCCAGCGTGCGGCAGACGTAGGCGAGATCGCCCGCCAGCGAGCCGGAGGGGCCGCCGAGCAGGCGGCCGAGATCGCCCGCCGCCGAGCGGCGAACGCAGGCGAGATCGCTCGCCAGGGAGCCGAGCAGGCAACCGTCGCCGCCAGTCACGCGGTCGACGTGGCTCGCCAGCGGGCCGGTCGCGCCGTTGACGTTGCTCGCCACCGCTCAACCGACGCGGCTGTGCAGGCGGTGGATACGGTGTCCCACGCCTGGAAACAAGCCAGGGAGCAGGCTGGCGAGGTCGCCGATGACGTAACCAACGCGGCAGAATCCCTGGTCGACGCCTGAGCCGCCAGCTGCACGGTCTGACGGACACGAGTTCGGAAGCCCGCGCTTGACCATTCGCCGATCTGGTGCGGTCAACCGCTTCGGCGACTTGGCCGGCGCCTTGGCCTGGTTGGAGGATCACGTCAACCTGGAAGCGGTCCAGGCCGGCCGGGGCCAGGTCCCAAGTTTGGCCCGAATGAAAGAGATGACTCCATTGCTGGGAGAGCCCCAGCGGGACTACCCGGTCATCCATCTCACCGGTACCAATGGCAAGGGATCGACCGCCCGTATTCTCACGGCGCTGCTGATGGCGCGTGGCCTGCGGGTGGGGACCTACACCAGTCCCAACCTGGAACGGGTCAACGAACGCGTGGCTTGGGACGCCGAGCCCATTCCCGACGACGCCTTCACCGAGGTTCTCGGGACCGTCGCGTCGGTCGAGGACCTGCTGGCCAAGGCGCCGTCGCGGTTCGAGATCCTCACCGCCGCAGCCCTGCGGTGGTTCGCCGACATCGCCGTGGATGTGGCGGTGGTGGAGGTCGGCCTCGGGGGCCGGCGAGATGCCACCAACGTGGCCGATGGGTCGGTGGCAGTGGTGACCAATGTCAGCCTGGACCACCTGGACAGCCTAGGGCCCACTCTGGCCGACATAGCGACCGAGAAGGCGGGGATCGTCAAGCCCGGAGCGACTCTCGTCCTGGGGGTCGATGACCCGGGCCTGCGGCCGATTTTTCGGGCCGCCGGTGCGAGCCAGGTCTGGGAACGCCACCCGCCCAGCAGCTGCGCCGCCCCCAGCAACTCCACCGTCGGCGGTAACTCCGCCCGCACGGGGGTCCCCGGGGACGCGGCCAGCACGGACGTCACCTCCGACCCCACCTTCGGCTGCGACACCAATCGGCTGGCCCATGGGGGCAGGCTGATCGACGTGCATACCCCGGGCGCCCGCTACCCCGACCTCTACCTGCCGCTGCACGGTTCCCACCAGGGTGACAACCTCGCTTGTGCCCTGGCCGCGGCGGAGGCCTTCTTTGCCGCTCCCCTCGACGCTCACCTGGTGGCCGAGGCACTGAACACGGTACGGATACCGGGACGCATGGAGGTGGTCGGTCGGTCGCCCCTGTGCATCCTCGACGGGGCCCACAACCCGGCCGGAGCCCGGGCTGCCGGTGTCACCTTGGCCGAGGACTTTGCCGGTGTCGGACAGCTGGTCGTGGTCATGGGCCTGCTGGCCGGCCGCCGTACGGTCGAGATGCTGGAGGGACTGGGCCCACGGCGCATTCGCTTGGTGGTGGCGACTCCCCCGCCATCGCCCCGCGCTCTGCCACCAGAGGAGGTGGCCGCCGCCGCCAGCCACTTGAAGGTGGACTCGGTGATCGCTCGAACCACGGCCGAGGCGCTGGAGATGGCCCTCGATGAGATGGCCGAGGACGAGGCCCTTCTGGTGACGGGCTCCCTCTACCTGGTGGGTGAGGCCCGGGCCATCCTCCTGACCCAGCCGCCCGGGACCCTGGCGCCCGGGACCCTGTCGCCGGAAACCCAGCCGCCCGGGACGCACTCGGCCGGCTAACCTGCCGACCCGTGAACCGGACCTTGGTCATCTGCAAGCCCGATGCGGTCGAACGGCGCCTGGTGGGAGCGGTGGTTGGCCGCCTGGAGGCCAAGGGTCTAGGCCTGGTGGCGGCCGAGCTGCGCACGATCGACTCCGACCTGGCTGCCCGCCACTATGCCGAGCACCGGGGCAAGGCCTTCTATCCCGGCCTGATCGATTTCATCACCCGGGGCCCGTCGCTGGTCATGGTGGTGCATGGGCCAACCGACACCTGGCGGGCGGTACGAGCCCTCATGGGTGCCACTGACCCGATGGCGGCGGCCCCGGGGACCATCCGGGGCGACCTCGCCACCCTGCTCGACGAGAACCTGGTCCACGGCTCGGACTCGGCGGAGTCGGCCCAGAGGGAGATCGCCACCTTCTTCCCGGGGTTGGCCTAGCGCCAGCGTCACAAGTACCCATTCTTTGGACGTATTTGCCCTCAACCATGCCCCAAACGGTCCAAAGAATGCGTAGCGGTTCGACGGCGCCTCGCAGAGGAGTCGAGGCGGCGGCTGCGAAGCAGCCCTGACTGGTCGGACCAACGTGGCGGACCCCCCGAGGGTGCCGCTGACCTGGGGTGACTTGCCTGCGCCCTGCTTTACCCCTAGCCTAATGTTGACCTTCGCCCACGCCGAGGGGGCCTCTGCGATGTCCGATCATTTCTTCTCCAACATTCTCGGCCGCGATATGGCCGTCGATCTGGGTACTGCCAACACTCTTGTCTACGTG
>QHCF01000203.1 GCA_003244275.1 Acidimicrobiales bacterium
CACGCTCAGCTTGAACAGTGGCGCCGGGGGTGAGTCGGCAATCCGCACCGCGCCGATCTCCACCCCGAAGAAGCGGGCGTTGCCCTCGGACAGGTTATTCAGCCAACCGAGGGCCTGACGGTGCTCCTCCCGGAAGGCCGTCGCCATCCACACCACCGTGCCGGCATCGGCACCGGCGGCGTAGGTGACGATCTGGCCCAAGTGGCCATGATCGGGCGCAGTGAGCTGGTTCTCCACGATGAGCACGCAGTCGTTGGTAAGGTCCCGCCCGATCAGGTCAAGGGCGAAGCTGCCTACCGGGTGCTCATTGGCGGTCGGCTCCACGTCGATGCCCAGCACCTCTCCCAGAGCGTCGGCGTGGGCCAGCAGCCATGGGGTGAAGTCATGCGCCTCGCGCAGCCAGACGGACCGTGGATCGAGAACCTCCAGCTTGGAGAGCTTCACCGCGCTGTTCCCCGGCGTCCACCGCAGCTACAAGTTCTGCCTGCTGACCCTCAGCGGCCCCGGCCGGCCGGTGGTTGGGGGGGCGGAGTTCGCCTTCTTCTGCCACCAGGTGGCCGACCTGGCCGACCCGCACAGGCGTTTCCGGTTGAGTTCTTCGGACCTGGCCCTGATCAATCCCAACACCCGGACCGCCCCGGTGTTCCGCTCCCGGCGCGACGCCGAGCTGACCAAGGCCGTCTACCGCCGGGTCCCGGTGCTCCTGTCCAAGGGGCCGCCCGAGCGAAACCCATGGGGCGTGTCGTTTCGCCAGGGCCTGTTCAACATGACCAGCGACTCCCACCTCTTCCGCTCCCGGGCGGAGCTGGAGTCCGACGCCTGGGCCCTGGACGGCAACGCCTTCGTCCGGGGCCAGGAGCGGATGCTGCCGCTGTACGAGGCCAAGATGGTCCACCAGTTCGACCACCGCTGGGCCGGCTGGACCGGGGCGGCCATCGCCGACCTCGACGCCCAGGCCAAGTCCGATCCCTCCACTTTGCCCCTGCCCCGCTACTGGGTGGCCGAGCCCGAGGTGGCCACCCGCCTCCCCGACCGCCCGGCCTGGCTGCTCGGGTATCGACGGATCTGTCGTTCCACCGATGAGCGGAGCGTCATCCCCTTTGTCGTTCCTCGATACGCCGCAGGAGACAGCATCTTCCTCATTCAGTCAGCGGTGAGTCCAGTCTCGGTCGCCGTACTCGGAGCCGCGCTGTGCTCCTTCGCTCTTGACTTCTTCGCCCGCCGAAGGTCGGCGGCAGCAACCTCAACTTCTTCATCGCCGAGCAGCTCCCGGTGCTGCCGCCGGAGACCTATGACCAGGCCGCCCCCTGGGACTCCGAGCGTCGGCTGGACCACTGGCTGGCCGGCCGGGTGCTGGAATTGACCTACACTGCCTGGGACCTCCAGTGCTTCGCCCGCGACCTGGGCTGGCGGGGCCCGCCGTTCCGCTGGGACGAAGCGCGCCGGCCCCTCCTGCGGGCCGAGCTGGACGCCGCCTTCTTTCATCTCTATGCCATCGGGCGCGACGACGTGGAGTACATCATGGGCACCTTCCCTATCGTGGCCCGCAAGGACCAGGCTGCCTGGGGCGAGTACCGGACCCACCGCCTCATCCTGGAGGCCTACGACGCCATGGCCAAGGCCGCCCAGGGCGGCGTCGCCTACCACAGCCCCCTCGACCCCGCCATCGGACCCAGCCTGCACCCACCGCTGAACATCCCCCACGCCGAGGCGGCTGCCTTCGCCCGACCCTGGCCACACCGCAGCACCGCCAGGACGGCGTGGGACGCTCGGGTGACCCAAGGCCTGCGAGCCGAGGTCTGTCCGCAGCGCCGTGGTTAGAGAAGTGCATAGGCTGCTTGAGGGACGACCGAGGGAGCCGGGGCCGGAGGTTGTCAACCAGGGGACCCGCTGCCCGCTCGGGTCCCGACCGGGAGCGTCGTCCATGGACGACCGGGCGGATGGCCCCGGAGGCGCTGGCCCTCGCCGAGAGAATGGTCAGGGCAACTCGGCGCTGCGTGGACAGGACGCTCGATCATCTGGAGCTGCGCCTGGCGGCGAGACGGTCTGGCCTTGATCCCGACATCGCCTTGTGGGTCCGGGATCGCAAGGTCGGCGTCCTTGACGGATCCGCTCGCCGGCGCCTGACCACGCAGCCGGATCTGGACAAGCTCCTCGGTGAGCGGAGGGCCGAGCGTCTCTGAGGACTGGAATGTCTTGTATCAAGACGCGGTCACGCACTGGTTGAGCACTGACCCGGACCTCCGCCCCAGTTTCAGCGAGGCATGAGCCCTACGATCACCGGCGTGAACGAGGAACATCCCAACAATTCGGGCCACGTCCTCATTCTCGGGGCGGGGTTCTCCCATGCCGTAAACGAGCACCTCCCTTTGGCCAACGAGCTGGGACGCCGCGCCTTCGAGGTCCTCGCCCGTGGAGACGCCACGGCCGCGCCTTCCTTCTCGAATGAGTACGCCTTCGAGACACATCTCTCGTTTCTGGCTGAATCTCAGCCGCATCTGACCGAAGTCGAGAACCGAGAGAACGAGTCTGAGTTCGCCAGGCTTCTTCAAGCCATCGTCATCGCCCTCGACGAACAGCAGACCGTCGCCCTCGCCGATCCCGCGCCGCGATGGTTAGCGAGCTGGTGAGCGTCCTGCACTACGGCTGTTACACGGTCATCACGCTCAACTACGACACGCTGATCGAGGCGGCCGTGGCCAGCCAGCACCTCGATCCGCATGGAAGCGGTACCAACCCACAGGCGATGGCCCTTTTTTCTGATCCTGACGAATTCCCTCATCCCGATGAGTTGTCAGTTCCTGGACCTCGCCAGCCTCGATCAGTGACTCCTGACGACCTCCTTCGGGGCCAGCCCCCACAACGCCCGCACAGCTCATGGCCCGATGGACCGGGCGCGGCGACCATGCGACTACTCAAGCTCCACGGATCGCTCGACTGGTGGTGGGTGCCCCGGGACCAAAGTGGAGCGACGCTGAGCAGGCACGACACCGGTAGTAGATTCGATGCTCCTGTCCCACTCTCCGAGGAGGACCGTTCACTGCGCCTACCCGGCCGGGAGCGGTTCCTCATCCCGCCGCTGTCGACAAAGTCCCCTTACTATCGCAATCCGATCACCCGACAGCTGTGGCAGGACGCCTACCGGGCGCTGTGCTCGGCTAAGCGGATCAGCCTGGTCGGCTACTCCCTTCCATTGGCCGACATCGTCATGTCCGGCATGCTCCGATCTGCCATCCGAGAAGGCGACGGACAGGTGACTGTAGACATCGTCAACCGGGATCCGACCGGCCTCCAGGAGCGGGTCATTGCGCTCAGCCCCGGCCGTCCCTCCATCCAGCCGAACATCATGGAGGGGGGCGGGTGTGTGGAGAGCTTCGCGGGACAGCTTGGTTCAGAGCTTTCGATGATGGTCGCCGAGAAGGTCGGCAGTCTCCCATTCACTCCGGGGGCCAGCGATGGACCTGCCTACGTGGCGTGGCACCAAGGTAGAAGGCCGATCACCCGCTGCGAGACAACCGGCGACGGAGCGCTCATCGTCATCACCGATGACGAGTCGTCTCTTCCTTCCCATGTGCTGTCCTCCTCGCTCCATTCTGGAGCATCGGACTCGCACAACGTGTGGCTCAGTTCACGGGGACCCGATCAGCGTAACCCATCTGACCAGGAAGGTCCGTAACGTCCGAGAGGACGGATCCTCCGCTAACCGCGATCGTTCACGAGAAGTCC
>QHCF01000234.1 GCA_003244275.1 Acidimicrobiales bacterium
CTCACCACCCAATACCTCGACGAAGCCGACCACCTCGCCGAGCGGATTGCGGTCCTCGACCACGGCCGAATCGTCGCCGAGGGCACCTCGGACGAGCTCAAACGGCGGATCCCCGGCGGCCATGTCCGGCTACAGTTCGCAGCCCCGCTTGCCCTGCAGGCGGCCGCCAACCTCCTCGAGGGCGCCTCCCGCGACGAGGACAAGCTCACCCTCCAGGTGCCCAGCGACGGCAGTGTCGCCTCACTGCGGCACCTCCTCGACCAGCTCGCCGACGCTCGTGTCGAGGTCGAGCAGCTCTCTCTCCACACCCCCGACCTCGATGACGTGTTCTTCGCCGTCACCGGGCACCCGACCGCAGAGAAAGCCGCCCGGTCATGACCGCCCTCACCTACACCGTCGCCGATTCGGCCACCATGGTGCGCCGCAATCTGCGACGCCTGCTGCGCTACCCGTCGATGACACTGCTACTGGTCGGCATGCCGATCGTGTTCCTGCTGCTGTTCGTCTATGTCTTCGGTGCCCAGCTCAGCCACGGCCTCAGCGTCGCCTCGGCTGGCGGGCACACCGGCCGCGCTGGCTACTTGAACTACGTCACCCCCGGCATCCTGCTCATCACCGTCGCCGCAACTGTCCAGGGCACCGCGATCGTGGTTGCCATGGACATGACCGGCGGGATCATCGACCGCTTCCGCACCATGGCCATCGCCCGCGCCGCTGTGCTCACCGGCCACGTGCTCGCCAGCCTCATCCAAACCCTGCTAAGCATCGCCGTCGTCGTCGGAGTCGCCCTTGCCGTGGGCTTCCGACCCACCGCCGGCCCGGTGAACTGGCTCGGTGCCATCGGCCTGCTGGCCTTGTTTGCCCTCGCCCTCATCTGGCTGGCCACCGCGCTCGGGCTCGCTGCCAAGAGCGTTGAAACCGCCAGCAACACTCCGATGATCCTCACCCTGCTGCCCTTCCTCGGGAGCGGATTCGTCCCCGCCGCCACCATGCCCGACGGGCTACGCCAGTTTGCCGAGTATCAGCCCTTCACCCCTGTCACCGAGACCCTGCGCGGGCTGCTCACCGGCACCCCGATCGGGCACGGGGCCATCCTCGCCATAGCCTGGTGCGTCGCCATCACCGCCTTCGGCTACCTCTGGTCCCGCGCCCGGTACAACCACAGCCCCACGTAACCACCGCCCCACGTAACAGAGCGTTCACACCCTGGGAATCGTCCCGGAACGGGCCTTTCGTAGCGTGACCGCCATGCCCGAACCCTGCTCGGTTAGCGCCGAGGCCTTTCCCGCCATGGTGGACGCCCGGTTGCGCCCCCAGGGGCGCCTGCTGGGATACGGAGGAGCCGGGGTGGGGAGCCTTGGAGCTGGTGAGCGGGCCCGACAATCGCTGGTGGCCGATGCATCGGTGACGGCTCCAGCTACTTTTCGAGAACCACCTCCTGTTCAATCGACCGGGGGGGCGACGGCATGAAGCTGGTCACCGCCATCATCAAGCCGTTCAAGCTGGACGACGTCCGCACAGCCCTCAAGGCGACGGCGGTCGAGGGGATGACCGTCTCGGAGGTTCAGGGTTTCGGGCGCCAGAAAGGCCATACCGAGGTCTACCGGGGCGCTGAGTACACGGTCGACCTGGTTCCCAAGGTCAAGGTGGAGGTCCTGGTCGGTGACTACGACGCCGAGGAGGTGGTGGAGGCCATCGTCTCGGCGGCTCGAACCGCACAGATCGGCGACGGCAAGGTGTGGGTCACCGATGCCGACACCCTGGTTCGCATCCGCACCGGCGAGCGGGGGATGGACGCCATCTGATCGGTTTGCCGGGACCCACCCCTTTCACGGGCTAGACATGCTGGCGTGAAGGGGGTGGTCCTGGCCGGCGGCACCGGTAGCCGGCTCGACCCCCTCACCCGCATCACCAACAAGCACCTGCTGCCCATCTATGACCGGCCCATGGTCACCTACGCCATCGAGGCGCTGGTGGGGGCGGGCATCGGCGAGGTCATGGTGGTCACGGGGGGCACGCACGCAGGAGAGCTGTTTCGCCTGCTGGGCAACGGCAGCGAATGGGGGGTCGACCGCCTGTTGTACAGCTACCAGGACCGTCCCGGCGGGATTGCCGAGGCACTGGGACTGGCCCGGCACTTCGTCAACGGCGACAGAGTGGTGGTCATGCTGGCCGACAACATCTTCGGACAGTCCATCAGCGGGTGGGTGGCCAACTTCGAGGCTCAGGAGGCGGGGGCCCGGCTGCTGCTGGCTGACATCGACGACCCCTGTCACCTTTGCCACCTGGGCGTGGCCGAGATCGACTCCGGTCGTATCGTCGCCATAGTGGAGAAGCCAGACGTGCCACCGAGCCGTCTGGCCGTGACCGGGGTGTACGGCTACGACGCCAGCGTGTTCGAGACCATCGCTGAGCTGGCGCCCTCAGGGCGAGGAGAGTTGGAGATCACTGACGTCAACAACGCCTTTGTGGATCGAGGCAGCATCGAGTTCGACGTGCTGGACGGCTTCTGGGGAGACGCCGGCGAGTCCATTGCCGCCTACTACGAGGTCAACGACTTCGTCCGACGTGGCGGCGCCAACCGTCCGAGCGCCGACCGTCCGGGGGACGACCAGCCTGGATAGGTCTCACGCCAGGACCGGCTCACCGGCCAGCCCGGTGAGAATCGCCGCCTCGACCCCTCGGGCGCCAACCGAGTCAATCAGCTTGGCGCCGGTTTGGTCGCGCACATAAAAGGAGTCGACCACCTCGTGGCCGAGGGTGGCCACCTTGGCTGACGAGACGTCAAGTTGGCAGTCGGCCAGCGCCTGGGCGATCCGGTACAGGACCCCTACACCATCAGGTGCTCTCACCTCGACGACCGAGGCAGTGGTGGAGGCCCCATTGTCGACCGTCACCTGCGCCACGGTGGTACGGGCAGCCCGGGGGCGGCGAGCTCCGGCATAGGCGCGGGCCCGCTCGGCCAGACGGGGGCCAAGGGACAGTAGGCCGTCCAGCACGCCAGCCAGGTCGCGTTCCACCCGGGCCCAGTCAGTGGCATCTTCGGCCGCCTCGACCTCGAACACCTCGACCGCCATACCCGTCCCGTCCGAGCCGACCTGGGCCGAATGGACGTCGATGCGGTGCAGAGCCAGGACCCCCGCCACGCATGCCAGCAGGCCGGGACGATCTGGAGCGGTCACCGTCACGGAGGACTGGCTGGCGCTCAGGTGCAGTTGGCCAGAGGCCATCAAGCGCAGGTGATTCTCATCCGGCAGGGCAGTGGCCGGATCTGGTTGATGGCCGGCCAGGTGACGTCTGGTCCGAGCCACCAGGTCGCTCACCAGCCCGGCCTTCCAGGATCCCCAGGCGGCGGGCCCGGTGGCCAGGCTGTCGGCCTCGGTGAGAGCGGCCAGCAGGTCCAGGGTGGTCTCGTCGCCCACTGCGGCGGCCACTGCTTCGACGGTGGCCGGGTCATCAAGGTCTCGTCTGGTGGCGGCATCGGGTAGGAGCAAATGGTGTCGGACCATCGTCACCAGGATTTGTACGTCGAGGGGCGCAAAGCCCATCCTGGTCGCCACCTCGCCCATCACGACCACCCCTGTATCGGTGTGGTCGCCCGGGAAGCCCTTTCCGATGTCGTGGAGGAGGGCGCCGACCAGCAGCAGGTCGGGCCGTGAGACATTGTCGGTGAGGACGGCGGCATTGGCGGCCGCCTCCAGGAGATGGCGATCGACCGTGAATCGGTGGTAGGCGTTGCGCTGAGGACGGTTGCGCACCTGCTGCCACTCGGGCACCAGCCGGACCAGGATGCCCTGCTGATCGAGGGTCTCCAGCCCAGCCATTCCCGCCTGACCGGTGCCCAGCACCCGGACGAGGGCCCGCCTGGTCTCCGGAGACCAGGGATCGCCTGGTGGAGATGCCTCGGCCGCCAGTCGGCTCAGGCACTGGCGAGACAGGGGCAGCCCCAGCTCGGCCCCGACGGCGGCGGCTCGCAGGGCCAGGGAGGCGTCGCTGGCCGGGTCGGCATCTGTAGCCAGGGTGACCTCCTTGTCCCTAGTTACCAGTCCGGCCTCGAGCGGTCGATCTCCGCCGGCCCGACGCCCCCGCGGGCCCTCCTGCCAGGACGCCACCCGCCGCCAGGCATCGTCACTGGCCCAGGCCAGACATCGCCCGGCGGCGGCCACCTCGGCCATCAGGGCGTCGGCGTCCTCGAGTCCAAGGGCCACCGCCACCTGGTCCTGCTCCTGGAGGAGCAGCCGGTCGAGGGCCTTGCCGGTTCGGCGGTGGAGCTCCACCCGCACCCGGCCGAGGGTCTCCAGCGGGCCTCGGAGGTAGGCGAGGTCGGACAGCACCGGGGCGGCTTGGGCTGCGGCTCGCAGGGCGTGAGCGTCCCGCAGGCCGCCGTGGGCCTCCTTGAGATCGGGTTCCAACAGGAAGGCCAGGTCACCATGGCTGGCCCGGCGCTCCTCCACCGAGGCGGCCAGCGCCGGCAGCCAGCGCCCGGCCCGGGCCCTCCACAGGGCGGCGGCCTTGGCCGGCAGGTCGGCCACCAGCTCTGTGTCGCCCGCCACTACCCGAGCATCCAGCAGCCCGAGGGCGGCCCGGAGATCGGTGTCGGCCACCGCCATCACCTCTCGAGGGGTGCGTACGCTGTGGTCGAGGCGCACCCGCTCGTCCCATACCGGGTACCAGACGGCCTGGGCCACACTGGCGACGTCCCGGCGACCGCGGTGGACCAACACCAGGTCGAGGTCACTGCCCGGCCACAGCTGGCCTCGCCCGTAACCACCTACGGCCATCAGGCCAACCCCGTCGACTTTGCCGCCGGTGGCCCGGTCCAGCAGTTCGGCGAGCCAGGCGTCGGCGGCCGCCGAGTAGGCCTCGCACCAGGCACTGCCCTGGAGGTCGGTGCGGGCCAGGAGCTGGTCACGGACCCGGCGCAGGGAAGTGGACTCGGTCATCTATCGGGCGGCGGGAGGTAGAGGGCGCTGGTCAAGGGGGCGCAACTGTGGCTGGCATTGGCGGCCTCGAACACCCAGGTCGAGGCCTTGGGTGACGTGGTGGAGCGGGGCAGGCTCAAGTCGTCCAGGCCGGCCAGGGCGCCCAGCACCTCATGGACCACGTCCCCGTGGGTACAGGTGACCACCGCCTGGCCAGCCAGGGAGCGCAGCAGGCGCACGGCTTGGACGCCACGGCCCTCCATCAGCTCATCGGCTGGCTCGATCGGCAGGGCCAATTGAGCGGCCAGGGGCTCGAGGGTCTGGACGCATCTGGTGTAGGGGCTGGACAGGATTCGCTCCGGTCCATAGGGCCCCAGCAGGGAAGCCAGGCGCAGTGCCTGCTGGTGGCCCTTCTTGGTCAATGGTCGATCCCGGTCGTCCCCCTCCCATTGCCGGCGATTGCCGGCCCGAGCGTGGCGAACCAGGAGGACGGCCATGGTGTCAGTCTGCCCGCTGGGCGCACCACGCGGGTACAGCCGGGGACGGGAGGCGTGACAACATGGGCCGATGGCCATCAGCGCCGGGGATCTGGGGTATGTCGTTGCCTTCGGGGGAGGCCTGGTCTCCTTCCTGTCTCCGTGCGTGCTGCCCATCGTGCCGGCCTACCTTTCCGTCCTCACCGGCTTGGATCTGGCCCAGATTCAAGGCGGCGAGGGCCAGCGCCATCTGGGCCGCATCGCCAGGGACACCAGCCTGTTCATCCTGGGCTTCTCGGCGGTCTTCATCACCCTCGGACTGTCGGCGACGGCTCTCGGCCGTGCCGTGTTCACCAACCAGGTCCTGTTGACCCGGCTCTCCGGCCTGCTGGTGCTGGCCATGGGCCTGTTCCTGGCCGGCTCGCTCGTCCTGCGGGCCCCCGCACTGTACGGAGAGCGCCGGTTGGCGCTCAATCCCAGCCGATTCGGGCCGCTGGCTGCACCAGTGGCCGGGGCCGCTTTCGGTTTTGGGTGGACGCCCTGCGTGGGACCGGTGCTGGGCTCGGTGCTGGCCATCGCCGCCACCCAGGTCGACGAGACCTGGTCGCCGACTGGCTCCGAACCGAACACGCTTCCCGACACCCGAGGCCGACCCGCCCGGATGACGATCCGTGGTCACTTCGCACCCGTGCTCGGTAGCCAACGATAATTTCAGCTACCGCAGTGAGAGCCGTTGGCGGATCAGACTGCCAACTCCGCTCTCTGCTGATCGACCTCATCCGCTACGAGATCTACCTGGCCACCACCGCCGTCTTCGTCTACGCGCTGGCCAGATCCAAGGATGCGCTGATCCAGACCGCGAGCGAGGCGGAGAGCATGCGGGCATTGGCCTATCACGATCT
>QHCF01000132.1 GCA_003244275.1 Acidimicrobiales bacterium
GGGTGTGCAGCTCGAACCAGCTGGGGGTGCCGGACTCACCGAAGACACCGAAACCGCGATGTAGGCCAGGCTGCCAGACGCCGATCACGGCGCCGCCGGGATCGCTGACTACGGCCATGCTCCCGAGATCACCGACGGCCATCTCCTGGACCTGGACCCCGGCTCCTCGGGAGACTGCCATCTCGACGGTCGTGGCCGCGTCATCGCTGTTCAGGTACACCGACCAGACGGCGGGTGCATGAGCATCTGGCTGGCCGGCCATGCATCCGGCCAATCGGATGCCGTCCTTGGTGAAGTTGAAATAGCCGCCGAACTCCTCGGCGGGTTCCTCCGCTTCCCAGCCGAAGAGCTGGCAGTAGAACTCCCGGCTGCGCTCGGTGTCAGAGGTCATCAAATCCACCCAGCAGGGTGCTCCGATGGGGGCGGTCTCTCGCTTGGGCATGGTCGCTCCTTTGTCATGTACGAGGTCCTGGTCGCCAACTTGTGCGTCACTACCTTCGACGTCTCAACGGTGCCAGACTCATCGCGTCAAATGTCGCTGCCATTGTCTTGTCGCTGGCATTGTCGAATCCAGCCTCGGCTGTTCGTTGTAGCAGTGGGGACGGCACGGTGCCGTGTCGCTGAGAGGAGAGGTCCATGACCCAGTACCTGTTGTCGGTCCACATGATCGAGGACGAGGAGCCGCCGTCGCCCGAAGCCATGCAGCAGGCCTACAACGACGTGGACGCCGTCAACCATCAGATGAAGGCCGAGGGCGCCTGGGTGTTCGCCGGTGGGCTTCACCCGGCGGACACCGCGACGGTCGTGCGCATCCAGGGGGGCGAGGTGATGACCACCGATGGCCCGTTCGCTGAGACCAAGGAGCACCTCGGCGGGTTCTGGATCATCGAGGTCCCGGACCTGGACGCGGCACTGGCCTGGGCGGCCAAGGCGACCAAGGCCTGCGGGGGACCGGTGGAGGTCCGCCCCTTCCAGGAGGAGCCCCCTGGCTAGGGGTTGCCCGGAGCCCACGCCCGCCGCCGAGCCCGCCGAGCCCGCAGCCCGGGCCGCCGTTGAGCCCGCGGCCACGCCTGCCGAGGAGGTCGAGGGCGATTTCCGGCGCCACTACGGCCGGGCGGTGGCCACCCTCTACCGCTCCTTCGGCGACATCGACGTTGCCGAAGAAGCAGTGCAGGAGGCTTTCGTGGTGGCCATCGATCGCTGGTCGACGGCCGGCACCCCTGCCAACCCGGCCGCATGGATCATCACCACGGCCCGCAATCGGGCCATTGACCGGCTCCGACGCGAAGCCTCCCGCCATGACCGCCACGTCCAGGCCGCGCATTGGAGGCGCTCAATGAGTCACCGGAACCGGAGTGCCCGGTGAGCGACGACCGCCTTCGGCTCATCTTCACCTGCTGCCACCCGGCCCTCGCCCCCAGCGCCCAGGTGGCGTTGACCCTACGGCTGCTCGGTGGGCTCCAGACCGCCGAGATCGCCCGCGCCTTTCTGGTACCCGAGGCGACGATGGCCCAGCGCCTGGTGCGGGCCAAGGCCAAGATCAGGGCTGCCCGCATCCCTTACCGGATCCCAACAGACGCCGAGATCCCCGCCCGCCTTCGCTCTGTGCTGGCCGTGGTCTACCTGGTGTTCAATGAGGGATACACCGCGTCCAGCGGGGACGCCCTCCAGTGTGAGGACCTGTGTGCCGAGGCCGTGCGGCTGGCCCGGCTGCTGGTGGAATTGATGCCCGACGACGCTGAGGTACTCGGGCTGTTGGCCCTGCTGGTGTTGACCCATGCCCGTCAAGGGACCCGCACCGGCCCTGACGGCGCGTTGGTATTGCTGGCCGACCAGGACCGCTCCCGCTGGGACCGGTCGCTGGTGGAGGAAGGTCATTGGCTGGTCCGCGCCTGCCTGAGTCGGAATATGCCTGGTCCCTACCAGATTCAGGCGGCCATCAATGCCGTCCACGCCGATGCCCCGACGGCCGCCGGGGACCGACTGGCGCCAGATCCTTGCCCTCTATGACCGGTTGATGGCCCATGCACCGACTCCCGTGGGGCGCTCAACCGAGCCGTCGCCCTGGCCGAGGTCCGAGGCCCAGAGGCGGCCCTGGCCCTGGTCGACCAGCTTGACCTGCCCAGATACCACCTGTTCCACGCCACTCGGGCCGACCTGCTCCGCCGGCTGGGGCGCTTATGCGGAGGCAGCCGATGCCTACGACGCGGCCCTGGCCCTGTCCAACAACGCGGCCGAACGAGGGTTCCTCGGCCAACGTCGCGAGGTTGTGTCCGCTGGCCGGACGGCCCCAGCGCCGCCCGAACAGCTCCGCTCCTGACATCTGATACTTCGCCGTGCTCAGGCAGATGTCACAATCGATGTTTGCCAGCCACCACATAGACGAGCGACAGGGCCTACGGTGACGCAATGAGCCGCTCGGAGCATCCTTGATCTTCATGACTGATGCTGACTTGGGAGCGGGCGCGACCGTGGACGACGATGCCGCAATGGCCCTGGCCCTGATCGAGGCCCGCGCCGCCCTGGCCCACGGGGACGTGCCGGTGGGAGCGGTGGCAGTCGCCGGCGGCATACTGGTCAGCCGGCGCCACAACGAGCGCCAGCTTCAAGGTGACCCCACCGCCCATGCCGAGATGCTGGCCCTGCGGGACGCGGCCGTGGCCCTCGGACGATGGCGCCTACCCGAAGTCACTCTGGTTACCACCCTGGAGCCGTGTCCCATGTGTGCCGGCGCCCTGGTGGCAGCCCGCGTGAGCCGCCTGGTCTTCGGAGCCGCCGACCCCAAGGCGGGGGCCTGCGGCTCGCTCTACAACCTGTGTGCCGACCCTCGGCTCAACCACGAGGTCGAGGTGGTGCCCGGCGTCAGGTCCGAATCTTCGGCCCGCCTCCTCGACGACTTCTTCGCCGAGCGACGCTGCCGCTGACGGCGCTGCCACTACCCTCTCAGCCAGGGACGAGGAACTGTTAACCAGGAGAGGTCGATGGCCAACTGGCGCGAAAAGATGAAGGCGGCGACCCACGGCGAGGTGTCCAGAGAGGGCCTGGACCCTTATCGGGCGGCTGGTGCCGGCGTGTACGAGTACGTCCTGGAAGTGGACTCTCTCCGCAAGCAGAGCCCGAACAGCCCCAACCTCCAGGCAGCCATGCTCGCCGGCTGGGTGGCCTTTGCCCTGCAGGTCATGGGCGACGAGATGCTGGATGCCGACGCCGTCCTGGACCCTTCCACTGCCCATTACGTGCCCCGCATCACGGCCGCCCAGGTGGCGGCCTTCTACCAGGAGGTACAGGGCTGGATGGCCCGGGGGATGGCCGCCAAAGCCAACCCGTCGTATCGCCTGGACGTCCCGGTCCCCGCCGCCCTCCCCCCTTGGATGGTGGTGGAGCCGTGCCCCCATGCCCACCTGCGGGCCCTTCGCCAGGCCGCTGGCCGCCTTCGCGACCAGACCGAGGTGGTTACGGCCGGCTTTGACGCCGCCGGCCTGGACTCCCACGCCCGGGACCTGGTGGCCCAGGGCTCGGCCGAGGCGGCGTCGGCCGCCGACTACGCCAACAGCCTGTGGGGAGCGACATCGGGCCCACCCCCGCCCCAGATGCACGAAGCCATCGAGGGCAACCTCAAGCGGGCGGCGGCTGGTTACTTCTATCTGGGCCAGCTGCTGGCCATGCCCAGCCTGGCGGACGTGCCACAACCGGCCAGCCAGGTCCAGCCGGGGGCTCAGCCGGAGGGCCCGCGGTCGTTCATCCAGACGATCATGCAGTCCTACCCCCAGATGGGCCAGCGTCGCGGGGGTATGGGCATGGCCATCGGCGGCGGCATCCTGGGAGCCGTCCTGGGCGAGGCGGTAGCCGGTCAGATCTTCGGGGGCGGCGGGGGCTGGGGTGGCGGGT
>QHCF01000088.1 GCA_003244275.1 Acidimicrobiales bacterium
CACAGGCCGATGAAGGCCGCTCCAGCCGCCCCGAAGGCAGCCAGGGCCCCGCCGGCCTTCGCTCCTGAGGACGTTTCGGGGCGGTCCTCGACCACTCTCGCAGGGCCCGGTTCGGTGACGACCGGGTGAGCCTTTTGTTCTCGGCCGATCTCCACCAAGTCATCGATCGCCGCATTCGCGGTCCTCATCGACTCCGAGTGCAGGTCCTGGGACTGTTCAATGAGGTCATTGAAGACCCCCTCTTCATAGGGCACAGCTACCTCCTGTAGGTGAACAACGGACCCGTTCCCACCTTCAAACCCCACCGGGGCACCCAGGAACGGCACACAGCAAGACAGAGCGGCCTGGCCTTGGCGGGTCAGGAACCAAGCACATACAGCGCCACACGGCAGTACTACGGGGCCGCCATGGGGTCCGGATGACTGGACGCACGTGGATCCGGGCTAAGCTTGTGGAACGGCTTGTCATTCCTGAAGGAGCGCCTGTTGTCAAGTAGCGCCTCCTCGAAGAGGAGCTCGATCAGCCGTTCCGCGCTGGCAAACCGGTGCCGCAGTTCCGTAACGGGGCGCGCCAGAGCAGGCCCTTGGGGCCCGGGCGGTCCAACGAGGGCGGTCAAGGCCGGCCGGAGGCCGCCCGTAGGGGAAGCCTTGACGGCCCGGTCAGCCTCGTCAGGACAATGGGGATCGAAGCCCGTCAGGGCTTCTTGGATGCCCTCCTGCCGGCGCTGCGCAGGTGGACGGCATGCGGTCCGCTCTCCAGGACCAGTGCTGCTGGTCGGGCATCGCCGGGTTTGGTCCGGGTGCCGGTCATTCCTTCGCCATGGTCGGTGGCATGGAGCGTGTCGGCCGCAGCCGGGCGGGCTCAATCAAGCGCGCGGCCTCGCCTTTCGGGGGCCATGACAAGCAACGAGCACGCGCCCCGGCTGCGTCCGGGCCTTGGTCACCCCGCCTTGGCCAGGCAACGGATCTCGCCGTCACGCAGCCCGTAGTGGGCACAATGCCGGCGAGCTCCAGCAGGTCTCGACACCATTCCGGAAGACGGGCGTCTCCATGTGATCGGCATAGGCGCGGAAGGCGTCGTGGCGCAGGGCGGCGTGCTTGGACCCGGCCACCGGCCTGCGCCGGCCACCCATCTCGGGTAGCCACATGTAGTCGATCCCCGCGGCGGCACCCACCGCTCCATCTCCTGGCGTGCGAAATGGGGGTTGTGACGGCTGCCAGGGAAGGACCTGACGTCGACCACCCGCCCGACGTGGGCCTTGTCGAGCAACGAAGTGAACGCCTCGATCGACAGCGTGCCGTGCCCAAGGGTGCGCACCGTCGTCATCGCGTTCAGCGTAGGCAGAGGGCCTTGACCTGGCCCTAAGGGCCGCGCTCTAGGGTGCCGGCCGGAGCTCATCAGGTGACAGACAAGTCCGCGCCGCCAGACGCCATCGCCGACGCCGTCGCCGTCGCCGTCGCCCAGGTCGACTGCTCTCACCACCGCGTCCCCGAGCAATCGGTCGACCAGGGATGGCACGACTGGTCGACGCGGGTCGCCGCCGGTGAGCGCCAGCGGTTGTGCCACCGCTGTGAGAGGTGGGTCTGGGAATCGCTCTGGCCCGCGTGAAGCTCCTGGCCTGGTGGCGAGCACAGTGCCTGCGCCAGCGATGGTTGCGGGCCCGCGTCCCTCATAACAAGCCGCCTGACCACCGCGGAGCGCTCAAGTAGCCCGCCCACGCCAAGGCGGTGACCGATCGTTGGTGTCGCCGCGCCACCCCAATCCAGCAGGGGATGGCACGCTACGTGACAATGGCTCCCCGAACACGGCCGCTGGTGGCCCACCCGCGCTTGGCTTGGGGCGGCATCGTGGGGCCAGCGACGTTCGTGGCGGCTTGGCTGGTGAGCGGAGCGATGCGGCCCGGCTACTCGCCCGTCGCCGATGGCATCAGCCAGTTGGCGGCAGTCGGGGCGTCGACCCGGCCGCTCATGACGGCGGGCTTCGTGGTCTTCGGGGTGGGAGTGCCGGCTTACGCAGTAGCGCTGCATCGGTCGGTGCCAGGCTCGGCGTACCTGACGTCGATCGCTACAGGGCTCGCCGTGCTCGGTGTGGCTGCCTTCCCCCTGGGCAGGTCATCGACGACCGACGTTGTCCATGGCGGGTGGGCGATGATCGGCTATGTGACCCTGGCCGCGACGCCGTTGCTCGCGGCGCTCCCATTGGCTGCCTCGGGCCATCATCGGGCGGCCACGGCGTCGGTGGCAACGGGCGTGGCGTCGGGGCTGTGTCTGGCGGCGACCTTGGTCGGTCCTGGCCATGGACTGCTGCAGCGAGTGGGCCTCACGCTCGGCGACACCTGGCTGGTCGTGAGCGCGGCATGGATGCTGTCCGGTGGGCATGCGACCGGATAACCACCGAAGAGCTGAACGGCTGAGGGCAGACCGGTCAGCCGCGGATCACCTGCACCGAGCCTTGGGGCGTCGAGCCGGTGACCACCAGGGTGGCGGTAACCGGGTCGACGGCGACGGTGTTCGGCTGTCGCACCGTGTCGTAGGTGGTCCGCGACGTCACCGAGGTG
>QHCF01000072.1 GCA_003244275.1 Acidimicrobiales bacterium
CCCTCGCCGGCATTTTGGCGGTTGAGGGAGAAGGAGAGGCCCGCATTGAGGGGCCGCCACGGTTACCAGTCCTCATCAACCGCCAAAATGCCGGCGAGGGGACCTCAGGACTTCTCGTGAACGATCGCGGCTAGCCCCCACCGCCGTGATGTGTTCTGGTCGCACAAGCGTCCGCCGGCGGGACCAGCGCCCTCAGCGGCATGAGAGGTGCGGTTGGACTACTCGTAGCCGGTGTCAGCCGCGATGATCTTCGCTCAGAACAGGTGACAGGCGGCCGGAGGAGGCCGCCGGGACAAGGAATCATGAGATGAGGCGGTACCTGATTTCGTTCGATGACGGCGCGATGACCTTCCCCGAGGAGGAGCTGCCCGACGTGGCCAAGGCCGCGCACGACGTGGTCCAGGAGGCCAAAGATGGAGGCGTGCGGGTTTTCGGCGGCGGGCTGAAAGGCCACGAGGCGAGCGCCGTGACCACCGACGGGACGGTCAACCACGGCCCGTACCCGGAGAGCACGGAGCGCCTCGGCGGATTCGCTGTCGTCGACGTGCCCTCACGTAAGGAGGGAATTGAGTGGGCGGCCAAGATCGCAGTCGCCTGCCGCTGTGTGCAAGAGGTACGGGAGCTCCTTCCCGACCCGACCGTCTGATCAAAGGAGACCCGCCGCCAGGGCAGAGCAGGATGTGCCTTGTCCGTCGCCGCCAAGGCAGAGCAAGAATCAACGGCTGACCTAGCCGACACGGCGGCGACACGGCGCGAGACTGCGGGCTGTGCGACGCCGCCATACTGAACGCTCCGGGCGTATTGTTGGCTACTGGAAGCTGCTTCCACCCAAACGGGCAGCCCTGCTGCTCCTCGTCCTCTGGGCTAATGCTGTCGTCACCGTCATCCTGCAGGGCTCCTCGATCGTAGCGGTAGAACAAGTGGCGGCGAGGCTATGGCATCACCGCAGTCACGGCACTCGCGGGTGGACGGGTCGCCTTCCCAACCCCAGTCTTCCTGTGCTCATTCCTACGCTCGCAGCGCACCAGGTGGTGCGGTGGTCGGGAATGCGAGTGCTGGATCGACTCATCGCCCAATTCGACGTTCTGGCCAAGACCGAAGTGACTGGGATCACCCACCAGAGTCCCCTCGACCCACCACCATCGGGTACAGCGTGCATCCGCCCGCTGGGCGATTCGCTTGCCGCGTGGACCTCCCGGTGAACGTAGCGATACCGGCCCGGCTCCGGGTCCCGACCGAGACACACGCGTATCTGCCAGGGAGGGCCCTTCAAGCGGATGGACCCCTTTATGACTCGATTATGGCTCTGGCCGGACTCAACCATCACCAGAAACTACAAAAGTGCCTCTGACCTGCGGAGGGAGGGGGATTCGAACCCCCGGGGCTCATCACCCAAGGCTTTTCAAGAGCCTCGCAATCGGCCGCTCTGCCATCCCTCCGTGGTCAGGGTACTCAGCTGGTCAGGGGAGTGATTCGCCCATCTGGTCCCGGAGGGACGCGACCCAGGCGTCAGCGGCCGCCCAGGCGGCTTCGGCGTTACGCCGACGGGCCGGGCCGGCGACGCCGGCGGCTGGGTAGGAGCCGAGGAACTTCACTCCGGGCAGTGCGGCGAACAGGTCACGCAGGCAGTCGGTCACGACCGCGTCGGCCACGTGGCCCTCCATATCAATTATGAAGCAGTAGTCGCCCAGAGCCCGTTTGGTGGGTCGGGACTCCAACTTGGTGAGGTTGATGCCACGGGCGGCGAATTGGCCAAGGATCGTGTGCAAGCTCCCTGGCTGGTCGGAGCGCTGAAAGCACACGATGCTGGTCCGGTCGTGCCCGGTAGGTGCCGGTACACCCCGCCTGGCAACCAGCACAAAGCGGGTCTGGTTGTCGGGATGGTCCTCCACCTCCGCCGCCAGGATGGCCAGCCCGTAGAGCTGGCCGGCCAGGCGGGGGGCCAGGGCAGCGGTCCCGGTCAGGCGCTCCTGGCCGAGCTGACGAGCGGCGTCGGCTGTGGAGTTGGCCGCCACCACCACCGCCGTCGGTAGCTCCTTCGCCAGGAAGGCCCGGCATTGGGCACTGGCGTGGGGATAGGACACGACCTGGCGCACGTCAGCCAACGCGGTGCCCGCCGGCGCTAGCAGGTGCAGGTGAACGTCCAGCACCACTTCTCGCTGGATGAGCAGTTCGGTGTCGAACACCAGGTTGTCCAAGGTGGCGGGCACCGTTCCCTCGATCGAGTTCTCCATGGGCACGAACCCGAGGTCGACCTTGGCTCCCTGGGTGGCTGTCAGTACATCAGGGATGGTGGCCAGAGGTACCAGCTCGGCGTTGCTCAGGTCGGGCTGGCCCAGCAGGGCCTCCTCGGTGAAGGTGCCGGGAGGACCCAGGAAGGCGACCGATGTCACTGTTGTTCTCCGGAGAAGAATGCCCAACGGGTAATGGTGTCCACAGCCGGGCAGGATATACAGCACTCATGGACGAGCCTGCTCTGCGTCAGCTCATCGAGGATGTCCGCACCGGCCACCTGACTGCCGACGAGGCAGTCGGCAGGCTGCGCCGACTGCCATTTGCCGACCTAGGTTTCGCCCGGGTGGATCATCACCGGGCATTGCGCCAGGGCCTGGTGGAGGCGGTCTATGGCCCGGGCAAGACGCCCGAGCAGTGCGCTGCCATAGTGGTGGAGCTGCTGTCCGAGCCGGCGGGATCCCCGGTGTTGCTCACCCGGGCCGACGACCACCAGGTGGCTGCCGCCCTGACGGCGGCCGGCAACGGCGAGGTCACACCAGCCAGTGCCAGGTCACGAACGGGCCGGGACGACCTGGCCACGGTGGCCTGGCGACCAACCACTGAAAGACCTGGAAGGGTGCTGGTAGTGACGGCCGGCACCGGAGACCTCCCGGTGGCCCGGGAGTGCGTGGCTGTCCTGACCGCCAGCGGCCTGCGGCCGAGCGTAGTGGCTGACTGTGGGGTGGCAGGAGTGCATCGCCTGTTGGCCAGCGCCGAGGAGGTGGCCGAGGCCGATGTGGTGGTGGTGGTGGCTGGTATGGATGGCGCCCTTCCCACCCTGGTGGCGGGCATCACGGCCGCACCCTTGGTGGCCGTACCCACCAGTGTCGGCTACGGCGCGGCCCTGGAGGGGGTGACCGCTCTGCTCACCATGCTGGCCTCCTGTGCGGCCGGTGTGACGGTGGTGGGGATCGACAACGGGTTCGGCGCGGCCTGCGCGGTCCTCCGCCTCTTGCGGTGAGCGCCATTCAGCATGGGGGAAGGGCGACCGAAGCCGGTCCGACCACTGTGGCCTGGTTCCACTGCTTCGCCGGGATTGCCGGAGACATGGCCCTGGGCAGCCTGCTCGATGCCGGAGCAGACCTGGACCAGGTGCTCAGCGTGCTGGAGAGCCTCCCGATAGGGGGCTGGTCGCTCGATGCCGAGCCAGTGCTGCGCAATGGCATCGCCGCCACCCGGGCCCTGGTCCGGGTGGTGCCCGATACGGTGGTGCGCACCCATTCCCACGTCGTTGGGCTGGTCGAGGAGGCTCGCCTTCCAGAACGGGTGCGGTCTCGGGCCCTGGCCACCTTTGCTGCCCTGGCCACAGCCGAAGGCCACCTTCACCGACGTCCGGCCGCCCAGGCTCACTTTCACGAGGTCGGTGGTCACGACGCCATCATCGACGTGGTCGGTACCTGTGCTGCTCTGGAGTCTCTTGGTGTCGACGTAGTCACCGCCAGTCCAGTGGCGACGGGCACCGGGCTGGTGCGCACCGCCCACGGTCTGTTACCCAATCCCTCGCCGGCAGTGGTCGAGCTCTTGCGCGATGCTCCGGTCCATGGCCTGGAAGTCAACGCCGAGCTGACCACCCCCACGGGCGCGGCTCTGCTGGCCGCCATGGCCAGTGAGTTCGGGCCCATGCCTGCCATGACACTGCGGACAGTTGGCTTTGGGGCTGGGACCAGAGAGCTGGACGGCCTGCCCAACTGCACCCAGGTGGTGGTGGGCACGAGGGACGGGAGAGGGCAGACAGGGCCGGGGCAACCAGGCGTCCTTTTGGAGACCAATGTCGACGACGCCACCGGTGAGACCATTGCCCACGCCATCTCCCTCATTCTCGATCGGGGAGCCCACGATGCCTGGGTGACGCCGGTGCTGATGAAGAAGGGCCGTCCCGGTCACGTCCTGTCGGTGTTGGCTGACCCGGCTCTGGCCGGTTCGCTGGCCAAAGTGCTGGCGGACGAGACCGGCTCGCTCGGGATCAGGGGGAGTGCCGTGGAGCGCTGGCCGGCGCCGCGCTCGGGCGACGAGGTGGAGGTCGATGGCATGGCGATCAGAGTCAAGATCAGCCCCGGCCGGGTGAAGGTCGAGCACGATGACGCGGCTCGGGTGGCGCGGCGGTCGGGCCTGCCACTGCGGGAGGTGCTGTGGCGGGCCGAGGCCGCCTGGCGACGCCATCACGAGGGTGACGGTCCGAGTCCCGAGTGAGGCACCCCTGGTGACGCGGCCCCGGCGAGGCGCCCCGGTGACGCGGCTCGGCTGGGTGACTCAGCCGGCGGCAGACGCCTGTCTCTCGATCTCGTCGTAGGTACCGTCGAGGTCCACCCGCACCAGCCCACTCACCAGTCGGACGAGGTCGTCGCCATCGGCCAGGCGGGTCAGATCATGTACGTTCTTGCCGATGCCCAGCTGCTCGGCGGCCTTGAGCGCTCGGCGGTCGGCAAAGGGGTACAGCTCGGCCCATGCCTCCTGGGACTCCCGAAAGAAGATGTCCACACCGACATCGCCCACTCCCTTGAATTCCTTGAGTAGCCGTCGTTCGGAGGCTGGGTCCCGGCCGGCCTCGGCTCGCAGCCGGCGGAGGTCGCCGCGGTAGCGCTCCAGGATGACCTGGGAGGTTTCACCCAGCATGGTCGAAGTGCGCTCGTCGTACCGGGCATAGCCGGCCTCATTGAGGGCCCGGGCGCGATCCTCCCAGGACGCCTCGGCCATGGCCTTCGGGGTGTTCCACCGCTGCCGGGACAGCGCCTGCGCCGCCTCCAAGGCGACAGAAGCGCGGATGCGAGCGCTCATCAATAGGGCCATGACCAGCAGCCGGAACAGCGGTGCCGGTTTGTCCAGCGACCGGATGCCCAGCTCCTCGCCGTAGGTGCGGGGGTAGTGCTGGAGCACCGCCTGAACGATCTGGGGCGAGGCGAGTCCTGACATGGCACGCTGTTCCTTCCCCACCGAGCGGGCGGGCAATCGGAAACAGGGCCTCGCGGTGACGGCTGAGTGAGTGAGTGAGTGAAGATTCGGTCTCGCGCCTCAAAAGGAGCGACGCCCAGGCGTCAGCCGCCGAGCGCGGCGCGTACGACGGCGAGACGTTCAGGATCGACCCGCCACCACATCCACCGGCCTCGCCTTTCGCCGACGATCAGACCAGCTTCGGAGAGCACCCTGGTGTGATGAGAGATGGTCGGCTGGCTCTTGGCGAGCGGAGCTTCGAGGTCACAGGAGCACACCTCGACCTGAGCGGCGACCAACGAGAACAGGCGGAGCCGTACCGGGTCGGCCAGCGCGGCGAGGATCCGCGCCAGCTCGACGGCCTCCGCCTCGCCAAGGGGGGCTTCGATGACCGACGAGCAGCACAGTCCGGTCTCGGTGTTGAACGGGATCGTTGCACCGTTGGTCACCTCGTCACCTCCACGCATTGACAGCCGTCGATCAGTAGTCGATACTTCTTATCGACAGGAATCAATCTATCAGGAGGGCCGCCCGTGTCCTGTGTGCAGCTTGCGTTGAACGTCGCTGACATCGGCGAGGCCGCCTGTTGCGCCACCCGTCCCGACCTGGCCATCGCCGGACCCAACATCGACTCGTGCTGATGAACTCATGAGCGACCTCATCGCTGAACGACCAGCCGTCGGGGCCGATCCTGACGCTCCGGTCCTCGCCAAGCTGTCGTTCCTCGACCGGTTCCTTCCGCTGTGGATCATCGCCGCCATGGCCATCGGCATCGGGCTCGGTCGGGCCATCCCCAGTCTCAACACCCACCTCAACGCCATCCAGGTCACCTCGGGAACGTCGCTGCCCATCTTCGTCGGGCTGCTGGTCATGATGTACCCGGTGCTGGCCAAGGTCCGCTACGGCGAACTCGGCTCGGTGACCCGGGACCGTCAGATGCTGGTCTCGTCGCTCATCATGAACTGGGTGGTCGGCCCAGCTGTCATGTTCACCCTCGCCTGGCTTCTGTTGCCCGACCAGCCCACCTACCGAGCGGGCTCATCATCGTCGGGCTAGCCCGCTGCATCGCCATGGTCCTCATCTGGAACGACCTGTCCGGCGGCGACCGGGAAGCCGCCGCCGTCCTGGTGGCCATCAACTCGGGCTTCCAGATCGTCGCCTTCGCCCTCCTCGGCTACTTCTACTGAAGGTGCTGCCCGGCTGGCTGGGTCTGAGCACCGTCGGCCTGCACCTGTCGGTCGCCAAGATCGCCGAGACCGTGCTCATCTTCCTCGGGGTGCCCCTCGTCGCCGGGTTCGCCACCAGGACCCTGGGCGAACGAGCGAAGGGGCGGGACCGGTACGAGACCAAGCTGCTGCCCCGCATCGGTCCGTTCGCCCTCTACGGCCTGCTCTACACCATCGTCATCCTCTTCGCCCTCCAAGGCCACACCATCACCGCCCACCCTGGTGACGTGGCCCGCATCGCCCTGCCCCTCCTCGCCTACTTCGCCATGATGTGGTTCGGGTCGTTCTTCCTCGGTCGGGTCATCGGCCTGCCCTACGAGCGGACCGCCACCCTGGCCTTCACCGCCGCGGGGAACAACTTCGAGTTGGCCATCGCCGTCGCCATCGGCGTCTTCGGTGTCACCTCCGGCCAGGCCCTCGCCGGGGTCGTCGGATCCCTCATCGAGGTTCCCGTCCTTGTCGCCCTGGTCTATGTGGCCCTGTGGGCACGCCGCCGCTTCTACCCCTTTGGGACCTCCCCGACCCGGCCGGACAGGGCCTCGAAGCGGTCCGGCCGATCCGAGACGAGAACGACCGGCGAGTCAGGACCTGCTCATCGAGCTCACAGCTCCCTCCACCGCCGCTATCCGGTGATCTTCTCTTCCTGCGGCTTGCACTAGAGCCTGTCCTTGCATAGCTTCATACCTGTGCAAAAGTCACCAGATCATGTCGGGGTGGTCGTGGGGTTGGACGGCTGTGCGGTGCGTGCGGTCGACCCCGAGCGGGTGGGGGCCGCCCGGGAGCGGCTGATCAGCACGGAGGAGGCCGCCGAGCTGGCTGACGGGTTCAAGCTGTTGGGCGATCCGGGTCGGGTACGAATCCTCTATGCCCTGTTGGAGGCCGGGGAGTTGTGCGTGTGCGACCTGGCGGCGACGGTCGGGGTGCCCGAGACCACGGTGTCCCAGGCCATGCGACTCCTGCGAGGAGCGGGGATCGTCCGGAACCGCCGGGACGGTCGCATGATGTACTACCGCCTCGACGACGCCCACGTGAGGCTGCTGCTGGACCTCTCCCGCGAGCATCTCGCCCACGCCCGGGACGAGAAGTGACCGACGATCACAGCGCCACCGATCATGTGCTTCACGCCCACGACGGCATCCTGGGTGACAGGGATCACAGTCATCACGGCCGCAGCGGTCACAGCCACGGGGTGTCCGCCGACGCCAACGCCCGGTACCTGTCGATAGCGCTGGCGTTGATCGTCGGGTTCATGGTGGCCGAGGCCATCGTCGCCGTGCTGTCGGGGTCGTTGGCGTTGCTGGCCGACTCGGGGCACATGCTGACCGACGCCGGGGCGCTCGGGGCGTCGTTGTGGGCGGCTCGTCTCGCTCTCAGACCAGCGGCCGGGTTGTGGACGTTTGGGTTGAAGCGGGCCGAGATACTCTCCGCGGCGGCCAACGGCATCGCCCTTCTGCTCGTCTCCGCCCTGGTCACCTTCGAGTCGATCCGCCGCCTGATCCACCCGAGCGCCGTTGGCGGGCTCACCGTGGTCATCGTCGCTCTGGCCGGTGTAGCCGTGAACCTCGCCGCCGCCTGGACTCTGGCCAAGGCAAACCGGTCGAGCCTGAACGTCGAGGGCTCCTTCCAGCACATCGTCACCGACCTCTACGGGTTCATGGCCACGGTCATTGCCGGGGTCGTTCTGTTGGTCACCGGCTTCGAGCGGGCCGACGCTATCGCCTCACTCGTCGTCGTGGCCCTGATGGTCAAGGCCGCATGGGGGCTGCTCAAGGCATCCGGGCGGGTGCTGCTCGAAGGCGCCCCTGAAGGCGTCGACCTCACCGACGTTCGATCCCATCTGCTGGACACCGAGCACGTCCGAGACATCCATGACCTTCACGCCTGGACCGTCACCTCCAATCTGCCCGTCCTGTCCGCCCATGTGGTGGTCGATGAGTCGTGCTTCTCCGAGGGTCACGCCCCGAGGCTTCTCGACCGGATCCAGGCCTGCCTGGCCGGGCACTTCGACGTGGAGCACTCAACCTTCCAACTTGAGGTCGCCGGTCACCTCGACCACGAGGGTGGCAGTCGTAGCTGTGCCGGGCTGCTGCCTGGCCGTCCTGTCGCCTCCCGCTTTCGAGCCGGGGGCTGAGCGGGCCTGGGTCACCCACGGGCCCGCCTTCGGGAAGACCTCCCCGAACCACAACGGGGGTGGCTGGTCGTCCTGGCAGACTGCGTGGCTGATGGGCCAGCTTGCCACCGTGGACCGTGACCGTCTCTTGGCCCGCGGCCGGTTCCTGGAGGGTGTGACGCTTGGATGGAACGTGGTCGGCATCATCGTCCTGGCGGTGGCGGCCATCGCTGCCCGGTCAGTGGCGTTGGCCGGTTTCGGGCTGGACAGCCTCATCGAGATCGGCGCGTCGAGCGTTGTGCTGTGGGAACTGGCTGACGTTGCGGCGGACCGCCAGCGTCGAGCCATGCGGCTCATCGGGGCGGCGTTCGTGGCCCTCGCCGTTTACCTGGTCGTGCAGAGCACGCTCGTCCTCGTCGCCGGGTATCACGCCCGCCCCAGCAGCCTCGGTATCGCCTGGACCGCTGTCACCGCCGCGGTCATGTTCGCCCTGGCGGCAGGGAAGGCGAAGACCGGAACAGCGTTGGACAACCCGGTATTGCGCACCGAGGGGCGGGTCACCATGATCGACGGCCTGCTGGGCGCCGCCGTCCTGATCGGTCTGGTCCTCAACGCTGCGTTCGGCTGGTGGTGGGCGGACCCCGCCGCCGGTTACGTCCTGGTGTACTACGGAATCCGGGAAGCCCATGAGGCTCTCACTTACTGACCCGGCGACCCGTTGACCCGGGCCGGCCGCCTGCGCGTCGTCTTGGTCCTCAACGTCGCCTTGGTGGCGGGGCTCGTCATCGTCGGATCGTCCGCCCACTCTCTCGGTGTGCTGGCCGAGGGTGCTGACTACCTGGCCGACGCGGCCGCCATCGGGGTCTCCCTGCTCGCCATCTGGTTGTCGGACCGGCCACCAACCCAGAGACGGCCTGACGGGCACCCGAATGCGACCAACGTCGCCGCCCTGGTCAACGGAGCGTGGCTGCTGATCTTGAGTTTTCTGGTAATCGCCGGGGCCATCGACCGTCTCGCCACCGGCACACATCAGGTGCATGGCCTCCCGGTGCTCGTCGTCAGCGGGATCGCGGCCGTGGCCATGCTCGGCAGCGCAGCCCTACGCACTGACCTGGTGCCTCAGGTGGCGCTGCTGAGCGCCGGATGCTGGCTGGCCCGCTCGGTGGAGGGCAAGGCCCTGCGGGCTCGGGTGGTGGGCCCTGCGGGCTCGGGTGGTGGCCTGGTGGCGTAGGGAGCGATTCGTGAATCGTGAATCGCTATTCGTGGAGTTCGAGGCTATGGAGGTGCTGAGCGAATGACCAGATCATTGCGTCACCCGGTGGTGGCTCGTCTTGACGACGACCGCTCCCGCTCTGAGCGCATCGCTGACGGGGCCGTAGCGGCCATGGGCTCCATGCGCTTCATCGTCATCCAGACAGCCATCGTGGCCGCCTGGATCGCCGTCAACGTCCTGGCAGTGACTCTGCGCTGGGACGCATACCCCTTTATCGCATTGAACCTTCTGTTCAGCACTCAGGCCGCCTATGCCGCTCCCCTGATCCTGCTGGCAGCCCGGCGGGCCGACGCCAAGCGGGACGCCCTGGCCGGTCACCACTATGACGAGGAGCAGGCCCTCGAGGCGCTCCTGGCCTCAAACACTGCCCTTACCAAGGCCATCCACGACCACATTCTCAAGCCTGAACCGGGACTGCCAGATGCGTAGTCCCAACGTCAAACAGTCACGACCAGTCACCTCACGACCACAATGGCGGCGACAACTGTCCCGCTCCCGGTCCCGACGACACCACCAGGTTCGCCTGGCCCTACCTCGCCAGCGGGCAACCTCTACGACGCTGGTGAGTTCTGCCCGAAAGCCGACCTTGGCATGACCACAAGCGGTTCCCGGGCCGCCACGTCCCAGCCCCACGGCACTGGCCGGCCCTGGCCGCCCTAGCCGGCGTGGAGCTGCCTGTGCAGGTGGGGGCGCTGGTGAGCCCCGAGCGGGCGGCCGAGGTGCTCAGCGAGCCTGAGCCGTGAGCCGGGCGAGCCGTCGTCGACCTCGAGCCGGCACCCTCGAGCCGGCGTCAGGACCAGGCGACCTCGAGCCAGCCGGCGAGCAGGCACCCCCCCTCGAGCCAGGCCCCCCTCGAGCCAGGCGAGCTGGCGCCTGACCGCATGGCGACCTCGAGCCTGACCGCCTCGAGCCAGGCACCCTCGGGCCGGCCCCCCTCGAGCCAGGCGACCTCGAGCCGACGCATGGCGACCTCGAGCCGGCACCCCTCGAGCCGACGCATGGCGAGCAGATGCATGGCACCCCTCGAGCCGGCACCCTCGAGCCTGCACCAGCGAGCCGGCGTCAGGACCAGGTGACCTCGAGCCAGCCGGCGAGCAGACGACCAGATCCACGAACTGGCCGCCCCTCGAGCCAGGCGAGCCGGCGCATGGCACCCTCGAGCCGGGGCCCTCGAGCCGACGCATGGCGCCCTCGAGCCGGCACCAGCGAGCTGGCGTCAGGACCAGGCGCCCTCGAGCCAGCCGGCGAGCAGATGACCAGACCCACGGAACTGGCCCCCTCGAGCCGGGCCCCCCAGCGAGCCGGCGTCAGGACCAGGCGACCTCGAGCCTGACCGCCTCGAGCCGACGCAATGGGCCGGCTCGAGCCAGACGGCTGGCGCCTTTGACGTTCTCCCAGGTCAGCGGGGTGCGTGACACCAGAGGCCCCTAGGAGACTGGTGTAGAAGA
>QHCF01000196.1:0-371 GCA_003244275.1 Acidimicrobiales bacterium
GTGCTACCGGGTGTGGGGGCGCCGTTGTCGACGAGTCCTCGTCGTTCGCTCGAGGGGGGGTGAGGCCGGGCCAGCCGGGGTCGACGGGACGGGCGGCGGCGGCCTCCAAGGTGGCGTCGACCAGCTTGGCCAGGCCGGCGGGATCGAGCCTCGTCGTGGTGGAGGAGGCCAGGCGCCCGCCTAGCGCCACTCGCAGGCGGACGGTGAGGATCTCGTCGGCGACGTTCTGGTGGATGATGGAGTTGGCGAAACGGGTCAACGCGGTGCGGCCATCCATCACCGTCACCTCGGCCTCGGCCCGGCCTCCTACCAGCTCCAACACCCGCTCGCATGTTTCCAACAGGCTGTCATTGCGTTCGGGCACGCAGCCG
>QHCF01000196.1:422-2706 GCA_003244275.1 Acidimicrobiales bacterium
GCGTTCGGGCACGCAGCCGGTCATCCCCGTACCCCGACCCGCACCTGGCGGAAGCGGGCGGGCACCGCGGGGTGGCCGGTGTGGCCGATCTGGATCGGCTGGCCCTTGCCACAATTCGGCGTTCCCCAGAAGATCCACTCGTCGGGCCCGCCCAGGCGGTCGAGCGATGCCCAGAACTGCGGCGTTATCCCGGTGTAGGTGGGGTTGCGCAGCAGCCGTCCCAGCTTTCCGCCCCTTATCTCCCTGCCCACCTCACATCCGAACTGGAAGTTGAGGCGGCGGTCGTCGATCGACCACGATCGGTTGGTCTCCATGTAGATACCGTCGTCGGTCTCCGACACCATCTCCTCCAGCGACGACTCCCCGGGCAGGATGCCGACGTTGGTCATGCGAACCATGGGCAGCCGGGCCCACCCGTCGGCCCGTACCATGCCGCCCGGTGCCAGGCCGGCGACCGAAGCCGAGTCGCGGCCCGACAGCACTCCCACCCATGTCCCCTCCGCCACGATGTCGACCCGCTGGGCCGGTGTGCCCTCGTCGTCGTAGCCGAACGTGCCCAGGGCACCGGGCAGCGTGGCATCGGCGGTTATGTTCATGAGCTGCGACCCGTAGCGCAGGCGGCCGAGCTGGCCCAGATCGAGGAACGAAGTGCCCGCGAAGGCTGCCTCCCAGCCGAGGATGCGGTCGAGTTCGACGGCGTGGCCCACCGACTCGTGGATCTGCAGGGCCAGCTGCTCGGAGCCGAGGACCAGGTCGGTGACGCCCTCGGGGCACGCCGGGGCCGAGAGCAGGGCCACCGCCTCGTCGGCCACCCTCTCCGCGTTGGCAGCCAGGTCGGCGTCGCGCACCAGCTCGTAGCCCCGGGTGCCGTAGTCACCGCCGATGCCGCCGTAGGAGCGGCGTTGGGTCTCGTGCTCACCCACCGCGGTGGCGCTCATGCCCACGCCGCTCTCAACCCGGTGCTGGGAGATGCGCGACCCAGAGCTGGATACGAACCAGCTCCTGGTGTCCCAGAAGGAGAGCTCGGCCTCGGCCAACGACACCGCGGGCACCGCCGCCATGGTGGCGGTGACGCCCACCACCAGGTCGGCCTTCTCGGCGAGGGGCACCTCCGACCAGTGCTCCCGCCAACCTGACTCCCAGTGGTCCTGCGCCGCCCCCACGTCGGCCAGCTCCAGCGGCCGTCCTGGCACCCGGGCCGAGGCGCGGGCGATCTCCGCAGCTTCCTCGCCCGCCCTCCGAGCGGCGGGCGCGGTCAGGTCAGAGGTGGCGAAGAACCCCCACGACGAGCCGAGCAGGGCCCGCACCCCGACCCCGGCGGACTCCCCCCGCCGCAGGCCGTCCAGCTCGCCGTTGCGAGCGTGGAGGGCCTCGGTGCTGGTCTCCATCCCCCGGGCGTCGGCATAGGCCGCCCCCGCGGCCAGGGCGCCCTCGACTGCGGTGGTGGCAAGGTCGAACATGGGGTCCAGTTCTTTGGCGCGCTGGCCGCGGTGGGCGCGGTCAGCGCGCCAAAGAATGGGCCAGGATGGCCTGGGCAGCGGCCAGGCGGGCGATAGGCACCCGGAACGGCGAGCACGATACGTAGTGGAGGCCGGCCTCGGCGAACAGTGCGATCGACTCCGGGTCGCCACCGTGCTCCCCGCACACCCCGAGCTTGATGTCGGGCCGCCTGGCCCGGCCCCGCCGGCAGGCCTCGAAGACCAGCTCGCCCACGCCGCCGCGGTCGATGGTCTCGAAGGGATTGCGCTTGAGCAGGCCCTGCTCGAGATAGGCGGGCATCATGCGGCCTTCCACGTCGTCGCGGCTGAAGCCGAACGTCATCTGGGTGAGGTCGTTGGTGCCGAACGAGAAGAAGTCCGCATAGCGGGCGATGCGCTCCGCGATCATGCACGAGCGCGGCAGCTCGATCATCGTCCCGACCGTGAATTCCGAGCCTGCCTCGAGGCCCTCGTCTTCGGCCACCGCCACCACCCGCTGACGCACAAGTTCGAGCTCTCGCTCATAGGCGACCAGCGGGATCATGATGTCGGCTCTCGGAGCGTCGCCAGTGCGCTCACCGACAGCCCGAACCGCGCGTGCGATCGCGCGGACCTGCATCTCGTAGATCTCGGGGTGCAGGATCCCCAGACGGACGCCACGGGTGCCGAGCATCGGATTCGTCTCCTCGAGTGAGCGCACCCGCTCGAGCTCATGCTCGAGCTCGTCAAGCTCCGGGTCTTCCTCGTGCCGGGCACGGGTGATCTGCTCTTGGAGGTCGAAGCGATCGGGCAGGAACTCGTGCAGC
>QHCF01000196.1:2870-2998 GCA_003244275.1 Acidimicrobiales bacterium
CCGATCCCCTCGGCGCCAAACCGCCGGGCGCGAGCGGCGTCCTCGGGCGTGTCCGCATTCGCAAGCACGCCGAGCGTGCGGAGGTCGTTGGACCACTCAAGGACAGTCCTGAAGTACTGGTTGACCTG
>QHCF01000097.1:0-10820 GCA_003244275.1 Acidimicrobiales bacterium
GAGCCGAACGTCCCGATGTACAGCAGCGAGATCACCCAGGTCTGCGGGTAGCGCAGCGAGGCCGTGTAGGCCGAGGTGTCCGCTTTGGCCTGGGTGAGGCTGTCCATGTATAGCCAGGCGGCGATGGTGGCGATCACGATGAACGGCACCCACATCCACCCGGCATAGGCGATGTGCACCGGGTGCTTGGCCAGGGCTAGGGCGGCAGACGGTACGCCGATGATCACCGCCAGGGGCACCAGGAGCTGGCTGGTGGCCACCCCCAGGTTCCCACCGGCGGCATTGAGCCCCAGCGCGAACCCCTTCTTGCGCTCGGGATAGAAGAACGAGATGTTGGCCATGGAGGAGGCAAAGTTGGCGCCGCCGATACCAGCCGTGGCCGCGCACGCCAGCAGGATCCAGAATTGGGCGCCCGAGCCCTGGTGGGTCAACCAGCCACTGGGTACCACCACCGCCAGCAGCAGGACGGGCACCAACAAGATCCCGGTGCTGATGGTGGTCCATGCCCTCCCACCGAAACGGGGGATGGCGAAGGTGTAGGGCACCCGGAGCATCGAGCCAATCAGGTTGGGGACCAGGGTTAGCACGAACAGGTCTGATACCGACAGCTTGATGCCGATGTTGACCAGGTTGAGGACCACGATGGTCCACACCAGCCAGATGCTGAAACCCAGGTGGTCGGTGATCATGGACAGGACCAGGTTCTTCTTGGCGATGCCCTTGCCGGTGGACTCCCAGAAGGCCTCGTTGTCGGGGTCCCACTCATCAATCCAGTGATCCCGGCTCGGAGCCCCTGCCGCAGAGGACCCGGACGCCGGGGCGCCAGCCGAGGTAGCCGTCCAATCGGTCCGGCCTGTCTTCGAAGGCCCGGTTTTGGTGGGCCCGGTTTTGGTGGGCCCGGTTTTGGTGGGCCCGGTTTTGGTGGGCACAGTCATGAGGCGGCGCTGTCACTCGGGAGGATCATGCCCCCAGTGAACCGCCGGGATGTTACGAGGCCATTTCCGGACCTTGAACTCCTGGAGTCGCCCCTCCCGGCGGTGCCGATCGGTGCCAGGCACCAACCAGGCGCCCCAGAGCAGAACCCAGCTACACGCCCAGTTGCTCCGACGCCATGGCCACGCCCTGCACCCGGTTGGTGATCTTCTCGAAGGCCACGTCCCGGGCAAGGTCGGGTGAGCCGTGCTTGGGCTTGACGTCGACGCTGAAGGGGGAGAACCCGCAGTCGTCGGTGGCCCCCAGGCGCTCCCTGGGGATGAAGTTGGCCGCCCGGACCAGTGCCTGGCTGACCTCCTCAACGCTCTCCACCCTGGGATTGAGCGGATCGATCACCCCGATCATGGCCACCTGGGCCACGCCGTTGGCGTCGTCACGGCTGTGCTGGCCGATGAGCTGGTAGACGTGGTCCTTGTCCTTCTCGCTGGCCAGCTGGATCAAGAAATAGCCGGCGTTCATCTTGAACATGTCCGGCAACAGCTCGGCGTAGTCGACCTCGGCGCTGTGGACCGAGTCCATGTCGCCACCAGGGCAGGTGTGGATACCGATCTTGGCCCGCTCCTCGGCTGAGAACCGGTCGATCACCCGGTTGTTGAGCTCCACGAAGAAGGCCAGCATGTTGCGCCCGGTCCAGGGATTGCGAGGATCCTTCTTGTTGGCCAGGCGGCCCTCGGTGAAGTCGATGGACACGTGGACGGCTCCGGCCGCGAACGCCTGGCGGATGTCCTTCTCGGCCTCGTTGCAGACATCGTCGTAGAACTGCTCTCGCGAGTAGCCCTCGATCTCGCCCTCCAAGGGGTACAGCAGCGACATCATCGACGGGGCGATCACCGACTGCTTCATGGCCACGGTGGCGTAGGGCAACGCCTTGGCCAGGTAGTCCGAGGCGAAGGTCTTGTACCGGAAAGGGCCACTGGTGAGACGGGGCAGCTGGCGATGGTGACCGTCGTCGAAGATGGCGAAATACTGTCCGTCACCAGCCAGGTTGTCGGCCAGTCCGGTGCCCGCCAGGGTGTCGGTGAGGGGGTAGGTGGCGAAGCTCGACGAGCGCTGCTCCCCGTCGGAGATCATCGGCGAGCCGGTGGCCTCCATGCGCTCGATAGAGTCCTTGCAGGCCAACTCCTGCTCCGCCAGCAGCGCGGCGCGTTCGACCTTGCCGGCGTCGTAGTCCGCGATTGCCTGTTGCAGCTTGGCCGGGCGCGGGAGCGAGCCGACCTGTTCGGTGGGGATCGTCATGGCCAACAACCTACTCCCGTCCCCTGCGCAGCCGCCCGGCGCCCTCAGGAGCTGGTGCGAGCCTCCTCGTCCTCGGGGACGCTCACCAGCTCGAAATATGGGTTGATCATGGCCAGCTTGCCGCCCTTCTCGCCAACCATGCCTTCCGCCGCCATCTGGGTACCGGTACGGATGCCGGCGATCTGGCGACGCCCGAGGAACACGATGGTGACGGTGGCTCCACTGGCATCGATGAGGCTGCACTCCAAGGCGGGCACACCGGACCAGGGTTGGACCCGCACCGACCGGACCCGGCCTGCCACCCGAGCAGGCTGGCGCCATTGAAGCTGGTCGATGCGGACGGTACCGGCCACCACCGGCAGTGTCCCGACATCCTTGGGGACGTGGGGCCGTGCGTCGGGTCGCCGACCATCACCCACCACCTGCCTGAGAGCGGCGAGCGCCTGTTGCTCGTCCAGGATGCCGGCTACGTCGAAGGGCACGATGGTGGCGTTGACGTGGGGGACCTTGCTCACCACGGCCACGATGCGATCGGCGGTGTTGTCGTGCAGGATCCGTCCCCAGGCCCGGCGATAGGCTCGGCGGGGCAACAGGATGCTCACCTCGGTCTGGCCGTCGGCCGCTTCCACCGCCAGCTCCAGTGTGCCCCGGCCCAGGCGCCGGTCGGGGCACTCGATGACGTCGAGGGGAAGCCGGGTCAGGCCCAATTCGCCCCAGCGCTGGATCAGCGCCTGGGCCCGGTGATCGTCAATGTTGAGATGGACCGCCCTCAGGTCGTCCGGGGCCAGGGCCCGGGCATACTGGATGGCCCGAGCGGTGGCCAGGTCGATGCGGTCCACCAACACGATCACCACGTGGCGGCGCAGTATGGGGGCCTCGCAGGCCAGGGCGGCCGCCCCTTCCTCCAGCACGGCCCGCTCGATCCGGTACTGGTGGTTGGTGCGCACCAACCCGTAGATCAGGGCCGGCATAACCACCACGACCACCCAGGCGCCCCTGGTGAACTCGGTGACGGCGAATATCAACACCACGATCAGGCAGACCACGGCGGCGGTGCCGTTGACCGCCACACTTCGCCGCCAATGCTCCTGGCGGTGACTCAGGTGGTGCTTCACCATGCCGGCCCCGGCCATTGTGAAACCGGTGAAGACGCCGATGGCGTACATGGGGATGAGGGAGGCCACCTGGGCCCGGGTGGCCAACAGCAGGGCAATGGAGGCCACCGTCAGCAAGATGATGCCGTTGGAGAAGACCAGGCGGTGGCCCCGCACGGTCAGCTGGTGGGGAAGGAAGGAGTCCTCGGCCACGAAGCTCACCAGGAACGGGAAGCCGGTGTAGCTGGTGTTGGCGGCCAGGATGAGGATGAGGGCGGTGGCGGCCTGCAGGCAGATGTACAGAGCGGATCCGACTGGGCCGGCGCCGTAGACCAGCTTGCCGATCTCAGAGACCACCGTGGGAGTTCCCGAGGCGAAGGGCACGGCGTGGCTGAGGGCAGCCAGGACCGACACGCCCAGGAACATGGTGCCGAGGATCAGGCTCATGGTGACGAGGGTCTGGCGAGCGTTTGTGGTCTGGGGCGTCCGAAAGATGCTCACCCCGTTGGATATGGCCTCCGTCCCGGTCATGGCCGAACCGCCGTTGGCGAAGGCCCGCAGCACGAAGAAGGCGCCCACTCCGAGGAACAGGCCGCCGGTGCCGGCATGGCCGAGCGGGATCGTCCCACTGGCCCGGTGCGCATGGCCCAGGGTGCCCAGGACAGCCTTGGCCAGTCCGTAGACAATGAGCACCGCCATGTTGGCGATGAAGAAGTAGGTCGGCACGGCGAACACCCGGCCCGCCTCCCGGATGCCCCGCAGGTTGCCATAGGCGATGAGCAGCACGAACGCCACCGAGAGGGGAACCGCCTGGCTGGACAGGGCCGGGACGGCGGAGATAATGGCGTCGGTGCCGGCGGCCACCGAGACGGCCACGGTGATCGTGTAACTGATCAGCAGGGCGGCCCCGGCGATCTGGGCGATGTTGGGGCCGAAGTTGTCCCGGCTGACCACATATGACCCGCCCGCCTTGGGATAGGCCCGGACCACCTCGCGGTAACACAGGGTCACCACCGCCAGCACCCCCAAGATGACGGCGGTGATGGGCGTGACCAGGGAGAAGGCGACCAGACCGCCCACCGGCACCAGGATCCGCAGGATCTCCTCGGTGGCGTAGGCCGAGGAGGACATGACGTCGGAGGACAGCACGGCCAGAGCGGTCGGCTTGCCCAGCCGTTGTCCGCTCAGGCGATCGCTGACCAGGGGTGGCCCCAGCAGGAAGCGCTTGACCCGGTAACGGGTGGACTCGGGCAGGTCGGCGGGCAGGATCGGGTCGGAGTGGACGGGGGCCTTGACATGGTCCCCATCGCCCGGCGATGTCGGCGCCAATCTCTCCGGCACGGATGTGGACGGCAGTTGTGGGTCGGCTGCTGCGCCTGGGTTCGTCCCTGTGGTCACCCCCCCCGTTCTATCGGGTCAGCGCCGGGTCGTGGTGTGCTTGACCTCGTTGAGCTCAGGATGATCGCTCACCAGGTGAAGGACCCGCTCAACGGTGGCTCGGGCCACTTCGGCATCGCCCTGGGGCCGATTCATGATGCGCACGAAGGCGGCCTGGTCACCCACCACAAAGGTCGGTACGCCAAAGGCCTGGTGCTCGCTGACCGCCGCCTCGTGGCACTTGCGGACGACATCCAGGGGCCACCCGTCGGCCACCTCGGCGAACACCTGGTCAGGATCGATCCCGTAGCCGTCCAGGACCTGGCGCAGCACCGCCTCTTGTCGGATGTCGCGGGCCTCGTCGTGGCGAGCGGCGAACAGGGCCAGATGAACCTCCCGGAAGGCGTCAGGCCAACGGTCCCGTACCACCACCCCGACCTGGAGGGCCAGCAGATCGGGCACCTTCTCCGGGTCGTCCCAGGCGTCGGGCTGGGCCTCCTCGACGTGCACCTGGCTGAGCGAGAAGGGGACAAAATCGACGTTCCAGTCACTCCCAGCGCCAAGGGCGGTGACGACGTGCTCGTGGGCGTTGCGAGCGTACGGGCAGCGGTAGTCCCAGTTGACGGCAAAAGATGTGGTCATACGCAGGTGAACGCTCACTGACCGATCTGGATTCCGCCGGCCGGCAACTCTCTAAGGAATCGGCAAAGGGACCACTCGACGTGCCAGTCGGCCCAGGAGGATGCCGATGGCCACGCCGCCCACCACGTCCGAGGCGTGGTGGATGCGCACGTGCACCCGGCTGGCGGCGATCACTGCAGCCGTGACGTAGTAGGCGGGCCAGACCGGACTGCCCTGGGCCAGCAGCCCGGCCCCGCAGAAGGCGGAGGTGGCGTGGCCGCTGGGGAAGCTGCTGGACAGGGGCTGGCGCAGGGGGTGGGGGTGGATGCCGGCCCACACCGGCCGGCGGCGGCGGACCACCGACTTGACCAGGATATTGATCAGTGTCGACTCCAGTCCCATCACTCCGAACACGCCCCGGGCAACCCGCCAGTCCGCTCCGCCGCGAAGAGCCCGTACCACGCCGAGGATGAGCCAGATCAAGCTGTGATCACCGAGGGCCGAAGCCGCGTAGAAGGCGCGATCGGGTAGGGCTCGACCGCGAAGGTGGTCGAAGGCGGCGTCCACCTTGGCGTCGAAGACCGCGGTTGGCCCGATACGGGCAGCAGCCCCGCTCGGTTGTCCCGGCGGGGCATGACCCGGGGGCACCGAGCCCATCACCCGGCCGGCACCGGCTCAGGGGCACCCACCGGCACAGGGGCCCCTACCGGCACAGGGGCACCCACCCGGCTGGCGGTGGCGGCCAGCGCCGGATCGCCCCCAAAGGCCGGGCACCAG
Organism: Acidimicrobiales bacterium; assembly: GCA_003244275.1. GTDB lineage: Bacteria > Actinomycetota > Acidimicrobiia > Acidimicrobiales > QHCF01 > QHCF01. The sequence goes on from QHCF01000097.1 coordinate 6,099, forward strand.
GTCTGCCAGGCGCAGTAGGCGCACAGCGCCGACGGGTGGGGCCGGAAGTCCTCCCGCTCACACGCCCGCTCCACCGCCGACCACACTGCCGCCGCCCGCTGGCGCAGGCCCCTCAGCGACTGCTCGCTGGGCTCAGCCACGATGGCCACCTGGTCCCGCAGATACAGCAGCTGGACCCGGACTGGCCGGCGCCCCAGCACCTCCTGGCACAAGAAGGCATAGAAGTGCAGCCCACCGAGGCTCCGCTGCTCGTAGGCCCGGCCAGGTACCCGCCCGGTCTTGTAGTCGGTGACGACCAGCTCCCCGTCCTCGTCGAGATCGAGGCGATCGATGATGCCCCGCAGGTGCAGGGTGCCGATATGGGCTTCCAACATCAGCTCGATCCCGACCGCCTTGACCAATCGGGGATCCTCCAGCTCAAAATATCCCCTCACCAGCGACCCGGCGTCGGCCACGAACGCCTCCTGCTCGTCCGGCGACAGCCCCAACTCGGCCAGCTCGTCGCCCTGGCGGACCTCCGCCCAGGCCCCGTCCAGGTGCTCCAGGGCGGTGGCCAGGTCGCGCCGCTCGGGCGGCTCCGACCAGAAAAACCGCTCCAGGGCCCGGTGGACCAGCGTTCCCTTGACCGTGGCAACCGAGGGCGGCTCGGGCAGGCGGTCGATGGTCGAGAAGCGAAAGGCCAGGGCGCAGGACTTGAACGACGACACCTTGGATGGAGTGAGGGTGGAGGGCAGGCGCAGGGTCACTGACTGCCAGGCTAGAGCCGGGCTGTGACAATCGGTGGGATTCGCTCAGCGTCGTTCGACACCGCCGAGGTCTCGGCCCACATGGCGGCCCAGATCGCGGGCTAGGGCCTCCGCCACCAGTGCCGGATCCTCCAGCGGCCCAAAATGTCCCAGTCCCGCCATCGCCTCAACCCCCCCATGGGGCAGGCGGGCGGCCACCGCCTGGGCCTGCTCTGGACCGAAGGTGGTGCTGAGCTTCCCCCAGGCCACTGTCATCGGGCAGGTCACCTGGCCCAGGCGGTCCCAGGCGTCATGCCCGCCACCCGCTTCATAGATCCTGGCCTCGTCCTCGGGGCGACAGCGCAGCCGTACCCATCCGTCAGGGAGGTCCTCCAGGCCACCGTCGACGTAGGCATCGAGGGCAGCCGGTGCGAACGACGAGAAGGGCGCCTTGGCGGCCCAACGCTCCCGGGCATCCCGCCGGGACCCGAAAACCTCCCGGCGCCTCCTGGCCCCTGCCGCCAGGCCCCGGGCCTGGTCGGCCAGGCGAGCATTGTCATGGACACCGAAGAGGGCCGGCTCGTAGCACCACAGGCCGCCAAACGTTCCCGGCCGGGCCAGCTCGGCCAGCACCAGGGCGGTGGCCCCGCTGGAGTGGCCCAGGGCCACCGGACGCTCCAGGTTCGGGCCCTCCAGGACTGGGCCCTCCAGGACTGGGCCCTCCAGCTTCGGGCCCTCCAGCTTCGGGCCCTCCAACTTGAGGCCATCCACCACCGCCAGCACGTCGAGAGCGAACCCGGACCAGGAGTAGTCACCTCCTGCCGGCCGGCCCGACTGGCCGTGCCCACGCTGGTCGCTGGCCACGCACCCGAACCGCTCGCCCAGCAGCCGGGCCACCGGCTCGAACACCTGGCCGCACAGCCCAGTGGCGTGAACCATCAGCAGAGGCGGGCCGCTCCCCCCCAGGGGGTGGACGGCGATCCGCACCCCGTCGTCAGTGGTGACCGTGTAGGTGACCTCGGTGGCCATGACCCTGTATATAACTTCGGCCGACACTGGCGGGCGTCATCGGCTACCAATATCTCATGCCAGATCGCCGGCAGCTGGAAGAGAGGGCCCGGGCATGGGGGATAGAGCCTTCCTACCGGGACGTGAGAGACGAGTGGATCGAAGTCCCCTCGACCACCCTGGAGGCCCTGTTGGGCGCCATGATTCCGGGGCCGGAGAGCCCTGGGCCGGGCGATGTCAACCCGGTGCGGGTGGTGCACCAGGACCAGCCCATCGTCTTGGACCAACCCTGGGAGTTGACCCTGGAGGACGGCCAGGCGGCAGTGGTCGAAGGGCACCTGGAGCCCCTTCCCCTCGGCTACCACGACCTCACCCGCCAGGCCGATGGTCACCACCAGCGTCTGATCGTGAGCCCCGGGCGCTGCCACCTGCCCGACAAGCTGCGGACCTGGGCCTGGGCCGTGCAGCTCTACGCCACCCGGTCCACCCGGAGCTGGGGCATCGGTGACCTGGCCGATCTGCGCACCCTCGCCCAGTGGTCGGCCGCCCGGGGGGCACAGCTGTTGGTGGTGAGCCCCCTGCACGCCCCGCTCCCGGGTCTGCCCTCCGAGCCCAGCCCCTACTCGCCCAGCAGCCGCTGCTGGCGCAACCCGTTGCACATCCGGGTGGAGGAGGTTCCCGGCCTGGCCGGCGCCGCTGAGGTGGAGCCACTGGCCCAGGCTGGCCGGGCTCTCGATGCCAACCGGCGGATCGACCGGGACAAGGTCTGGCGGCTCAAGGCGGCCGCCCTGGAGTGGGCGTGGAGCCAGACGGGCGAGGAGCCCAATTTCGCAAAATGGTCTCTACGCCAGGGACCCTCATTGGCCACTTACGCCGCCTTCTGCGCGTTGGCTGAGGTCCACCCGGGACCCTGGCCGGGTTGGCCCGAGGACCTGCGTCACCCCGAGGGGGCAGGGGTGGCCGCCTTCGTGGCCCGGCACTCCGCCCGGGTGGGCTTCCACCAATGGCTCCAGTGGCTCCTCGACTGCCAACTGGGGGCGGCCGGGGAGTCACTGGGGCTGGTGACCGACATGGCCATCGGGGTGATCCCGGAGGGAGCCGATACCTGGATGTGGCAGGACTGCTTCGCCCTCGGCACCCGGGTCGGCGCGCCGCCCGACGAGTTCAATACTCGGGGTCAGAACTGGGGGGTGGTACCTTTCGACCCCTGGCGTCTTCGGGGGGCGGCCTTCGAGCCCTTCGTGCGTACCGTGCGGGCCGGGCTGCGCCATGCCGGGGGCCTGCGAGTGGACCACGTGATGGGGCTGTTTCGGCTGTGGTGGATCCCCGAGGGGGCCGAGGCGACCGATGGGGCCTACGTGCGCTACCCGTGGAGCCAGCTGCTCGACATCCTGGCCCTGGAGTCCGTCCGGGCACAGGCGGTGGTGGTGGGCGAGGACCTGGGCACGGTGGAGGACTTCGTCCGGGATGAGCTGGGACGCCGGGACGTGCTGTCCACCGCCGTCATGTGGTTCGAGGAGGGAGCGCCGGAGACCTTCCGCCGGCGGGCGGTGGCTTCGGTGACCACCCACGACCTGCCCACGGTGGCTGGGGTATGGACCGGGGCCGACCTGGCGGCCCAGACCGAGCTGGGCCTGGAGCCCGACGTGGCGGCTCACGAGGGCCTGCGCTCCCGCCTGCGGGGGTGGACAGCGCTGGGCGATGACACCGATCCTGGCCAGGTGGCGCTGGCCACCTATCGCCGGTTGGCCGCCGCCCCATCGGTCGTCCTGGCCGCCACCCTGGAAGACGCCCTGGGCATCTCCGAGCGGCCCAACCTGCCCGGCACCGTCGACGAGCGGCCCAACTGGTCGCTGGCCCTGCCGGTGCCCCTGGAAGAGGTCCTGGCCGATCCGGTGGTGGAAGCGGTGGCCGAGGCCCTCAGCACCCGCGCCGCCGGTCCTGACCAGCTACCTGAGCGCTCCCTGAGAGCCCACCCCGAGGGACCGGCCGCCGAGCGATAGCATCAGGGCGCCCATGGAGCACCTGATCTCCTCGTCCGGTTATGCCGCGGTCTTCCTGCTCATGGTGGCTGAGTCGGCGTGCATCCCGGTGCCGTCCGAGGTGACCATGCTCTTCGGCGGCTACCTGGCGGCCACCGGCCGGCTCGAGCTGGCGCTGGTCATCGCCCTGGGCACCATCGGCAACGTGGTCGGCAGCTACCTGGCGTGGGCGGTGGGCCGGACCGGGGGCAGGGCGGCCTGGCACCGCTTCGGTCGCTTCGTGCTGGTGAAGGACGAGGACCTGGCCCGGGCCGAAGCCTGGTTCGAGCGGCGCGGGGAGGCGGCCGTCTTCCTGGGCCGGCTGCTTCCGGTGATCCGCACCTTCATCTCCCTGCCAGCCGGCATGGCCGACATGGCGCCCCTCAGATTCGGCCTCTACACCCTGGCCGGATGCCTGCCGTGGACGGCCGCCCTGGCCGTGGTCGGCTATGAGCTGGGCGGCAGCCGCCACGCCATAGTTCGTTGGTTCAGTGACGCCAGCTACGTGATCGCGGCGGTGGCCATCCTGGCCATCCTGGCGTTCCTCTGGGCCAGGTTTCGCCGACGCCGCCTGGCCAGCGCCGGTTCCCCAGCCGGGACCGGGACCGGAGGTCAGCGGTAGGAGTCGGTCGGATAGGTCGGCTGAATCGGGTATAAGCCAAGGGTGACCACGGGCGCCCACCACTGAACCGTCCGCTCACCCTCCCGCTCACCCTGCGGACCCGGCTGCGGGCGCTGGGGGCCGAGGTCGCCCGGCGCCTGCGCTCGACGACGTACCTGCGCAAGTGGCTGGTGCTGGGCCTGGCCCTGGGCGTGATCGCCGGTCTGGGAGCGGTGGCCTTCTACCGCTCCCTGGTCCTGGCCACCCACTTCTTCCTGGTCGTCCTGGCGGGCTACCACGTGCCCACCCCGGCGGGGGAGGGGTTGGTGGCCGGCTCAGCTCATTTTGCCCGGCCATGGGTCGTCCC
>QHCF01000097.1:10829-10996 GCA_003244275.1 Acidimicrobiales bacterium
CGTCGTGGGGCTGGGCGGGTTGGTATCCGGGGTGCTGGTGTTCGCCCTGGCGCCCGAAGCCCAGGGCCACGGCACCGATGCCGCCATCGCCGCCGTGCACGACAACCCGAGGGGCGTTCGGGTGCGGGCGGTGGTGGTGAAGATCGTGGCGTCGGCCATCACCATCG
>QHCF01000064.1 GCA_003244275.1 Acidimicrobiales bacterium
GACGAGCTGCACACCCTGGTCGGTGCGGGGGCAGCTGAGGGCGCCATCGACGCCGCCTCCATCCTCAAGCCCATGCTGGCCCGGGGCGAGCTGCAGACCATCGGGGCGACGACCTTGGACGAGTACCGCAAGCATCTGGAGAAGGATGCGGCCCTGGAGCGCCGGTTCCAGCCCATAAAGGTCGAGGAGCCATCTCTGGCTCACACCATCGAGATCCTCAAGGGCCTGCGGGACCGCTACGAGAGCCACCATGCGGTAACCATCACCGACCAGGCCCTGGTGGCGGCGGCCAATTTGGCCGATCGGTACATTTCCGACCGATTCCTGCCGGACAAGGCGATCGACCTCATCGACGAGGCAGGCAGTCGGCTGCGCATTCAGCGCATGGTCACTCCTCCTGACTACAAGCAGCTGGAAGACGACATCGCCCGCATCCGCCGGGACAAGGACGCCGCTATCGAGCGCTCGAATTTCGAGGCGGCCAAGAAGCTGTCCGACCAGGAGAAGGATCGGCTCGAGCGCAAGGCGGCCAAGGAGGCCGAGTGGCGCTCCGAGGGCATCGACCTGTTCGACGTGGTCGACGAGGAGGTTGTCGCCGAGGTCCTGGCCAACTGGACGGGCATCCCTGTCTACAAGCTGACCGAGGCGGAGACGGCCAAGCTCCTGCGCATGGAGGACGAACTGCATCACCGGGTCATCGGCCAGCAGCCGGCCCTGGAGGCTCTGTCCCGAGCCATCCGGCGAACTCGAGCCGGCCTCAAGGATCCCAAGCGGCCCAGCGGGTCATTCATCTTCCTGGGCCCGACCGGGGTGGGCAAGACCGAGCTGGCCAAGGCGCTGGCCGAGTTCCTCTTCGGCGACGAGGGCTCCCTGATCCAGCTGGACATGAGCGAGTACATGGAAAAGCACACGGTGAGCCGCCTGGTGGGCTCCCCGCCGGGATACGTGGGCTACGAGGAAGGGGGCCAGCTGACCGAGGCGGTCAGGCGCAAGCCGTTCTCAGTGGTCCTGTTCGACGAGGTCGAGAAGGCTCACGCCGACGTGTTCAATACGTTGTTGCAGATCCTGGAGGACGGTCGGCTGACCGACGCCCAGGGCCGCTCGGTGGACTTCAAGAACACCGTGCTGATCATGACCTCCAACCTGGGCACCGCAGAGCTGCGCAAGACGTCGGTGGGCTTCGCTAAGACCACCGGTGCGGTGACCTACGAGCGGATGAAGGAAAAGGTGAACGAGGCGCTCAAGGCTCACTTCCGCCCAGAGTTCCTCAACCGTATCGACGAGGTCATCGTTTTCCACGAGCTGTCCAAGGCGGAGGTCACCGAGATCGTGGACCTCATGATCCGCCGGGTGCGTGACCAGCTGGAGGGCCAGGGTCTGGGCTTCGAGCTGACCCGGGGGGCCAAGGAGTTGCTGGCCGACAAGGGCTATGACCCCACATTGGGGGCACGCCCCCTGCGCCGGGCCATCCAGCAGCTGGTGGAGGACCCACTCTCGGAACGGATCCTCTGGAAGGAGTTCACGGTGGGCGAGACCATCATCGTGGATGCCGAGGACGGCCAAGTGGTGTTCCGCTCGGTGGCCGGCGTCGAGCCGCCTCCGGTGGAGCTGGCCGGCACCGGGTCGCCTTCGGAGTAGCGCTGCCTCTGCGGAGCAGGTGATACTGCGAAGCACGGTTACACACCATCCGTAGGGTGGGGCAGTGAGCCGAGTGCGAACCGTCCACCGCTGCAGCGAGTGCAGTGTTGACAGCCCCCGCTGGACCGGGCGTTGCGGTCACTGCGGGGCATGGAATTCGTTGGTCGAGCGATGTGAGGCTTCTGATCTGACCGCGGTGGGAGCCCGCCGCGCTGGGCTGGCGGCCCGGACCGGGCTGACGGATCAGGATGGCCTGGCGTCATGGGCCGGCCCGGGGGGCGTGCTGGCGGCGGTCCCCCTGCCCATCACCGAGGTTGACGGTTCAGGATGGCAGGCTCGGCCCACTGGCCTGGGCGAGGTCGACCGGGTGTTGTCCGGTGGGCTGGTGGCGGGATCGGTCACCGTGTTGGGTGGCGAACCCGGTATTGGCAAGTCCACCCTGGTCCTCCAGGCCCTGGCCGCCATGGCCGGCGCCGGCGCCCGGGCCCTGTTGGTCTCGGCCGAGGAGTCGGCCCCGCAGGTTCGGCTTCGAGCCGACCGGCTGGGTGCCCTGGTCCCGGGTTTGTGGCTGGTGTCGGGATCGTCGTTGGCCGACCTTGTGTCCGCAGTCGACGACGTTCGCCCCGACGTCTTGGTGGTCGATTCGATCCAGACGGTGGCAGATCCAGCGCTGGGTTCGGCTCCGGGAACCGTGGCCCAGGTGCGGGGGTGCGCTCAGCAACTGGTCGCCCTGTCCAAGTCCCGGGGTATGGCCACGGTGTTGGTGGGGCATGTCACCAAGGAGGGTTCTCTGGCGGGCCCCCGGGTGCTCGAGCACGTGGTCGACACGGTGCTCAGCTTCGAGGGGGAACGCCACCACGCACTGAGACTGCTGAGGGCAGTGAAGCATCGTTTCGGATCCACTGGCGAGCTTGGCCTGTTCGAGATGGTAGGTACCGGCCTGCGGGGTGTCCCCGATCCGAGCGGGCTGTTCCTGGGTGACCGCCGGCCGGGAGTTCCTGGCGGGGTGGTGCTGGCGGCCATGGAGGGACAGCGGCCGTTGTTGGTGGAGATGCAGGCCCTGACCAGCCCGACCTCGCTGGCCATGCCCCGCCGTTCGGCTCAGGGTCTCGACGCCGGTCGCCTGGCGCTGCTCCTGGCCGTCCTCGATCGCCGAGCTGGGGTTCGCCTGAGCTCGGCCGACGTGTTTGCCTCGGTGGTGGGTGGGGTCAGAGTTGTCGAGCCAGCTGCCGATCTGGCCCTTGGGCTGGCCCTGGCCTCGGCCTTCACCGACCGGGCGCTTCCCGACGACCTGGTGGTCTGCGGGGAGGTTGGGCTGGGCGGGGAGCTGCGCCAGGTGGCCCAGAGTGAGCGGCGCCTGGCCGAGGCAGCTCGGTTGGGCTTTCGCCGGGCCCTGGTGCCGGCCTCTACACCGGCGGGGCAGGAGGGGTTGGAGGTGGTACGCGTGGGCTCGCTGTCCGCCGCCTTGGTCTGGGCGGGGTTGGATCAGCGATAGGGGGCCGACATTGGGGAGATCGACCATGAGCCTGGGCATGGCGCCGGGATAGCATCGCCATATGTTGGCCCCCCAGAGCGCATCGATGATCGAGGCGCTGGCTTCGGTAGCCCCGGGTCGTCCCTTACGAGAAGGCCTCGATCGGATCCTCCAGGCCCGGATGGGGGCATTGATAGTGGTTGGGGACGACTCGGCAGTGCTTTCCATCTGCTCCGGCGGCTTCCTGCTGGACGCCGAGTTCAGCCCCCCGAGGTTGTCCGAGCTGGCCAAGATGGACGGGGCCATCATCCTGGCCCTCGACGCCAGTCGAATAGCCCGGGCCAATGTCCACCTGGTGCCCAACCCCGATGTGGCCACATCGGAGACCGGGACGCGACACCGCACGGCCGAGCGGGTGGCCCGCTCCATCGACGTGCCGGTGATCTCGGTGTCGGAGGATCAGTCGATAATCGCGGTGTACCGCCACGACCTCAAGCACCCCCTCCAGCCGATACCCCAACTGGTCAACCGGGCCAACCAGGCGCTCCAGACGCTGGAGCGCTACAAGAACCGCCTCGATGGCGTTACCCGGTCGCTGTCGGTGTCGGAGATCGAGGACCATGTGACGGTGCGCGACGTGGTGACCGTTCTGCAGCGGGCCGAGATGGTGCGCCGTATCGCCGAAGAGGTTGACGGCTACCTGGTGGAGCTGGGCGACGACGGCAGGCTGTTGATGCTCCAACTGGACGAGCTGATGGGCGGGGTCAACGACGATCGCCGGCTGGTGGTGAGGGACTACCTCCACGAGCAACGCGCCTGGCACCTCGACCAGGCCATGGAGCAGCTGCGGACCATGTCCACCGAGAATCTGCTTGACCTCGACGCCATTGCCGCCGTGCTGCGCCTGGGTCACCTGGCCGATGGTCTGGATGCTGGTCTCACGCCCCGGGGCTATCGCCTCCTGTCGCAGATACCCAGACTGCCCGGCACGCTGGTCGATCCCATCGTGGCCCGTTTCGCCGATCTGCCCAAGGTCATGGGTGCCACCGTGGGTGATCTGGAGCAGGTGGGAGGGATTGGGGCGGCCCGCGCCAGGCTGGTGAAGAACGGCCTGGGCCGCCTGGCCGAGGCCAGCACCATCGACCCATAGATTCTTGCCCGCTCCCGGGCGCCGCGTCTACCCGCGCCAGTTGTGGGTAGGGCGTCAATCCCGTATCCTGGGGGTAGTCCCTTTAGCTCTGAGTTGGGAGAAGTATGTCGTTCGATGTCGGTGACAAGGTCGTTTATCCTCACCACGGTGCAGCCGTGATCGAAAAGCGGGAGGACAAGGAGGTATTCGGGACGACCCGTGAGTACCTTGTCCTGCGTCTTGCCTACGGCGACCTCACCTTGATGGTGCCAACCGACAACACCGATGAGGTCGGCCTACGAGAGGTCATCAACGACGAAGAGGTCGAAGAGGTCTTTGCGGTCCTTCGCAAGAAGGAGGCGCGCATGCCTACCAACTGGTCCAGGCGCTACAAGAACCATGTCGAGAAGCTCAAGTCTGGTGACATCTATCAGGTGGCTGAGGTGGTGCGTAATCTGTCCATCCGAGACAAGGACAAGGGTTTGTCGGCGGGCGAGAAACGAATGTTGACCAGGGCCCGCCAGATCCTGGTCTCCGAGCTGACCTTCGCCATTGGCGTGAGCGAACCCGAGGCTGAGGCCAAGCTCAACGAGGCTCTGGTCTGAGGTCAGTGGGTCTGAGGTCAGTGGCGGTCTGAGATCAGCCCCATTGGTCGTCTGGGCCATAGTGGTGGCGGCTGGCCGGGGCAGTCGCTTCGGCAGGCCCAAGCAGTTCGAGTCGCTGGCTGGCCGCAGGGTCCTCGACTGGTCGGTGGAGGCGGCCCACTCCGTGGCTGACGGCATTGTGCTGGTGGTGCCCGACCCGGCTCCCGGACCTGTCCCGGCGGCAGGGGGCTGGGCCCATGTGACGGTGGTAGGCGGTGCTACCCGGGCCGCATCGGTAAGAGCCGGACTGGCTGTAGTTCCTGGTGACGCCGAGATAATCGTCATTCATGACGCGGCCCGGCCTCTGGCCACGCCAGCCCTGTTCAAGGCGGTGGTGGACGCGGTGGCCTCGGGAGCCGACGGCGCCGTCCCGGGGGTGGCGTTGGTGGATACCATCAAGCGGGTGGTTGGCGGACAGGTCGTCCAGACGCTGGACCGAGCCTCGTTGGTTGGTGTCCAGACGCCGCAGGCATTCCGGGCCGGGTGGCTGCGAACCGCCCACCGGGGCGAGGCGGAGGGGACCGATGACTCCAGCCTGGTCGAGGCAGTAGGGGGCAACGTGGTTGTAGTCCCTGGTCAGCCTGCCAACATCAAGCTCACAGTGGACGCTGATCTGGCCGTGGCCGAGACGCTCCTTCAGCGGTGAGGACACGGGTGGGCCTGGGCTTCGATGTCCATCCCTTCAGCGCTGATCCCCGGCGGCGCCTGGTCCTGGGAGGCGTGACCCTGCCGGGAGAACTGGGCCTGGCCGGACACAGCGATGCGGATGTACTGGCCCACGCCGCGGCTGACGCCCTCTTGGGCGCGGCCGGGCTGGGTGACATCGGCACCCACTTCCCGGCACGAGATCCTGCCTGGGAGGACGTGGACAGCATGTTCATCTTGACCCAGGTGGTGGACATGGTCGCCGAGGCCGGATGGGTCCCCGCCAACATCGACTGCACTGTGGTGGCAGAGGCACCGGCCCTGGCCCCCCACTGCCCCGCCATGGTGCGCCGCCTCGGGGAGGTGGTGGGAGCCCCGGTGAGTGTCAAGGCCAAGCGGGCCGAGGGCCTGGGAGCCATGGGACGCACCGAGGGGATGGCCTGCTGGGCGGTGGCCTTGGTCGAAGAGGTAGGTCGTTGAGCCCCCGCCGCCAATCGGGATCCAGCCGGGGAGGACCCACCCCCAGACGAGGTGTCTCCGGCACGCCAGTCTCCCGCGGAAGACCCGTCGGAGCCCCAGTCTCCCGCGGTAAACCGTCCGGCAATCTCACCTCCCGCAGCGGCTCCACCGCGGCCACGCCAGCCCCTCGCAGCCGAGCTGCCAGTAACCCACTCCCCCGTGGGAGGCCACCCGTCGGTCGTCGGGGGGCCTCGCCCTCTAACCGGCGCAGCTCGCCTGCCAGCCCACCGCCCCAGGGTGGCAGCCTGGGGGGCGAGCAGGTGGAAGGCCGTCGAGCGGTGCTGGAGCTGCTGGCGGCCGGGCGGCGTCGCACCCGGGATGTGTGGGTGGCCGAGGGACTGGACCCGGCTCCCATCCTGGACGAGATCGGCAAGCGGGCTGCGGCACTCCGGGTGCCGGTCCGTGAGGTGGCCCGGGGCCGCCTGGACGGCGCAGCCAGGACCGACGCCCCCCAGGGCGTGCTGGCCCATGCCGACACGCTGCCTGAGGCCGATCTGGATGACCTGTGCCGGACGATCGATGTGGCCGCTCCGCCCTTCCTGGTTGTACTGGATGGGGTGACCGATCCCCACAACCTTGGGTCCGTGCTGCGCAGCGCCGAGGTGGCCGGGGTTACCGGTGTGGTGCTGCCCCGGCATCGCTCCGCCCACGTCACCCCCACCGTGGCCAAGGCGGCGGCCGGTGCCGTGGAGTATCTGCCCATGGCGGTGGTGCCGGGTATTCCCAGCGCACTGGCCGTCCTAGCCCGCCACGGCGTATGGACAGTGGGTCTGGATGCCAGCGCACCCGGCTCGGTGTTCTCGTTGGACTTGGCCGACCGGCCAGTCGCCCTGGTGCTCGGGGCTGAGGGCCGGGGCCTGGCTCGACTGACTCGCAAACGATGCGACGTGACGGTATCAATACCCCAGCTCGGCTCCCTCGGATCACTCAACGTCGCTGCCGCCGGTGCGGTGGCCTGCTTCGAGCTGGCCCGCCGTCGCCTGGAGGGCCTACGGGTTGTGGGCGGGGAAGACGGTTCGGACCGATGACCCGCCGAGCGGCTCTGGGCACCTCGACCAGCAATTTCGGCGTGAGCCGGCGGGAGAGCCACGACGCCAGCGGCCTTTACGCCCGGTTCGCTCCCAGGCAGATCTCCACTGCTGAGGAGGTCAAGGCCCCTCCCGACCTGGCTGAGCCGATCGTCTGTGCCGACGCCCGCCACTTGGGGCGGACAACTGCGTCGCGCTGGTGGTCACCTCGCCATATTTGCCGGTAAGGAGTACGAGGAGGCGCTCGGCCAAGGCGTCGTCCCGGCCCGCTATGTCGGGTACCTGGAACTGCTGCGCGACGTTCTGGGCGAATGCGTCCGGGTGCTGGAGCCTGGTGGGCGGATTGCCGTCAACGTGGCCAATCTCGGGCGCAGACCATACCGTTAAACACCCGATCCCGGGGGTTGGGCTGACCATGGACCTGGTGGCCGGCGATGCCCGCGGAGCAGCGTGGTATTTCGACGTCACTTGGGCGTTCACCGCGACAGGTGGAGGGCTCGTCCGCCCAGAGACGCTCTGGAAATCCGTTGGGCGGGTTGGCGTGCTGTCGGCGCTGGGAATCTCGCCGGTGGTCCTAATCTCGTCTTGTCTGCCGCCCCGCACCAGCAGTGGGGACCGTGTCCTGCGGGCCATTGGCCCGGGAGGGATTCACGATGTCATCGCCATGCTGGGAGCAACAGATCGTCAGCGACTGTCCCAGTACGCCAAGGGCGGCCATTGCCTGCGGCCCCTTCCCGGCTTTTGGACGGTATCCGAAGTCAGATCCTGCTACCGCATCACCGGCGCAGCACGCTCACACAGTCCGACCGGACCGGCTGGCCAGGCACCGGCGGAGCCAGGCGGTGAAGGACGGCACTGACTGGCTCCACTGTCACACGATCGTCGGCCGGCGAGATGGTAGAAGCCATCCCGTCCACGATCAGGCTGTAGCCGTCAGGTTCGGACGGTGGCCAAAGTAGGGTGACCTGGGGGCGCCGGACGAGGTTGGCCAGGCTGCGGGAGCCGGCCCTGGTCACCAGGGCTCCTCCATCCCACCCCACTGCGATGGCAACCGCGTGGGGACGACCATCGTCGTTGACCGTCACCAGGTAGGGCGCCATCCGGTAGCTGCCCAGCTCCTGGCGGAGCCGGTCCAGGCCGATGGGCACGCTCACCAGGCCAGCCTAGTGAGGATGGCCGCTCCTAGTTCACCAGACTCAGGCCTCTCATGAGCATTAGTCCACGCCGCCCACCCGCCCATCGCCCCTTTCGTGACCACCCAAATCACTACGCCGGCAACCAGGCTGGTCACCACCAGGCCTCTGACTAGCTGGGGTGAGCCGGATGCCAGGCGACCACCGTTGGTCGAGTCGGCACGGGCCAGTCGGGTAACCCGGACCATGTGACCGAGGACATGGATGGTCATGACCGCGAACAAGGCGACGAAGGAGACCTTGTGGAGCTCGACGAGGGTGTGTGCCGGTGGACCTGCCAGCCAGACGGCCACCCCGGTGACCATCACGGCAACGGTGCTCAGCGTGACCAGCGGCCCGATCACCCGCAGGAGAGGGTGCGGCGGACCGGCTTGGCGGTAGCGGAGATCGCCCAGGTAATAGCGGCAAAAACGCCAGATGGTCGATCCCATCTTGAGCAGTGTCGGGGGGATGAGAGCGAGGCCAATCCCGATGTGCCAGGGGAGCAGGGGGCCGATGGCAACGATGGTGACGCCCTCGGCCGCAAGCATGCCCAGTAGCACCAGCCCCGTGGTGGCCGTAAGCCGGGAGTTGGCCTCTACGCCGGAGGCAAGGCGGCGGGTGGACGAGCCAGGACACACCCCGGGGGCCGGTGAAAACACACTGCATACCTATGCAGCCCCGAGTATAGCCACTCGGCCACGCCGGTGTCGCGTCAATGTGACCGCTCGGGGAGCCATGGCTGCGTTGGCCACCCAGGCCCAGGGCCGCCGGGCGGAGGATGACAGCTACGTGACCCCCCGGTGGCTGCGGGCGGTCGACACGACGGCGACCCCCATCGGTGTTGCGCCGTGGGACCGCGCCAGGGCAGCCGATCTGTCCCGTGGCACGTGGACCACGGTCCACCATGGGACCACGGCTACCGGGTGGTGCGCGGGGCCTACCCCGGCTGCCCCGACCCAGCTCCCGACCCCGACCTGATCGCCGAGGAGTGGGGAGTGCTGGTGCATGAGGCAATGAGTGCCAGCGCCGAGGCCCGAGCACTGGCCGGCGACACGTCTCCCCTGGTCGAGGTAATGGCGCTGCTGGCCGGCTGGGCGGCCACCGACCGGGCCGTGGGCACGGCCCAAGTGGCAGCCCTGCTAGCCGGACTGGCGGCCCGGGTCGAGGGCGATGACGAGTCGGACTCCGACGAGGGCGGTGACCCGGCCCAGCCCCGTGGGCCTCCAGGGGGTCGGGACCGTGAGATTGCTCCTGCGCCCACGCCGCGGCTGGTGGTCGGTCCGCGCCGAGAGGCGCGGCCATGGCCTGCGCCCGGACCCTGGTGGTCGAGGGGGCGTCGGATGCCGTAGCCGCGTTCGCCGCTGAGCTCCGGGTAGGTGACTACTCGCCGCGGGTCTCCGATGGTGGGCTGACGTGTCGGCTCCCCGGACCGGTGGAAGCCGATGCCTGGCGGGAAGCTGCACTCAGACGGGAGCTGAGCCCGTGTCGGCGCCCAGCCCCGGCCCAAACCAAAAAGGCCCACCCCAAGACTGCCAGCCGGGCCAAGAATGATACGCCGGTCCTGGTCGAGGCCAGGCGCCTGGTCGCCGCCGGCCATCGGGTCGTGGAGTTGTACGGGGTCGGAGTCGGCGGGTCATGTACGTGTAAGAGAAGAGGTGGGTGCCGGCCCGGCAAGCACCCCGTAGCCCGGGCTTGGAGTCGGGGGTCAGACACGGGGCGGATCCGCCCCGTGTCCAACCTGGGGGTGGTGCTCGAAGGACTGCTGGTGGTGGATCTCGATGGCCCCGGCGCCGAAACGGTCCTGGCCCAACTGACTGAGACCCATGGCTTGCTCCCGGGCGGGTACGCCGAGGCCCGGTCCGGGCGACCTGAGGGGGGCAGGCACCTCTACTTCCGGATACCGACGGGGCACAAAGCTGTCGCCGTCGCTGGGCTCGACATCCTGGCCGGCCCGAGCCACATGGCCGTGGTGGCGCCCAGCACCCACGAGTCCGGGACCGCGTACCACTGGGTTCGACCGCTCGGCCGGGTCGAGGAGTTGCCCTGGGCGCCGGCCTGGTTGCTGGCCCCGATCGAGGTCGAGGCCGAGGCCGAGGCCGAGCCCGAGGCCGAGCCCGCGTCCGAGCCATGGGCCGGGGACGGGACAGGGATGCTCCAGCGGGCGATGCAGGAGGTGGCCGCGGCTCCCCGTGACGGCCACCGCCGCAACAGCACCCTTCACCGGTGGGCCTACACCTTGGCCGGGACCTCGGGTCAAGGACCGGGACGGGCTGAGGTCGAGGCCGCACTGCTCGATGCGGCCCGACGGTGCGGGCTGGTCGAGGAGGATGGCGTCCGCCAGTGCCGGGCATCCATCCACTCGGGGTGGTCGGCCGGGGTACAGCGTCCCCTGCTGGCGCCGGTACGAGTCCCGGACCCGGCCGACATCGAGACACTGGCCCGGGTCAGGGCCACGATGTCACGCCGGGTCTGGGCCGGGGCGTCGGGGGCAGTGGACCTCCGGGTCCTGGACGCGCTCGTGGCTCTCGGCGAGGGGCTGGCCCGAGTCGAGGTCCGGCGCTCCCAGCGACAGGTAGCTTTTACCTGCTCCATCCAGCGACGGACAGTGGGCCGGGCCATCCACCGGCTGGAGCAGGCTGGGTGGCTGGCCATCGTCGAGGTCGGCGTGGGCAGGCTCGGGTCCACGTACCTGCTCTCTTGCCCGGCCCCTGACCAGGGTGAGGACATATATGACCCAGTAGTGCTCAAGGGGGGGCGGCAAGACCCCGAGCCGGCGGTCCCACGGGCTCACGATGTCTGGATCGGCCTGCCCGCCTCAGCCCCCATCGTCCTCGGTGTACTGTCCCGAGGCCCGGTCCGGACACCTGCCCTGGCTGCGGTCCTGGGCGTCTCGGACAGGCAGGCCCAACGAGTCCTCCACTCCCTGGCCCAAGTCGGACTGACCGTGCCTGACCAGGGCCGATGGCGACTCAGTGACCCAGCGGAGTCCGACATGGTGACTGCCCTGGACGCTGCTGCCGAGACCCTCGGGACCGTCGGCGCCATGGATCGGATGCGTGCCCGACACCAGGAGGAGAGGGTCAGGTACCGGGCATGGTGGGACGGCCGGGAGGAGTGTCGTCGGCGTCGGCATCGGTCGGCAGCCCGATACCGGCCCTGCCGAGAACCGGTACCCCAGTCGGCTCCTACATCCCTGATTGGCTCCAGGGGGCCTCCGTGACCTCACCCGGGGCCGTCAGCGAGCCTCAAGACGGTCAGTGCCCCGTCGCCTTCGTCAATTTCAGAAGTAGGAGGTCAGCGATAGGTACCGCGCGGCCCGGAATCGAATCAGTGTCGGCCCCGGCGGGGCTTGGGAGGAAGCCTCAACCTCCACTGTCCCGGTCGGGGAAGCACCACCCAGTCATCGGTACCCCTCCACGTCAGCCCCGGCCCCACCTCCATGGTGGCTCCGTACCCGCGGGCGAACATAACCCTCCCCGTCCTTCCTGGAGGGCCGCCGCTGGTGAGTGCCCAGGCCTCGGGATCCGACTGCCAAGATTCGTACTGAGTGATCATGGCGGACCAGGACTGGGCTCCCTGCGGGCCTTCGATGACCCTGGCCGTCAGACCCTTGCCGGTGGCCAAGCCCCACCCGCACCAGGGCCACCGCATCCACCACCGCTGGATCTGACCCCGGTCCCCGCTGGCTTCGAGGAGATCCACCAGCGGCGCCCGGCTGTTGTGGAGCGGCAGTACCCGCCAACCCAACTCCCCGGTCCGAAGAGCCTCGTTCAGCCATGGGTCCCCGCACAGAGGCAGGCCATCGGAGTTGACCCACCCCTGGGAAGTTGGAGCCGACGGTCGGGCGGGGACCAGATGACGCCCGTGGTCCCCCTTGACCGTGTACACGGTGGGCCGAAGAAGGTGGGGCTGTTGGCGAGTCAGGTGCCGGCGCCGGGGCCTCTGCGACTCCATGGCCCGACCGTGCCTCACCCAAACCTCATGCCCAAAGTGCGGCTCCGCCCGACGACTTGCCCGAGAATCAACGTTGCCGACTTTGCAGACCCCTCACCACCGAAGCTGGGTATTAGTTTCTGGTGGTGACCGCGACGACCACCAGTCGGTTTCACAGGTTCCTGCAGTACCTGGAAGTCGAGGACGGGCCTCAGCGGCAAGTGGATAGGGCCTACCGTCAGCTCGGCAGCCGCATGCGTCGTGAGGTCGTTCGCATGGCACGGCAGGGTCGCCCCCACCCTGATCCATACGTGTCTTCCGTGGCCCTCGCCTGGGCAAGGCAGATGCGCTCTCAGATTCGGCGGCACCTGGCGGTATCGGCCTTCGGCGTCGTGTTGTTCTTCGGAATCACCTTGCTGGTCTCGTCGTTCTGGCTTCACTCGCCCGTGCTTGGCTCCGCAACCTTCATCGCCGTCCTTATTCCGGCCAGCGTCTTGGGACAGAGCCGGCTGGCCAAGAAGGTGGAGGCCGCCAACCAGTGAGTCGACACCATCGTCATCGCTCCGGTGGCCACCGGGTCCGGCGTAAGGGACCAGCGAGGGCCGCCGTTGCCACCATGGCCTCCTGGTTCCATGGCACCAAGCCGCCCCTATGGTTCCGCCTGGGCGAAGCCATCGTCTTGATTTTGCTGAGCGTCGAACTTATATCCAAGCGTGGCCCCGTAGTAGGAGCCGTGGCCGTGGTCGTGTACGGGGCGATGGCGGTGATTTCTCTATTGGCTTGGGACCAGATGGTGGCATGGTGTAGGAGCCACCCGCACCTGCAGGACCTCATCTTTTATCCTCTCGCCTTTCTGGCCCTCGCCGACTTCACGGATCTCGCCGCCTACATCTGTCTGCTCATCGCCGTGGCGGCCGGGTTGGTGCTGGATGGTTCCGCTTACTTGCTTTACTTGCTACATCGAAGCTGAGGACGACACGGACGTCAGTGATGACCCCTGAGTAGTTACCCGGATTCGACTTCCGTTGAAGTGTGATCCGGGGAACCGATCCGGCCCAAGGTCTACCCTCCACCCATGACTCTGGCCCAAGTCCCCACCTCCTGGCCGCAGACCTCCAGGTGGCAGAATTCGAGGCTCCTGAGATGGTGGAGCGGGCAGTGGCCGACCTGACCGAGAGGCACCAGGCCGAGATGGTGGTCGCTCAGGTCCGGTACGAAGCCGAACTGTCACGGTGTGAGGCGCAGTGTCACACAGCCAATCAGATTGCCCTGGAGCGCCGGTACGAGGTCGAGAGGCTGGTGCATCAGTTGGCCGCCGCCGAGCACAGACTGGCTGGTGTTGAGGTGGGGGGAAAGGGGCGAGGTGGCGCCGGCGACGGCAATGCTGAGACGTAGGAGGGCCGAGCACACGGAGCCGGACCTGGCCGCCAGGGAGAGGCTGGAGGCGGGACGAGTCAACCATGAGCCCGGAGGACCGGCGCTCCCTTGGCATTTGGACGGGCGACCGCGGCAACGTTGCTGGCCGACCCGGATGCAGTGATGGCCAAGGCCTGGCGCAACCTAGCCCGGCTACGTGGAATGCCCCGGAATGGACATTCCGAGCCCTATTTCAGAGAGTGGGAGGAATTGCTTTCCCAAGGTCCCGAGGCCGACGCCAGGATGCTGTCCTGTCCACTTCCCAGCGGGCAAGCGACATGCGCTCGGCGGCCCCATTCGCGGGAGTCCTCAGCCAACCTGAGCGCTTGAACATCATCGAGGCCACCAGCGAGGCGTACCGTCGGACCGCCCGCTTGATGGAACTTCCACCATGAACCACCGGCGGAAACGCTGACTACCCGCTATTCGCGGGTGAACTGCGATTGCTCGCCGTAGTACAGCCCGCAGAGGCCACGGGGCGCTCAGTCGGTACGTAGTTGCGGCGGCTCTGGTGTTCATGGTTTGCCGTCATGGGAGGGGTTCTCTTGGACTCCCTTGGGGCGTCCACTTCGACTCCCATCTTGAGAGGTCTACCCTGGCGCCATGAGGAGGCACTGGGTCGGTGCCCTGATGGTGGTCGTGGTCGCCGGGATGCTGCTTGGCGCATGCGGCGCCGCCACCACAGCTATCGACGGCACAGGGCCGAGGAAGGCCGTGGTCGTCGTGACGCCGCCCGTCCCGGCCCAAGCCGTCCCTGCATACCCGGCTGGCCCTCCAGTCGCGGTCTCGCCACCGTCGGTGATGGTGGTGCCCGCCACGACCGCCCCGCCAGCGTTCTCAGGGAGTGTGTCCGCGGTGACCGCCGCCGACCTCGGTGGGACCTGGCACCCGGGCTGTCCGGTCGGGCCTGACCAGCTACGGCTCTTGCACCTCGGCTACTGGGGCTTCGATGAGCAACCGCATGTGGGAGCCATGGTCGTCAATCAGGCGGTGGTGGCTCCAGTTACCCAAGTGTTCCAGAACTTGTGGAACCAACGATTCCCAATACACGAGATGGTCCCCCAGGCCGCCTACGGCGGCAACGACAACGCCGCTGCCGCGGCCGACGACACGTCCGGGTTCAATTGCCGGGATGCTGTCGTTCCTTCAGGGCCGCCCGAGTGGTCGGTACACGCCTACGGAGAGGCCATAGATGTCAACGACGTGGAGAATCCCTACGTGGATGGGGCAACGGTCATCCCTCCGTCGGGAACCGTCTATCTGAACCGCAGTGCCGTCCGGCCGGGCATGGCTCTGCCGGGCGGAACCCTGGTGGAGGCCTTCTCCTCGGTCGGCTGGTCGTGGGGAGGCCGGTGGAGCGCTGCTCCCGACTACCAGCACTTCTCGGCCACCGGAGGCTGACACCAGCTGTCGGCCGTGGTGTCGGCTACAGGCCGTTCATGGCCCCCGTAGTGCCGATGGCGATACCCGGGTCGGCGGCCGGGTTCATCCAACCCAACACCGCGTCCAACTCACCTGGAGGAAGGGCGATACAGCCGGCGGTGACCCCCGAGTTTGTGTAGTCGTGCAGGAAGATGCCCGAGGCATTCTCGGGCGGATGGGGCAGAGCCAAGACGGCGAAATGCTGGTAGGCCACGGTCTCGGTCCACAGGTGCTCGGAGTCCCCGGCGAAGGGGGGAGTCACCCCGCAGGGGTAGGGCTGGAAGGTGTCGTAGGTGGGAGAACCGGGTTGCTCGTCCCACCAGTCCCCGCAGACAAGATGCTGATATCCGTAACGGCCGTTGGGGGAGTTGGGTGAGACTCCGTACATGGTCCCCTCGAAGCCGAAGAACCCCTGGGGAGTGGAGCCGTCACCGGATACTCGGTTGCCGTAGGGCCTGATTCCCCCGTAGCCGGTCTCGGCCCGGAAGGGCTGGGCCGGCTGTCCGGGGAAGGAGTGGGGCGCCCAGCACCCACCGGTCTTGTCCCAGGCGGTGAGCTTGCCCGAGGTGCTTGAGCTGCTCGGGTCAGAGACGGTGATGAGTTGGGTGCCGTTTCCGGTGTTGGCCATGGCGTTGGGGTCGGCACCGTAGGCACCCGTGTAGTCGGGGCCGCAACGAGTGGTGCGAGAAGGTGCGGAAGTGCTCGGAGCAGGAGTGGGCCGTAGCAGCGTGACCAGATGAGGGGAGGGGGTGGTGACAACCGGCGCTGGCGCGTGCACTGATCGGACGGTGACGTTCACCGCTGCGGGCGGAACAGTCGTGGCTGGAGCAGTCGTGGCTGGCACTGAGGTGCCGGGGACGGCCCAAGTCGGGGCAGCAGTATTCACAGCCGTCGTAGCCGGACCCAGCAGGGGCACCTGGCGCGCTGCAGAGGGCGCCGCGCTGCCACACCCGGCCAATAGCGCGGCACCCACCATCACTGCGCCAAGGAACGTCAGGCCGGCTGGAAGGCGCTTGTGGGGCATCTTTGAATTCCTCTTGTTGGTTAGCGGCGCGAATCTGCGGGCTGACACCCGTGGCGGCCAAGGGAGCATAAGGCCAACCCTCCAGTTCCACCACTTTCAGCGGCCGGTCCCCCAACTTCTTCCGCGACCGGCTTGTGTCAATGCGGGCGAGTGCTGCCTCGGGTACTGATTGGGCCTAGAACCCTCTCTCCCGGCAATCGGGACCCTGACATCCCGGACCGGGCGAGATGCCGGTGACCGAGTGCCACACGACGTGGCGAATTGACTCGGCCTCGATTCGGGCCGGGACGACGCAGCCGGGGTCGTTGTCCCAGTCGCCCAGGTTCTCTGAGTCGCCGGGATCCTCTCCTGCGACCAGCGACAGACGGGCATGGCCCTGGTCCTCGTGCTCGGCGACGATCAGTGCCCCACCCGGCATGGCCAGGGGATGAATCTCTGTGTGGTAGGGCTCGACATCTTGGGCCATGGCCCATTGTCGCTTCAGCCTGTGACTTGGGCATGATGTGCCCGTGCCTCGTTCTCGAAACCCCCCTCGGTATTTCCTTCTGCGAAGCGGGTTGGTCGGCCTTGCCATGGTCGCAGTGGGCTTACTGCTTGAGGGGGACAGCATTGCCAGTGCGGTGGTCACCGGGGTACTTGTTGTGCTGATCTGCTCGGCGTCGAGCGCATGGGCCGCGGCACAAGAGCATCGCCGTGCTCGTCCTCAGGAGCCCAACAGTAATCAGTAGCGGCCGGTCCTAACCCCCATGGCCGCCCCGGATGTCAGACTGCCTGACCGTTGCCCCGGCCGTGGAGTTGCCGGGGCGACGTTTGGAGACGACCTGTGAGGAGGTCGATGTGGCACAGGGTAGCCCGAAGGTGCGACCGAGGAGGGGACGGGGCGAGGGTTCCATCCCAAAACAACGGCCCGATGGCCGGTGGGAGGGGAAACTGGATCTCGGTTACGTGGGTGGTAAGCGCCGCCGGAAATCGGTCTATGGCCGTACCCGGACTGAAGTGGCCAGCAAGCTCCGGAAGTTGGCGACGGGCCTGGAGGAAGGACAGCCTCCCGGAGACGACCGGACGACGGTGGCATGGTGGCTGAGACATTGGAGCGACACGATTCTCGTCCGACGCTTGGCGAACGGCACGCTGGCCGATAAAACGGCGAACGGTTACGCCGACATCGTTCGACTCCACCTGATTCCCGAACTCGGCCATCTCAAGCTGGCCAAGTTGGCACCTGAACATGTGGACAGCCTCATCTCGACCAAACAACAGGCCGGCTACTCGCCCAACACCTGTCGGCTCATCCGCACAACCTTGCGTCGTGCACTGAATGATGCGCGCCGCTCCGGAAAGGTCACCCGCAACGTGGCTGAGTTGTCCGAGCCGGTGGCAGTGGGCAGGCGTGCCTCTACATGGCTAACCCCCGAGGAAGCGAGGATCCTGCTTGGCGCGGTCCGTGGGCACCGGCTGGAGGCTCTGTACCTGGTCATCCTGGGCCTGGGGCTTCGCCGGGGCGAGGCGCTGGCCCTCGCCTGGTCGGATGTCGACCTCGATGCTCGCACCCTCCGCGTCGGGGCGAGCCTGGCCCGTCAGCGCACACGGGACGGCGGAACGGCCGCCACCCACCTGGTGATAAGCCGTCCCAAGACTGCCTCATCGTGGCGCACCCAGGCCTTGACCGACCCGGTGGTGGAGGCACTGCGTGAGCATCGGAAGCGCCAGGCTGCTGAGCGACTGGCCGTTGGACCGGCGTGGGACGACCACGGGCTGGTCTTCACGACAGAACTGGGCCATACCCTCGACCCGGACAACTTCTCGCGGGCCTTCACCCGAATCGCCCAAGAGGCCGGTTTGGGGAAGCGTCACCCCCATGAGCTTCGCCACTCGGCGGCGACGTTCGCCTTGGCCCAAGGGGTGCCCCTTCATGTTGTGTCATCCACGCTGGGGCACTCCAGCATCGCGGTCACCAAGGACGTTTACGGGCACTTGGTGGAGGAGCAGCGCCGAGAGGCCGCCGAAGCCGTGAGCCGGGTGCTATGGGGGAGCAGTCCCAACCCAGAACCGACCCGGCGGCCGTCGCCCGGCCTATGAGATTGGGGTGGTTGGCGGCCTGCTGCCGGGAGTTAGGTCGTCAAGTAGGTCGTCAAGCGGGCTGGGCCTTGGAGCAAATACCCCTGCTGACCTGCACTTTCTCTGCGCGCTCGGCGGGATTCGAACCCACAACCTTCTGATCCGTAGTCAGATGCTCT
>QHCF01000104.1 GCA_003244275.1 Acidimicrobiales bacterium
AGCCTGGAGGGCCTTCACCACCTGGTCGGCCCTATGGCCGACCACCACCACCACCCGCCGTATGGGCAGGTCAACCAGGGCGTCCAGCACGTACTGGAGCATCGGCCGGCCGCACAGCCGGTGGAGGGGCTTGGGGCGAGCTGAGCGCATGCGCGTCCCCTCGCCGGCCGCCAGCACCACGGCCGACAATGGTCGCCTGGGCACTGGGGCCATCAACCCGGTGGCCAGCCCATGAGACGTCCACCGAGGACATGGAGGTGAAGGTGGCCCACCGAGTTGCGGGCGTCATCGCCCACGTTGAGGACCAGCCGATAGCCGCTGTCGGCCACGCCCTCGGCGCGGGCTACCCCTTGGGCGGTAGCCAGCATCTCGGCCAGGACAGCGGCGTCTTCGGGGCCAATAGCGCCGGCGTCGGTGATGTGCCGGCGGGGAATGACCAGGACATGGGTTGGTGCGCCGGGCTCAATGTCACGAAATGCATAGGTCCCAGGCGACGACGCCACTTCCTCCGATGGCACCTCCCCCGCCAGGACTCGACAAAAGAGACAGTCACCCATGGCCGGCTCCATGGCCGCGACCCTACTTCCCACTCCCGCCCGGCTCTGTTCTCGACTCCCCGACTGGGTGCTGATGCCGGTCCGCCTCCACGGCAGGTCCCCTGATGCTGGGCTCCTCGAGGTCGAGTCATAGCCTGACCAGGTGACCGGACCGGGACCCCGCCACGGCGACGAAGCTGGTGTCGACCAACTCATGGCCGAGCTGCGCCGCTGGGCGGGCGAGGCCAGAGCGGTCGACGCAGCCAAGGCCCGCTCTCGCCAGCAGTGGCTCCGGCGACAGGCCGCCGAGGAGGCCACCTTTGCCGGTGTGGCGCTCGACCTGGCCGAACACTCGGCCACGGTGCTACTGAAGACCACCGCCGGGCGGGCTCACCGCGGCCGGCTGGTTGGGGTGGCCAGGGAGCTGGCGGTATTGCGCACCGAGGGGCGAGGCGTGACCATCATCGTCCCCTGGGTGGCGGTGGCGTCACTGCGAGCCCGCCGAGACAGGCCGACGCCCGACCCCGGTCCACGTTCGCTACCCCTCGATCTGGGCTTGGCCGACGTGCTGAGCGTGGTGGCTGGCAGCCGGCCGCGGATCCTCGTGGGCTTCTCCCAGGCACAAGAACTCGTGGCGGGTGAGCTGCAATCGGTCGGTACCGATGTGATGACCCTGAGGGTCGACGCTGATCCGCCGGCCACTGTCTACATCCGCCTGGCCTCAGTCACCGAGGTGTCGCTCTTGGGCTCGGGGTAGAGATGCTCGAGGCTGCCGGGCACGATGAGCGATCCCTCGATGAAGGTTTCCACGTCCGCCTCCTTGAGCCTTATGACACGGCCAAACTTGAACCCGGGCAGCTGACCCTCGTCCAGGAATCGGTAAAGGGTGCGAAGGGTCACTCCCAGGCGCTCCGACGCCTCCTTAGTGCTCATCCACCGTATTGGGTCGGTCATGGCCGGTCATCATACACTCAGAGGGGTGCTGATGGCCTCTCATGGGCTTCCGCGTGAGTGGGCTGGGACACGAGAGGATCACTGCGTCCATTTTTGAGAACGGTGACCAGGTCGCACCCGGCTGGTCGTCTCTCCAGGACTGGTCGTCCGAAGCGCACCCCGGTTAGTGCCACCCGCTCGCTGGGCAGAGGTTTGCCGGTTGGAGCCCAGCCACCGAAGTAGAAGACCTCTCCGGTCGAGGGCCGGTAAAGGGCCGGGGTAGCCCGGCCTGAGCAGTCCCAATCACCCAGCAGTGGGTCGTCTCCCGGCTGGCCCAGGGCGAAACGGGCAGGCGGATCTCCGGCCAGGCGATTCAGGCTGAGAATGTTGTGAAACCACACTGCCGTGGTGGCGCATCCCTTTGAGTCCGGTCCGGCGGCCAGAACCTGGGCGTCGGCCGGGAGCGGTGGTGTGCCCGCGGGCCGACACCGCGCCCGAGCGGGATGGCTCCCGGGATGCCCAGTCTGGGTCACCTTGTGATGGGCACTACCGTGCAAGTGCTGTCCCATCAGCAGGACCACCGCGACGACGGCCAACACAGCCGCTGCCAGGGCCACGATCCACCTCCGATGTCGTTGCGATGCCTCGTCGGCCGAGAGAATCCTGGGTAAGCGGGGTTCCGACACCGCGCCGGTGCGGGGTAGGAGAGCCCGAGGGCCGGACCGGAGAGGCTGATCGCCAGGCTGATCACCCTTGGTTACTCCGGGCTCGCCTGGGGCCGGCAACTGCCTCGGGGAATGCGCCTCGGGCGTTGGATCGGGGCTGCCGCCACCCGGCGGGCCACTCGGTGTGCCACCCGGGCGGCAGCCGATGGTCGCCGTACCATGGACGGCGGGACCTGAGCCCAGAGCACCCCGCACCGCAGCCGCCATCTCCGCCGCACTGGCCGGGCGCCGGTCGGGGTGGCGAGCCATCGCAGCCTCTATCACCGCCGCCAGTGCGATGGGCACGTCCGAGGCGACGTTGACGACCGGAACCGGCTTTCCCCGATCGGCAGCTCGCAGCACCGCTAGGGGAGTAGCCCCCAGGTAAGGCAACCGACCAGTGAGTGCCTCGTAGCACATCACCCCAAGGGAATAGACGTCGCTGCGAGGGCCAGGCGCACCTCCCTCAGCGACCGCCGGGTCCAGGTACTCAGCCGTGCCGAGCACTGCGCCGCCCCACAGGGATGCGCGGGCCATGCAGCGAGCCAGGCCGAAATCGGACAACTTGGCGCGGCCGTCAGCACCGAGGAGAACGTTGGACGGCTTGACATCGCAATGAACCAGGCCCAGGCCATGGGCGCCTGCCAAGGCGTCGGCCACCTCGCCGGCCAGCAGACCCACCTCACCTGGCGTCAAGCGACCCGTCCGACGCAGGGCATCGGCCACCGAGCCGCCGACCACGTACTCCATCACAATGGCCATACCGGCTCCGTCCGGTACCACTTCGTGGATGCGCACCACGTTGGGGTGATCCAGTCTGGCCAGCGTCATGGCCTCGTGGCTCAGCTGGGCCATCAAGTCAGCGTCACCGTTGACGGGTACCCGCTTGACCGCCACCCACTTGGCCCCCTCCGAGGCGCCGACCGGATGAGCGCGGAAGACCAGCCCCATGGAGCCCTGCCCCAAGACATTCAAGAGCTCGTATCCCGCCAAGATCGTCATCTACCATAAGATAACCTGGAAGATGCCATGAGAACAAGAGAGATGGCATAGAATATGGCTCTTGCCAAGGATCACTGGCGGAGCGAAGATGGCTGACGACGGTCAGCCTCTCGGCATTTGGAGGACGATGTGACGTGCTGACGGCCAAACGGGACACAAGTCGGACAGGTGACGAGAGCAGCGGAGCAGGCAAATCTGACTCTCGAGCGCGGCCCCTGCGCCGCCGCCGATCCCTGCCGGGGAGCCGAGCGGTCGTCGGGGGTTTCCTGATCGCAGCGGCGGCGGTGGGGATCTTCGCCGCTTACACCAACGCCTCCACTGATCATCGAGTGGATTACGTCGTCGCCCAGCGACCCCTCACTGTGGGCCAGCATGTGACGGCCGAGGACCTGGCCACTGCTCCGATGCAGTTGCCGAGCAACCTTTCCGACCAGTTCGCCTACCGTGACCCTGCTCGTCTGATCGGGGCGGTGGTGACCTCGCCGGTGCGAGCCGGCGAGCTGGTGCAGGCCAGCGACGTGGCCGCTGGGGAGGGCGGCCTGGGCCAGCGCCAGGTCTCGTTTCCGGTTGACGCGTCCCGAGCGGTTGATGGAACTCTGGCGGTCGGGGATTCGGTCGATGTCCTTGCCACTTACGGATCCGGTCCCGACGCCTCGACCATGGCCGTGGCCATCGATGTCCGAGTGATTGCCCTGAGTGCCAGCTCGCCCTCCTTGGGAGGCACCTCGGGGAGATCGGAGGTGGTGACCGTGGCTCTGAAGAGTTGGCCGGACGTCTTGGCCCTGACCCAGGCGGTGAACGCCGGCCAGGTACTCCTGGCGAGATCCACCGGTGCCACCATGCCCATCGGGCCCACTGCCTACAAGACACCGGTCCCGGTCGGCACGGCCGGGCCCAACGGCTGATGCCCGTCGAGCGCTACGTGCTGTTGGGCCTGGCCTCGCCGCGGGCCGGGTGGTTCAACGATCTGGCCCGTTGGGCCAACTCCCTGTCCATACCGGTCGAGTTCGTGAAATGTCTCTCGGCCGAGGAGCTGCTGGCCCGTTTGGGGTCGGGTCGGGCGTTTTCGGCGGCGATCATCGATGCCGGTCTGTCAGCGCTAGACCGCGATCTGATCGATGCCATCGCTCGCTCGAACTGCGCAGTGTTGGTGGTCGACGACAGTCGCCGCTCGGCGGACTGGGGATCGCTGGGAGCCAGCGTCGCCTTGGCCGAAGACTTCGATCGCCAAGCTCTCCTTGATGCGCTGCGGTCCAACGCCGTGCCCGTCGCCGCAGCTGACGAGGTGCCCGGCCTGCATCCCGAGATCGTTACCGGCGGTAGGCGAGGTCAGGTGGCACTGGTGTGCGGGCCAGGCGGGACCGGCGCCTCGACGATCGCCATCGCCTTGGCCCAGGGCCTGGCACTTGCTCATCCGACCGGCACTGCTTCGGTGGGCACCGACGCAGGGGACGCCCGGGAACGGTGGCCCGGGGGGTCGGTACTGGTAGCCGACCTGGCCCGTTACGCCGATCAGGCCATGCTCCACGACGCTGGCGACGTGGTGCCTGGAGTCCAGGAGCTGGTGGAGGCTCACCGCAACGGTGCGCCAGACCCGGCCGATGTGGTCTCGTTGATCTTTGACGTCAAAGAACGCGGCTATCACCTGTTGCTGGGATTGCGGCGCCCCCATGCCTGGGCAGCCATGCGGCCCCGAGCCTTCGAAGCTGCCTTCGACAACCTTCGCCGGGCCTACTCGGTGATCGTATGCGACGTGGAGGCCGACTTCGAGGGTGAACGGGAGGGTGGATCCCTGGACGTCGAGGAACGCAATGTCATGAGTCGCACAGCTGCCACCCATGCTGACGTCGTCCTGGTGGTGGGATTGCCTGGGTTGAAGGGTCTCCACGGCCTCATTCGGGCAGTGAACGAGTTGATCAGCTTTGGGGTCAGCGTCGGGCGGATCGTTCCGGTCGTCAATCGCGCCCCTCGCCAGCAAAGAGCTCGGGCCCAGCTCACTTCCACTCTGGGAGCCATGACCAACAACCCATCGGCAGCCTGCCTGGCATCTCCGATCTTCCTACCGGAGCGTCGCATCGACGAGTGCGTCCAGGACGGCGTGCGGCTGCCGGACAGCGTTACTGCCCCCATAACCGGTGCCTTCATGGCCATGGCCAGGAGGCTTCCCGCTGCGACCATTGACGAGCCCGACCCCGAGCCGCTGGTCCCC
Source organism: Acidimicrobiales bacterium (assembly GCA_003244275.1). Lineage (GTDB taxonomy): Bacteria > Actinomycetota > Acidimicrobiia > Acidimicrobiales > QHCF01 > QHCF01. Next base: position 5,385 of record QHCF01000104.1, read on the forward strand.
GGCTCGATTGGACATTGGGACACTGACAGCCCCGGTTCCCAGGCTGCCTGGGGTTAGCGCCCACCCGACGAAATTGGCCCTTGCATCAATGGCGACCCAATGGCAGATTTAGCCTCACCCACTTCCCCCAGTGACCTTGAGTTCGTTCTATGGCCGTAAGGCGGCAGCGTCCAGCCTGACCAAGGGGAAGAAATGGCTGCATCACTCAGCCCACCAGCGAATCGAAGCCCCGATCCCCGATCCCCGGGACCCCGACCGGATGCCCGAAGTTCGGATGCCCGAAGTTCGGATGCCCGAAGTTCGGATGCTTGGGTGTCGCCGCTGATCGAGGTGGAGCGGGCCGTGCAGGAGCGAGCCAAGGGCAGCTCGGTAAACCTGAGTGCCGGCGATGGCCCGACCAAGCTGCGGGCACTGATCGATGAAGAGGTGACTCGTTGGTCCCTTGACTACCAACGGGGGCTCAGGCCATTCGACTTGGCCGCTCCTGACTTGGTGGCCGAGCGGGCATTTCGCAACCTGGTGGGCTATGGACCCCTCGAGACTCTCCTGGCCGACGACGATGTTTGGGAGATCATGGTTAATGGCCCAGACGCCATCTTCGCCCGCCGCCACCGCGGGGTTTCCGGTTATCACGACGAGGTATTTCACGACGACGACCACGTGGTGCGGACCCTTACCAAGATCCTGGACGACGCCTCCCGGTCCCATCGCAAGCTGGATCCGGCCGAAGGACTGCAGGATGCCCAGCTCGACACCGGCGCCCGGATCCACATCGTGCATAGCGACGTTGGCCGCGGCGGCCACATCCTGGTGAACATCCGGAAATTTACCGGCCTTCCCATACGCGATCTGGACGAACTGGTTGATCGGGACATGCTTGATACCCAGGTAGCAGCCTTCCTTCGCGCCTGTGTGCGGGCACGTCTGTCCATCCTCTTTGCCGGACCGCCGGGCTCGGGCAAGACCACCCTGCTCTCGTGCTGCGCTGCTGAACTGGATCCCGGGCTGCGGGTGGTGGTCGCTGAGGAGGTTTTCGAGTCAGAGATTCCGCTGCCAAACGTCGCCCATATGCAGACGCGGCCCCAGCGATCCGACCGTCCCGAAGTGGATCTGCGTCGGCTGGTGGCCGGATTCCTGCGGATGGCCCCCGACGTGGCCGTGGTCGGCGAGGTTCGAGACCGAGAAGCCCTGCCGTTGCTACTTACGCTCTCGTCCGGAGTCACGGGCTATACGACCATCCATGCCGGGTCAGCCAGGCAGGCACTGAGCAGACTCCGTCTTCTTGCGCAGCTCAATGAGGCCGTGAGGTCCCTTCCCCTCCCAGCCCTCAACTCCTTGGTCAGCGAAGCCGTCGACCTGGTGGTCCAATCTCGGCGAACCGGCGAGCGCGTCGAGGTTACCGAGGTCGTGGCAGTGGAGGATCACCAGGCTGGCCCCGAGGCGAGTGCCTTCACCGTCACCGACCTCTTCGCCCGTGGCCGTCCCGGCGAACCGCTGGCTTGGAGCGGCAACCTGCCCAATCGAGCCACCCGGGCCCTCGAGGTCGCCGGTTATGACCCTCTCGAGCTGTTCGGTCCTCCTCCTCCCCGCCCCTTGATTCGCCATCGTCGCTCCAGCCTCCGAGAGAACCAGGACACCTGAGGCCATGGCCGCCCTCCTTGCCCTAGCCGGCGCCTACGGCGTCTATCTGCTCTACACGGCTCTGGCCATGGGCTGGAGGGGTCTCCGAATCGGGCCCGGGCCGCGGCCGTCCGGGAGTCAGGGTGTTCGGAGTCACGGTGTTGGGCGCAAGGGTCTGATCCAACGATTTACAAAGCAGGTGGCACTCGAAGGATCCCGCCCGGTCGAGATGGCTGGGGTGATGATCGTGATGTTCACGGTCGGAACGGCCGCCGCATTCGCCATCTTCGGCGGACCTCTGCCGGCCGTGGCAGTCGGCACTTTCGCGGCATCCGCTCCACTGGCCAGCCATCGAGCCCGGCTCACCCAAAGGCGACGCCAGGCACGAGACGCCTGGCCCCGGATGATCGAGGAAATCCGCCTACAGACGGGGTCGCTCGGTCGCTCGGTGCCCCAGGCGCTTTTCGAAGTGGGTCGACGCGGTCCCCTCGAGCTTCGTCCGGCCTTTGAGGCGGCCGAGCGCGAGTGGCTTCTCTCCACCGACTTTGCCCGCACGGTGGCTCTATTGGAGCACCACCTGGACGATGCCACTGCTGACGCCACCTGCGAGACCCTCCTGGTGGCTCACGAGATCGGGGGCAGCGACCTGGACCGCCGGCTGGCTGCTCTCAGTGAGGATCGAACCCAGGATCTCCAAGGGCGCAAGGACGCGGCCGCCAAGCAGGCGGGAGTCCGCTTTGCCCGCCGATTTGTCCTGGTGGTCCCGGCCGGCATGGCGCTGGTCGGCTTGTCGATCGGTACCGGTCGGGCGGCCTATCAGACGCCCCTTGGACAAGCGGCGGTGGTGGCCGGGATTGCCTCGGTCGTCGCCTGTTGGGCATGGGCCGGGCGCCTGCTGCGATTGCCGGAGGAGGAGAGAGTCTTCAATGGCTGAGAGAACGCGACTCCGATGAGCCGTTTGGTCATAGCCTCCTCGCTGGCCGGATGGGTGGGTGCCACTCTCTTGCTGAGCCAGCTGCGGTGGTTCTCTCGTTCCCGGCTCGGTGAAAGGCTACGGCCGTATCATCCTGCCGGCAGGACCGCCGATCAGCAGGCTGGACTCTTCTCTGTCGAGTCGTTTGGTGACGCGGTCGGGCCGTTGGCCTCGTTGATCGGCGAGCACCTGTCCCGGTTGTTTGGAGTCAGCGAGGAGCTGACTGCTCGTTTGGCGCGAATCCACTCTGGCATGGACGTGACGACCTTCCGGGTGCGTCAGCTGGGCTGGAGCCTTGCCGGGCTGGCCCTCGGGGGGGCGGTGACAGCCGCCGCTCGCCTGCCCGTCGGGATCGCCTTGATGGTAGTGTTAGGTAGTCCGCTGTTGGCCTTCCTGGTCTTGGAGCAGCAGGTCGCCTCGGCGTCTGCTCGGTGGCAGCGCCGAATCTTCCTCGAGCTTCCGGTCGTGGCCGAACAACTGGCCATGCTGGCATCTGCCGGCTACTCGCTGGGATCCGCCCTGTCGCGGATAGCTACACGGGGCCGCGGGGCCTGTGCCACCGATCTGGTCATTGTGTGCGCCCGAGTGCGCCAGGGAGTGAGTGTTCCCGATGCCCTGCGAGAGTGGGCGGTCACGGCTCGAGTGGCGGCCCTTGATCGGCTGGTGGCGGTGCTGGTCCTCAATTCCGAGACGTCTGACCTGGGCCGGCTGGTGTCAGAGGAGGCCAGGGCCATCCGACGCGATGGGCAACGCCGCCAGGTCGAGACAATGGAGCGACGCGAGCAGCAGGTTTGGATCCCAGTGACGGTGGCGACCCTCGTGCCCGGGGTGATCTTCCTGGCCATCCCCTTCATCGCCGCCCTGAGCCTGTTCGCCGGAAGCTGACCGATGGATTCGATGACTACAACCACCATGAATTAAAGCAGTATGAGCCAAAGGAGGAACGATGAGTGATGCATATCTTCGAGTTTGGGTTTGGCAGCAGTGTCTGCGAGCTCGGCTGGCCGAGAGGGCGGCGGACGAGGCTGGCGAAGGGGTGATCTCGGCCGCCATAGCGGTGCTGATAATGGCCTTTCTCGGTGCTGCCATGTGGATCGCCTTCAAGGGGACGCTCCAGGGCGCTACCAACCACGTCAACAATCAGGTGAATCAGATCGGTCGCTGAGGTGGCAGCGCGCCGCCTGGTGGATGAGACCGGTACCGGCTTGTTGGGATCTCTGGTAGGAGTCACCATCTTTTTGGTACTCCTGCTTGTATCTGTGCAGGTTCTGTTCGATCTCTACGCCCGTTCAGCGGTGTCTGCCGCAGTATTTGATGCGGCTCGCATCGTCGCTGGCTCGGACGCTGCCGCCAACCCGTCGGCCGAGGTTGACGCCGAGGCAGGTGCCCGGGAAGAGCTCGGACGTTATGGCGCAGGGGCCAGCTTTCGCTGGGACGTGACTGCTGAGGAGGTGAGCCTCACGGTCAAAGTGCGCAGCCGGAGCGTCCTGCCCGCGGCCCTCGCCTCACCGCTGGGGCTGGACGTCATCAGCCGAGGTGCGATGGTCAGACGTGAGCGGGTGCGATGACGAGAACCGACGGTCGTGGCTGCGTTGGATACCAGTTCGGACTGCGCCCCGCCGGCTCGGGTTGTGATGAGCGGTACCGGAGGCGAGATGCCAGCTCGCAATTCAAGGGTTGCAGCGCTCGTGGTGAAGAGGGCCAGGTCGGGGGGGTGGAGGGCATGGTCTTCGGTGTGCTGATCTTCATGCTGGGGGTATTGGTCGTGGCCAATGCCTGGGGCGTGATCGACGCCAAGATGGCGGCTGCGGGAGCGGCCAGAGAAGCGGTTCGGGCTTACATTCAGGCTCCGTCGATCACTCAGGCAGACTCGATGGCTCGCCAGGCGGCGATAGGCGCCATCCGAGCCGAGGGCCGCGACGACAGGCGCATGACACTCATCATGTCGGGCCCCTTGGTGCGCTGCGGCCGAGTGACCGCCGTGGTCCGCTATCGGGTTCCCTTGGTAGCCGTACCCATTCTTGGCGGCGCTGGCGCCGGTCTGGTGGCCTCAGCCAGGCAGTCGGCACTGGTCGATCCATATCGCAATGGGCTTGCGGGAACGGCACCCTGTGGTTGACGCCAGTCAAGTGGCTCGGCACAAGGCGGGTGATCGACTGCGTCCCCAGCGTTTGCGAGGTGAGCAGGCGAGCGTTCTCGTCTTGGTGCCGGTTGGCATCCTGGTCCTGATCATCCTGGCAGCCATCGCGGTCGACTCAGCCGTGACCTTCCTCGGACAGCGTCAACTGGAGAACACGGCGACCTCGGCGGCCACCGATGCCGCCGGCGCCCTGTCCTACTCTGGTTTCTATCGTCAGGGCCACGTCGCCTTGGATCCCATGACCGCTCGTCGGGTGGCCCTGGCCTCGGTGGCTGCCCAGAGCCTGGGGGGCCTAGCGCTGAGCGGTCCTGTCCAGGTCGAGGTGGTGGGACGCCAGGTGTGCGTGTCCCTCGACGCCCGAGTGCATCGGATCTTCGGTCAATCAGTTCCCGGCATCTCCGACACGACCACCGTCCGGGCCCGTGCCAGCGCCACGGCCGCTGGTGATATTGGAACGGTGGTGCCCCACCGTTCGGCGTGCTGAATCTAGTGGGCTTAGAATAGTTTTCATGTTGTCTCACCACCACGAGCTATCACACAGACTTGGGTTGGCCGCCTGGATGGCATTCCTGATGCTCGTCCTGGTTGGGCTGGAGGCGGTCGGTCAAGGCGCTCTGCGGTCGCCTCCCTTGGTCCACCCGACACGCCTGGGGGCTTGGGTGGCTGGGCGTCCAGTCAGCGCAATCGTCTTTGCCGGGCTTCGGCTCGTAGCCGTGGGCTTGGCTTGGTACCTGTTGGTTACCACGGCCATAGGATTCGTTCTCCGCTGCTTTGACGCGGTCCGCCTGTTGAGGCTGGCTGATGCTGTCACCGTCCCAGGAGTTCGCCAGCTGCTGGCCGGCGCCGTGGGGTTGTCGGTGAGCGCCGCCAGCTTGGTGGGGGTGGCCAGTCAGGCCGGCGCCGCCACCGGGCGTGGCGGGGCCGGCCGGTGGGCAGTGCCGGCCGTGACAGCCGCGCCGCCCGCCACTGGGGCAGGGGCGGTGATGATCCGCCTGCCGCCCGGCGGCTCATCCGCTGCTCCTGCGCCCACCGCCGCGCCGCCCGTCACCTCGGAGCGGTCTGGGGGCGCCGGCACTGGTACGGCCCCGCCACCGACAGGGCCGCCACCGACAGGGCCGCCACCGACAGGGCCGCCACCGACAGGGCCGCCACCGACTGCCCCCGGTCTCATGGGCCATGCCACGCCGACGCCACCGACAACCACCGGTCCTACTCCACCCGCCCCCAGCATTCATTTGCAGTCGCCTGCGACCTGGGTGATCAGTCCCGGCGACAATCTCTGGTCGGTGGCTGAGTCCAACCTGGCGCGCGCATGGGGGCGCCGTCCTACTGATTCAGAGGTCGACCGCTACTGGCTTCGCCTGATCCAGGCCAACCGCTCCCGGCTCGCCGACCCGGGCAACCCTGACCTCGTCTTTCCCGGCCAGGTATTCGAGCTCCCGTCCCCCTGACGGCGGCCCTGGCATCGCCCGGCCCAGCGGTGCTCCCGCCGAGCCCTGCGGTGCCACCGCCAGTAGAGTCCCACCATGACTCGACGGGGATGGATCGCATCGCTCGTCGGGATTGTGCTACTGGCCGGGGCGTGCAGTCATCCAACGGCAATCCGCCACCATGTCCACCACCCGACAGTGACCTTCCCGTCCCTTCCGCCACCCAGCCAGGTGGCCACCGCGCAGGTTCCCTCGGTGCCGGTCTTCGATGCCCCCGGCGGATTGACCTCTGCCCTCAACCTGGCCAACCCGAGCATCCTGGAGCCTTCCAACCGCAACAGCCCCAAGGAGCCCCTGGTCTTTCTGGTCCGTGCTGCTCAGCCGGGCTGGTTGCAGGTCAGCCTGCCCCACCGGCCCAATGGGTCCACCGGATGGATCAGGGCCAGCGACGTGACCCTCGCTGACGACAGCTACACCATGGTGATATCGCTCGGCGCCCACCATTTGAACGTCTTCAGCCAGGGCAGGCTCGTTGATCAGGCTCCGGTAGCGGTCGGTGGCTCCAGTGGACCCACCCCAACCGGCAGCTTCTACGTCACCGAGGTGATCCCCTGCAACTCGACCTCGGGACAACCGTGCTCGGTGAGCGGGCCTTACGGACCGGGAGCATTTGGCCTCTCGGGGTTCTCCAACGTGTACGCCAGCTTCGCCGGCGGCAATGGCCAGATCGCCATGCACGGAACCAACCAGCCCTTCCTCATCGGCGAGAACGTCAGTCATGGATGTGTGAGGCTGGCCAATCCCGACATGGCCCGACTGATGCAGGAAATCCCGGTCGGAACGCCGGTGGACGTCACGGCCTGAATGGGTCTCTCGCCAACCATCACCGCCGGGGACTGACCAGGCCGGCTCGCAGGCCACCCAGCAGCACCCCGGCGGTCAGGGCAGCCGTCTCGGCTCGCATCACCGTGCGGCCTAGCGAGATGGCCGGCAGGCCGCAGGCCAGCTCGTCGGGACTCCAGCCGCCCTCGGGCCCGACCAGCACCAAGGGCCGAGCGAGCGACGGAGCATCGCCACCAGGGCAAGCCAGGCACCCCCGAGTCATCGCCTCGTCAGTGACTGCCAACTGAGCGAAGGTGGAGACCTGGCGTACCTCGGGCAGCCAGGTCCGGCGGGACTGCATGGCGGCCTCCCTGGCCACTCGGCGCAGCCGGCTCAGGTGGCGGTCGGCTCGACCGGGCTCCCAACGAACCACGCATCGCTGCGAGATGAGGGGCAGGATCACATCCACGCCCAGCTCAGTGAGCTTTTGTACGACCCATTCCGGGCGTTGGCCCTTCATCAGCGTAAAGGCCACGGTGATGGGTGGCTCGCCTCGGGGCTCGACGTTCACGGGACCATTCGGCTCCAGCGAGGCCCCTGGATCGGCCCGAGGAGCGCGCTGGAATCGGCAGGATCGCCAGCGGCCGGCGCCGTCAGATGCGGTGACGACCTGACCGGTCACCAGCCGCAGGACGTGGGTCAGGTGGTGGGCATCGCCATCGTCCAGGCCCGGCCGTGCGAGATCGGCCACAAAGACGTGAGCGGCAGCGGATTGAGCAACGGGGCCCGAGACCCCGACGGGGCCGGGAGCCCGGGCCGGTTCGACCGGATCAGGAGTAGCGCCTGGACTAACGCTCGGACCCACCGCCACTGCTGAAGGCTGAACGGATCTTGGAGAGCAGCTTGCCCTCGGCCGGGGCTACCTCCTCGCCCCGCTCGGTGGCCAGTTGGCGCATGAGCTCCTCCTGAGCGGCACTGAGGCCGGTGGGAGCGTCCACTACCACTTCCACCAGCAGGTCACCTCGGCCCCTCGATTCCACGTGAGGCACACCGCGGCCCCGCAGGCGGAAGGTCCGTCCGGTCTGGGTGCCCGGCGGTACCAGCAGGTCTTCTGGTCCGTCGAGGGTCTCGAAGTCCAGGTGGGCCCCCAGGGCGGCCTGGGTGACGGGTAGGTGCAAGGTGTGGACCAGGTCGTAGCCGGCCCGGCGGAAGCGGTCGTTGCCCTTTACCGACAGATGCACGTACAGGTCACCGGCTGGGCCGCCACGGGGACCGGCCGGCCCTCGACCGGTGAGGCGGAGGGTGGAGCCGTGGTCGACACCAGCCGGCACTTCGACCGTATAGGTGCGGGCCTCGGTGACCCGGCCCTCGCCCCGGCAGTCAGGACAGGGACTGCTGACCACCTCCCCCAAGCCGCGGCAGCGAGTGCAGGGGCTGGCCGTGACCATCTGGCCGAGGATCGTCTGGCGGGCCCGACGGACCTCGCCGGCGCCACCGCAGGCCGTGCAGGTGGTGGGAGTGGTGCCTGGGCGGGCGCCGTGGCCCGAGCAGGTCGCGCAGATGACGGCCAGGCGGGGGCTCACTTCCTTGTCGGCTCCAAAGACTGCCTCCTCGAAGCTCAGCTCCAGCACCACCTCGGCGTCGGCCCCCCGTAGCGGACCCTGGCGGGTGGGACGGCTGCCGGCGAAAGGGCCCTGAGCCCCGCCGAAGAAGGCGTCGAAGAGATCGCCCAATCCACCACCGAACACGTCACTCTGCCCGCCACCGCCCGCCGCCACCCGTTCGGGGCCGAACATGTCGTAGCGGCGGCGCCGCTCGGGGTCGCGCAGGGTCTCGTAGGCCTGGCTCACGGCCTTGAAGCGCTCCTCGGCGCCGGAGCCCCCAACGCTGGTGTCGGGGTGCAGCTCTCGAGCCAGCACCCGGTAGGCCCGCTTGATCTCGTCCTCGGTGGCGTTGCGGTTCACACCCAGCAGCTCGTAGTAATCGGTGGCCAAGGTGGTCCTTCTATCCCTCGCTCAGGTGCCTGCCCAGTCGCCGGCTCACCATCGCCACCGCCGCCAGTGCCTGGGGGTAGTTCATCCGGGTGGGGCCGAGGACGCCAACGGTACCGAGATCCTCGCCCTCCACGCCGTAGGGCGCCACCACCACCGCGCACTCGGCCAGGGACGCCACCCCGTGTTCGCTGCCGATTGACACCGACAGGCCCCGGTCGAGGACGTCGCGCAGCAGGGTAACTACGACGTACTGCTGCTCGAGAATGCCGAGCACCGAGCGTACGGTCTCGACGGCGTCGAAGGCGCTGGCCATTCGAGAGGCACCACCGACGAACACATGCTCGATCTCGTCGACCCCGCCCTGGCGGGACAGTGCCACCAGGGCCGCCCCCACCAAGGCGTCAGTGGACAGGTTGCCAGTCAGACCGACCATCGGCCCGGCCGCCGCCAGGCTGTGTCCCTGCAGATGGGCAGCCAAATGCCGGCTGGCGTCGGCCAGACGATCCTCGTCGACGTCCTCTGCCAACTCGAGCCGGCGTTTCTCCACCGAGCCGTTGGACAGGACCACCACCAGCAGGGCATGGCGGGGGCCCAGGCTGACCAACTGGGCCGAGCGAACGGTCGCCGCCTCGTGAGCCGGCCCAACCACCACCGCTGCGTAGTCGGTGAGCCGGGAGAGCAGCTTGGAGGTGGCGTCGAGCATGTCCTCCAGCTCGCCGTGGGCCAAGGCGAAGAAGTCACGCACGTGCTGGCGCTGGCTGCGGTCCAGGGTGCCCGGCGGGGCCAGCTGGTCGACGAATAATCTGTAGCCCTTGTCGGTGGGAACCCGCCCGGCGCTGGTGTGAGGCTGGCGCAGGTAGCCCTCATGCTCCAAGGTGGCCATCTCATGGCGGACAGTCGCCGGCGAGACATTCATCTCCGACGCCCGGGCGGCATGAGCCGACCCGACGGGTTGCGCCGTCTGGATGTACTCCGTGACCACGGCCCGGAGGATGGCGGCTTTGCGGTCGTCGATCATGGTGTGGACCCGGAGGTACGCCACACCGGCGAACCCTGGGTGAGGGGATTCTACCGGGGCGGCGCGAGCCGGCGGGCCAATGCCCGGCGTTCCGGTCCGTTGCCGGGCCAGTCCGGCGTCCCGGGTCCCCCCGCCCCGGGACCACCGGCTCTGACCGTTGCCTTCCCGCTCAGCCCCGGTGCGGCGTCGTAGATGCCGGCCCGCAGCCGCCGCCAGATGGCGAGCGTGTCCACCAGCATGTGGACCACTGCCGCCGGGGAGATGGTGCTGGTGAAGCGCTCGCCCAACCTGACGGGGGCCTCGAACAGGCGCTGATAGCCGAGGTGGCGGGCCACCACGAAGAGCTCGAGGTCGAACGCAAAGCC
>QHCF01000134.1 GCA_003244275.1 Acidimicrobiales bacterium
GGTGCGGCCTCCCCCGCACCATCGCCGGCTTCGGCGCCCTGGCCTTCCCGCTGTCGAGGGTGTTCGCCCACGCGCCGGCGCCGTATCTCAGCGGTGTGGTGGTGGTAGGAGCGTTGTGCGCACTCTGCGTCCTGCCCGTGCCCTACATCACCCACCGGGGGCGGGGCCTGCAGTGGTACCTCAAGGTCATCCTGGCCGTGTTCGTGGCCAGCTTCCCCGTCACCTTCTTGTTCGCCCGCGATTGGTTCTTCGACGTGCTGCTGCTGTGGGCCGTCGGTTACGCGACCACCGGATGGTTCGGGGTACGGCCCGACGAACGGCGCCGCTTCTACGACGAGTACCGCCGCTGGTCGGTCGAAGCGGCCGTGCAATAGCCCCCCGAGCGGGAAGCTCAGGCGAAGAACGAGACGGCCGCGTCACATACCCGGTCGACGACCGCCTCGGGCATGGCCGAGTGCAACGGGAGTGACACCACCTCGGCTGCTGCCCGCTCGGTGACGCCGAGCGGGCCCCGGCGACAGAGCTGGAAGAGGGTCATGGTGTGGGCCGGCGTCCAGTGGATGCCCGTGTCGATGCCGCGGACGGCCAGGTGGTCGCGGAAGGCATCGCGGCAGCCGGCGTCGACGCGCACGTAGTAGAGGAACGGGTTGAGCCTGCTCACGTCGGCCACCGGTACGGTTATGCCCTCGACGCCGGCCAGCCGCTGGCAGTACCGCTCGCATGCGGCCTGGCGGCTCGAGCGGATCTCGTCCAGCTTGGCCAGCTGGGCCAGACCGATCGCGGCGTGGACGTTGGAGAGGTGATAGCGGTAGCCGGGAGCGGTGGCGTCGTAGCTCCACTGCCGAGCGTTCTGGTACATGACCTCGGCAGGCTGGGTGGAACCCAGCACCCGCATCTCCCGGGCCTGGGCCAGCTCGGCGTCCGTGCGTACCAGTAACGCTCCAGCGTCGATGCAAGAGACCGCTTTCACCGGGTCGAAGCTGAACATGCAGATGTCGGAGAAGCTGCCGATCATGGCATCGTCTTCGGCCGCCCCGAACGAGTGGGCGGCGTCGTGGACGATGCGCACCCCGGTGCTCTCGACCAGGCCGGCCAGGGCCCGATGGTCACAGAGGTGGCAGCCGTAGTCGACGGGGATGATGGCCCGCGTATGCGGCCCCACCAGCTCGGCGGCCTGGTCGACGTCGATGCACAAAGTGGCGTCGTCGATGTCACACAGCACCGGGGCGGCGCCCACAGCGAGGATGGCCTGGAGGTCGGCCAGGTGGGCAAAGGAGGGCACGATCACCTCGTCACCAGGACCAGCACCGGCCAGCACCAGGCCCAGGTGCAGGGCGGCGTAGCCGGTGCTGACAGCCAGCACCCGGCGCGATTCGGCGTCGACCACCTTCTGCACGGCCAGCTCGAACTCTTCCACGCAACTTCCCATCCCCAACCAGCCGTGGCTGAGGGCGGCGGACGCTGCTTCGACCTCTTCCTCCCCGATCAGCGGCTTGTAGATGGGGATCCGGTCCATTGCACCTCCACTCGGGCATCCGGCTTCTCCGACCCGATCCATCATCTTGCATCAACTGGACTAGATGCCGCGTCGCCCGGCAGAGCCCTTCCGGTAGAAGGCGGCGCACCAGCGGCCGGTGAGAGGCAGGGTGGCCACATGCTCGGCGGCGCCAACCAGCCAGACGAGGACCTGGTCAGGGTCGGCATCGTCGGGCACGGTAGCCACCAGGCCACGGGCGAGGTGGTCCTGGGTGACGCGCCAACCCTCGGGCACGGGGTGGCCGGCCTCGGCCAGACGGGCAACAATCCGGCGGCCGGCGGCGTGCTGGAGGCCGATCGTTGTTGGTGCCCACCCTTCCCCGGTGCGCGGCCCTGGCACCCAGGTACCGAGCAGCGCCTCCGGCCCCCGCGCCCCGAGGAAGCGTAGGAGCCCTTGGCGAGGTTGATCAACTCCGTCAGGGAGCACGGGCGAGAGGTTGAGCCAACCGTCACGGTCCTTGGCCAGGCGTGCCATGCTGGCCACCACCACAGCTCGGTCGTCGAGGCCGAAGATCACCTCCTCGGGCTTCAGCACCATAGGCGTTCCCTCACAGGACAACCAGACGGTGGAGGAAGGCCGACTCGAGGTCATCGGGCGCCACACCCACCGGCCTGGCCGAGGCGGCCAGGGCGGGCGCCGCTGCGGCTCGATCGGCAGGGTCCAGGGCGAGCAGTCCCACGACGCGCTCCGGCTCCCACCGCAGGAGGGCGGCACACTGCAGGGTCGCGCCTTCGCGGGTGCGTCGCTGGCTGATGCCAACCACCTTGGCTCCTCGAACCTGGACCTCCCCGGGGGCCAAGCCGGCGAAGCACACCTGAGAGGACCACCGTGTCGCGACCAGCGGGCCGTCGTGCCAGGTGGTGGTCACCCCGAGGGCGCCGAGCGCCTCGCTCCACGTCCGACCCACCCAGTGGGTGGCCCGGCCCACGTCGCGCTGCCAGCGGGGGTCGGCGGCGGGCACGAACACGTCGACCCAGAGCACCTCACCGGGGCCCACCAGCACGGCGCCACCGCCGCTGCGCCGGCGGACGACGGCCACCCCTGCGGCCCGAGCGGCGGCGTGGTCGACGACATCGTCACCCTGGGTGCTACCCAGAACGAGGGCCGGCCCGGTGGCCTCCACCACCCGCACCGATGCCAGGGCCTCGGCCGGCCAGCCCGGCCCATGGGCCTCGGCGGCCGTCAGCAGGCAGCGGTCGACTACCCAACGCCCGTTCAGGCCGACAGCGCCGTCCCCCGGGGCTGCAGGTACTGCTCCCAGTGAGGATGAACCGAGCCCACGGCCACGATGACCCAGGTCAGCTCCTGGGGCGCCACCGGCCGGCGGCGAAGGACGAGGCCTGTCTCGTGGACCATCCGGTCCTCCTTGCGGGTGTTGCAGGGCCGGCACGCCGCGACCACGTTCTCCCACGTGTGCTCCCCGCCGCGGCTACGGGGCACGACGTGGTCGATGTTCTCGGCCGCCGCCCCGCAGTACTGGCACCGATGGTCGTCCCGAGCGAACACGGCCCGGCGGTTGAGTGCCGCCCGCGCCCGGAACGGCACCTTTACGAAGTAGGTGAGCCGGATCACCGATGGCTCGGGGAGAGCAGCGCGCTCCGAGTGGAACTGGCGGTCGGTGGCGTGTATCACCTCCGCCTTCTGCCTGAGCACCAGGACGAGCGCACGGCGGGCGGGTACCACGCACAGGGGCTCGAAGGTCGCGTTGAGCACGAGGGCCTTGGACATCAGGGCCCCTCCACCTCAGTGCGTGCTGGTGGCTCGACCATCGCCCGCAACGGTAGCGCGAGCCTCCGTCACCCCCCGCGGCACCACTCGAGCCAAGCGACAACATCGACAACCTCGGGCAGCCGTTCTCCATCCCCATAGGCCGTGCGCATCCGGAAGCTGATCCAGTCGGGATCAGGAACCGGTAGCGGCGGCCATCGCCGCCAC
>QHCF01000001.1 GCA_003244275.1 Acidimicrobiales bacterium
GTACACGAACTCGAACAGGCAGAGCTTGGGGTTGATGCGCTGGGGGGGGAAGGGGTGGATCGACCGCGTGCCGGTGGTGTCGATCACCACCATCTCGCCGGGCTCGAGCTCGCGCACGAAGTGGGCACCGACGATGTCGAGAGCCGGCGTCTCCGAGGCCAGGACCCAACCGCTGTCGAGGCGCCCGAGGCAGAGGGGACGGAACCCGTTGGGGTCACGCACCCCCACCACGTGGGCCTCGTCCATGAGCACGAACGAGAACGCCCCCTTCAGGCGGGGCAGCACGCTCATCAGCGCCCGCTCCAGGTCGCGGCCGTCGCTGCGGGCCCCGGGGCCGGCCGCCACGATGGCCTCCTGGATCAGCTCGGCCACCACCTCGCTGTCGCTCTGCAGCGTGCCCGGCAGGACCCCGAGGCCCTCGGCCAGCTCGACGGTGTTGGTGAGGTTCCCGTTGTGGCCCAGGGCGAACTCGGCGTCGCCCACCCCCCGGTAGATGGGCTGAGCGTTGTGCCAGACACTGGCCCCGGTGGTGGAGTACCGGGTGTGGCCGATGGCCAGGTGACCGGTGAGGGGAGCCAGGTTGCGCTCGTTGAACACGTTGGTGACCAAGCCCATGTCCTTGACCACGGTGATGCTGTCGCCGTCGCTGACGGCCATCCCCGCCGCCTCCTGGCCCCGGTGCTGCACTGCGTACAGGCCCCGGTAGGTGAGGTGGGCGACAGACTGGCCCGGGGCGTAGACGCCGAACACGCCGCACGCCTCTCGGGGCCGGTCGACGGCCACCCCGTCATCAGGCACCCCGTCATCGGGCGCATGGTCGGCGGGCGACTCCGGTCCCAGCGGCTTCACGTGCTCCATCTTCTCACGGGCTCAAGCGGGGGGTCTCAGTCGCCCATCGCTGTCGGGAGCACGCCGCGCCACCCGGTCACCGCGTCGGCCAGGCCCAGGTCGACGAGGCCGTCGACGACGAGACTGTGACCACCGGCCGTCCCGAGTTGCGTCACGGCCACTCCTGCCCGTCCCGCCCGCATGGTCACCTCGGCCATCTGCCCGGGCCCGACGCAGGCCACGACCCGCGACGGCGCCTCGGAGAACAGCCCGGCATGGCCGTCGACACCGCCGACGCGGAACCCCACGCCGGAGCGCACGGCCATCTCCGCCAGCGCCAGGCCCAGTCCCCCGTCGGCCACGTCGTGGATGCCGGCGACAAGCCCGTCGGCCACCAGGGCGCGGGCCAGCTCGGCCAGTGCGAGGTGGCCGGTGGTGTCGAGGGCGGGAAGGCACCCACCGACGTGGCCGTGGGCCTCCCAGGCCCAGCGGGAGCCGGCCAGGTTGGTCGCACCCACCGACCCGAGGAGAACCATCTCGCCACCCTCCACCAGCCCAGTCCCAGGAGGGCGCCGTCGGAGGTGGTCGACCAGGCCCACCACACCGATCACGGGAGTGGGTTCGATGTCGGCCCCGCCCGATGTGTTGTAGAGGCTGACGTTGCCGCCCACCACAGGCACGCTGAGCGCCAGGCACGCCTCGGTCAACCCGTCGATGGCCTCCGACAGCTGCCACATCACCTCGGGGTGCTCGGGGTTGCCGAAGTTGAGGCAGTTGACCACGGCCAGGGGACGGGCCCCCACGCAGGCCAGGTTGAGCACCGCCTCGGCCAGCACCAACCCGGTACCACGCCTGGGGTCGAGCCCGCACCACCGGCTGTTGCTGTCGGTGGTGACGGCCAAACCGCGGTCCCCCGGGGCGGGCAACCCCGGGGCCTTGAGGCGCAGGAGGGCGGCGTCGCCGCCCGGGCCCTCGATGGTGTTGAGGAAGAGCTGGTGGTCGTACTGGCTCCATACCCACGAGGTGTCGACCAGCATGGCCATGAGGTCTGCGGTGCAGTCGTCCGGAGCGGGAAGGCGGCCAGGGTCGTCGGCCCGGCGGCTGTCCAAGCCGGCGGGTGGCCGTAGGGGTCTGTCGTACTTGGGGCTCTCGTCGTGCAGGGAGGCGGCGGGGACGTCGGCCAGCACCTCGCCGCCGGTACGGTCGAGGACTCGCAGGCGGTCGCCCTCGGTGACGGTGCCCACGACGGTGGCCCGCACCTCCCACCGGCGGCACACCTCCAAGGTGGCCTCCAGGTCGTCGGGGCGGACGATGGCGAGCATGCGCTCCTGGCTCTCGCTGGTCATGATCTCGGGAGGGGTCATGTCCCCCATGCGCAGGGGCACCGCCGACAGGTCGACGTCCATGCCCATACCGCCCCGGGAGGCGGTCTCGCTGGTGGCACAGGCCAGGCCCGCACCGCCCAGGTCCTGGATGCCCACCACCAGGCCGGCGTCATAGAGGGCCAAGCAGGCCTCGATGAGGCGCTTCTCCTCGAAGGGGTCACCGACCTGAACGTTCGGCCGCTTGTTCTCCGACTGGTCGTCAAAGGCGGCGGAGGCGAGCACGCTCACCCCGCCGATGCCGTCGCGCCCCGTCGTCGAGCCCAGGAGCACGGCCAGGTTGCCGACCCCCTCGGCTGATGCCAGCACCAGGCGCTCACGGGCCATGACGCCGACGCACATGACGTTCACCAGCGGGTTGCCCGCGAACCGGGGATGGAAGGCGAGCTCGCCGCCCACGGTGGGCACGCCCACCGCGTTGCCGTAGCCGGAGATACCGCTCACCACGCCCTCCAACACCCACCGGCTGCGGGCGTCGTCGAGGGGGCCCATGTGCAGCGAGTCGAGCAGGGCGATGGGGCGGGCGCCCATGGTGAAGATGTCCCGCAGGATGCCACCGGCCCCGGTGGCGGCCCCCTGGTAGGGCTCTATGGCCGAAGGGTGGTTGTGGCTCTCGATGCGCACCGCGACGGCCAGCCCGTCTCCCACGTCGACCACCCCGGCGTTCTCCCCGGGGCCGACCAACACCCACGGGGCTTTCGTCGGCAGGCGGCCGAGATGGACCCGCGAGGATTTGTAGGAGCAGTGCTCGTTCCACATCGCCGAGAAGATCCCCAATTCGGTAAAACTCGGCACCCGCCCGATCAGCTTGAGGATGCGCGCATACTCGTCGGGCTTGAGCCCGTGGCTGGCAACGAGTTCGGGAGTGATCGGCGGCTGGTTCATGCGGCTTCTTGCGGCGATGGAGTTCTCTTATTAGGGAGATCGGAACGGGTGGAAAAGGCCCCTTGTGGCGCAGTTTCCCGATGTCCAGAGCTTTGCGGCGGCAGACCGCAGCAGTGGTGTTTGCACATCGCGGATCAGATCGGCGCCGCTCACGCCGCCCGTTCGAGATGCGCCACCAGCCCGGCGAACAGGCCGCGACCGTCGGTGCAGCCCATGATGTCTTCGACGTGGTTTTCCGGATGCGGCATCATGCCGAGCACGTTGCCGCGCTCGTTG
>QHCF01000206.1 GCA_003244275.1 Acidimicrobiales bacterium
GCCATCCGGCCCCTGAAGGACGGCGTGATCGCCGACTTCGAGGTCTGCGAGAAGATGCTTCGTTACTTCATCCGCCGGGTCCACCAGCGACGCTTTGCCAAGCCCCGCATGGTGATCTGTGTGCCATCGGGCATCACCGGAGTGGAGCAGCGGGCAGTGCAGGAGGCAGCCGAGTCAGCCGGCGCCCGTAAGCCCGCCTACATCATCGAGGAGCCCATGGCGGCGGCCATCGGCGCTGGCCTGCCCGTCCACGAGCCCACTGGGAACATGGTCGTGGACATCGGCGGAGGTACGACCGAGGTGGCCGTCATCTCACTGGGTGGCATTGTCACCAGCCAGTCCATCCGCATCGGCGGCGACGAGCTGGACGATGCCATCATCGCCTTCATCAAGAAGGAGTACAGCCTGGCTCTGGGTGAGCGAACCGCTGAGGAGATCAAGATGGCACTCGGCTCGGCCTGCCCCCTCGAAGAGGAACTGCACGCCGAGATCCGCGGCCGAGACCTCATCACCGGGTTGCCCAAGACCATAGTGACGACCACCGAGGAGGTCCGCAAGGCTATCGAGGAGCCGTTGGCCGCCATCGTGGACGCCGTCAAGGTCACCTTGGACAAGACTCCCCCCGAGCTGGCCGCCGACATCATGGAGCAGGGCATCGTGATCACCGGTGGCGGGGCCATGCTGCACGGCCTGGGTTCTCGCCTCACGGCCGAGACCGGCATGCCCATCGTGTTGGCCAACAATCCTCTGCACTCGGTAGCCATTGGCAGCGGTCAGTGCCTCGAGGAGTTCGAGGCCCTCAAGCAGGTACTCATCTCCTCGAACTCGTCACGCTAAGAGGGCGGCCCGTGGCCCTGTCCCGGCGCTCCACCCGGCCCCGTTATGCCCTGCTGCTGCTGGTGCTGGCCTCGGTGACCATCATCACCCTGGATTACCGGGGCAGCGGCGCGGTGACGGCGGTGAAGACTCACGTTCAGGATGCGCTGGCTCCGGTGCAGTCGGCGGTGTCGGGAGCGCTGCGACCGGTGGGACACTTCTTCGAGGGGGCAGTGAGCTATGGATCCCTCCAGTCCGAGAACGCCAGGCTGCGAGCCGAGAACGCCAGGCTGCGCGGTCCCTCTCTGCGGGCATCGGCCGAGGAGCGCCAGACCCAGCAGCTGATGGCCCAGGCCAATCTCCCCTTCGTGGCGACCATCCCCAAGGTGGTGGCCGAGGTCATTGGTCCGGGACCGTCCAATTTCGAGGACACGGTCGAGATCAGCAAGGGGACATCAGCAGGCGCCCGGGTCGGCAACCCCGTGGTCACCGGGGCTGGCCTGGTGGGCCGAGTGGTGGCGGCATCGGGCGACCGGGCCACGGTGATCCTGGTGAGCGATCCCACCTCTCACATTGGGGTGCGGTTCGGACCCCACGGTGACCTCGGCATCGTCAATGGGGAGAATGCTGGCCAACCGCTCGGGGTGGACATGGTCCCGCTCCGCGCCCAGGTCACCAAGGGCGAGGTCATGACCACCAGCGGTGTGGATCAGAGCATCTACCCGGGGGGGATCCCGGTCGGGACGGTGGCGTCCAACAGCGCCTCGGGGGGCGCCCTGCAGCGCCAGGTAACCCTCAAGCCGGTCGCTAATCTGGGCCAGCTCGACCTGGTGAGCGTCCTTCAATGGGTGCCGCCCCCGGGGACCAATCCCCCGTGACGCGACCCCCAGTGTCACATCCCCCAGCCATACTGAGCCTGGTGCCACAGTCTCACGGGCCCAGCCCCCAATGACCGGTGGAGCTCGACTGCGCCTCGGCTTGATCGTGGTAACGATCCTGGTGGTCCAGTTGACGCTGTTGGATGGCGTGAGCGTCTACCACATCCACCCAGATGCCCTGGTCCTGGTGGCAGCAGCTGGCGGTCTGGTAGCCGGCCCCCAACGGGGAGCGACGGTGGGCTTCGTGGCCGGATTGGCTTCCGATCTGTTCCTGGCAACCCCCTTCGGACTGTCTGCCCTCGCCTTCACTCTGGTCGGCTTCGGGGTAGGCATGGCCAGGGCCAGCCTGATCCTGCCGACCTGGTGGCTGACGCCGGCCGCTGGCGCACTGGCCAGTGCTGCCGGAGTGGTGATCTACGCCCTGCTGGGAGCGACGGTCGGCCAGTCCCAGATGTTGGGGGACCGGCTGGCCCTGGTGGTCGGAGTGGTGGCGTTGGCCAACGCCGTGTTGGCACCGCTCGTGGTGTCCCTGGTGCGCTGGGCTCTTGACTCAGGAGCAGCTGGCGAGCGGTCTCTGGGGTCGCCTACCGGGTCCTCCTCACGGGCCGCCGCCCTGTCCAGCAGTGCCGGGCGACTGGCTCCGGGGACGATCAGGGGCCACCAGTGACGACCGACTCCGGGCGCCTCCGCCTCAGTCTGGTGGGCCTGGTGGCGGCGGCTCTGTTCGCGGCCATGTTCGCTCGACTGTGGTACCTCCAGGTACTGCAGTCCCCTTCGTTCAAGGCTCAGGCGGTTAGCGACACCGTGCGGGTCATCTACGACCCGGCGCCCCGTGGGCTGATCCTCGATCGCCAGGGCAAGGTGCTGGTGGGCAATCAGGTGGTCGAGGAGGTGACCCTCGCCCACCGGACCCTGCCGACGTCGCCGGTGATCCCCCGCTTGGCTGCCGTGCTGGGCATGATCCCGGCGGACATCCAAAGCCGGCTGGGGGATGCTCGCTTCAGCCTCTACCAGCCGGTACCCGTTCAGGTTGGCACTACTCCTGACCAGGTGATCTTCCTTCGCGAGCACCAGGGCGACTTCCCCGGTGTCAGTGTTCAGCTGACCACCCAGCGCACCTACCCGTTTGGGTCACTGGCCGCCCAGGTCCTCGGCTACGTGGGCCAGATCAGCAAGAGCCAGGTGACAGCTCGCAAGACCCACGGCTACCGGCCCGGGGACCTGGTGGGCCAGGACGGGATCGAGCAGGCCTACGAACCGTTCCTGCGGGGCACCCCAGGGGAACGCAGCCTGGAGGTCGACGTGAAGGGCAGGGTGGTGCGCACCCTCTCTGTTCGCCCGCCGGTTCCCGGCGACAACGTCCAGCTGAGCATCGACGCCGGCGTCCAGGCGAACACTGAGGCATCCCTCAAGAACACGCTGTTGGCCACCCAGGGGACCCATGACCCTGTCACCCATCAGAGCCTTTCCGCCCCGGCCGGGTCCAGCCTGGTCATGGACCCCAACAACGGTTCGGTCCTAGCCATGGCCTCCTATCCCACCTATGACCCCAAGGTCTGGGTGGGTGGCATCTCCAGCGCGGAGTACAAGTCGCTGTCCACCCCGGCCGGCTACTACCCACTCGACAATCGGGCCATCCTGGGGGAGTACGCACCGGGCTCCACCTTCAAGCTGGCCACCGCCACGGCCGGCGTGCAGCGTGGCCTCATCACCCCCAACACCTACATCAACGATCCCGGCTACTACGCCATCAACAACGGCAACTGCGCAGGGACCGGCTGCCGCCCCCACAACTCGTTCTCCGGCGGCCTGGGCGGCATCAGTCTCCAAGAGGCGATCACCGCATCCGACGACGTCTACTTCTATACCCTGGGTGGTCGGTTTTGGCAGCAGCGAGCCAAGTATGGCCAGACGCCCATCCAGGACACCGCCATGGCCTACGGACTGGGCATAACCACTGGCGTCGACCTCCCAGGCGCGGCGACGGGGGCTATCGCCAGCCCGGCCAATCGCCAGGCGCTCTACAAGGCCCATCCCAAGGACTACCTCACCGGCTCCTGGTATGAGGGCGACAACGTCAACATGGCCATCGGCCAGGGGGAGACGGCGGTGACACCCCTGCAGCTGGCCCTGGCCTACTCGACGTTCGCCAACGGGGGGACGCGTTACCAACCCGAGATCGGGGCCCGTATCCTCACCCCCACGGGAAAGGTGGTCTCAGTGGTGGCTCCCAAGGCGACCGGTCACGTGGCCCTGGCCCCCGACCTGCAACAGACGCTGCTGGCTGGCTTCGAGGGTGCGACGAAGGCCAGGAACGGCACGGCCACCACTTCCTTTGCCCGCTTCGACCAGACCAACTTCAACGTGGCGGGAAAGACCGGTACAGCTGACGTGAGCGGGGGCAAGCCGCCGACCTCGCTGTTCGTGGCCTTCGCTCCGGCCCAGGCCCCCCGCTACGTGGTCGACAGCGTCCTGGAGCAGGCCGGCTTCGGCGCCGACGCGGCCGCCCCGGTGGCCCGGGGGGTACTGCAGTACCTGAAGGACCACCCGGTCGGCCCGCTGCAGGCGCCCACCCCGCAGCAGTGATGCGGCCACCCGTTCCCCGGCGGTCGACATTGGCGGGTTGAGGCTCGAACTCCCAGGTATGCCTCCTCCTGCCGGGGCCTCTCGCCCACCTTCACGAGGCGGCTCCGAGGCTAGACTCAGTCGGGACATGACCTCTCTCTGGCCCCGCATCGAGCCGCTGCTGGCCCGGGTGCAACGGCCGGCCCGCTACATCGGCTGCGAAGAGGGGTCCCGGGTGGCGCCCGATGGGCCCAACCGGGTGCGCTGGTTGCTGGTCTATCCGGACGCCTACGAGATTGGCCTTCCCAACCAGGGGCTCCAGATCCTCTATGAGATCCTCAACGAGCGCCTCGACGCCCTGGCCGAGCGGTCCTACGCGCCATGGGTGGACATGGAGGCCCAGATGCGGGGACGGGGAGTGCCGCTGTTCTCACTTGACACCCATCGCCCGGCGGCCGAGTTCGACCTGATCGCCTTCAACCTGTCGGCCGAGCTGGTCTACACCAACGTGCTCAACTGCCTCGACCTGGCCGGGGTGGCGGTGCGAGCTGCCGAGCGAGGGCCGGCCGATCCCCTGGTGGGCGCGGGTGGGCACTGCACCTTCAACCCCGAGCCGCTGGCCGACTTCGTCGACTTCTTCGTGATCGGGGACGGCGAGGAGGCGGTGGGCGAGGTCACCGAGTGCGTGCGGGAGTGGAAGCTGGGGGGTCGGACGCCGGGGTCGCGGGAAAGGGTGCTCAGAGAGCTGGCCGGCATCCCTGGTGTCTACGTGCCTGCCATGTACGAGGTGGTCTACGACGGGTGCCAGGTGGCGGCGGTGACGCCGCGTTACGCCGACGTGCCCGAGCGAGTCGAGAAGCGCACCATCGCCGACCTGGCTGCCTGGCCCTATCCCAAGCGCCAGCTGGTGCCGGTCACCGAGGTGGTGCACGACCGGCTCAATGTGGAGATCTTTCGGGGGTGTACCCGGGGCTGCCGATTCTGCCAGGCGGGAATGGTGACCCGGCCAGTCCGAGAGAGACCCGCAGCCCAGGTGCGTCAGATGGTGGCAGACGGCCTGGGACGCACCGGCTACGACGAGGTGAGCCTCACCTCGCTGTCCAGCGCCGACTACTCGGGCATCGAGGGCACGGTGGCAGGAATAGTCTCGACTGGCGCGGTCGGGGCCGGCATCGGCGATCCGATGTGCACCGGCCAGTCGGTTGGCGGCGGTCTGGCCGGCAGCTCGGCTCGAGGTGGGGGAGGCGGTGTGGCCGTCAGCCTGCCCAGCCTGCGGGTGGACGCCTTCACCGTGGGCCTGGCGGCCCAGATCGGCCAGGTCCGCCGGACCGGGCTCACCTTCGCCCCGGAGGCCGGGACCTGGCGGATGCGCCAGGTCATCAACAAGCTCATCCGGGAGGAGGACCTTTACGGAGCCGTAGAGTCGGCCTTCTCGCAGGGCTGGCAACGAGTCAAGCTGTACTTCCTCACCGGGCTGCCCACCGAGACCGACGAGGACACCCTGGGCATAGCCGAGCTGGCCCGCCGGTGCGTGGCGGTGGGGCGACGCCACTCCAACCGAGTGACGGTAACGGCATCGGTCGGGGGATTCGTGCCCAAACCGCAAACTCCGTTCCAGTGGTTCGGCCAGGATACGGTGGCCGAGCTGGGGCGCAAGGTGGGACTGCTGCGTGACGCCACCCGCCGGGAGCGGGGAGTGAACCTACGTTGGCACGACCCGGCCGCCACCCTGGCCGAGGGCCTGGCCAGCCGGGGGGACCGCCGCATGGGCGCGGTGATCGAGGAGGTGTGGCGGCGGGGAGGGACGTTCCAGGAGTGGAGCGAGCATTTCAACCTGGCACTGTGGGAGAGCGCCATGGCCGCCCACGGCCTCTCGGTGGACGATTACGTCCACCGCCACCGGGAGCGATCGGAGCTGCTGCCCTGGTCCCACGTCTCGGCCGGGCTGCACGAGGACTTCTTGTGGGGCGACTGGCAGGACGCCCTGGCTCTGGCTCCGGTTGAGGACTGCCGCTGGACGCCGTGCTACGACTGCGGAGCCTGCACCGGTTACGGGGTGGAGCACGTGGTGGGGTCGGCCCTGCCGCCGGCGGGAGGGAGCCAGGGTACCGGCCAGGACCTGACCAGTGGGGGCAGCATCCCGGTGAACGTGAGCCTCACCTCGAGAGTCCGGGCGGGCGTCGGGTGAGGGTCCGGGTGCGGTTCGCCAAGCTGGGCAAGCTGTGCTGGACCAGCCACCGCGACGTGGCTCGGATGTGGGAGCGAGCGGTCCGTCGGGTGGGCCTGGAGATGGTCTATACCGAGGGTTTCTCCCCCCGGCCCAAGATCAGCTTTGGACTGGCCCTGCCGACCGGCCACCAGTCGGTGGCTGAGTACCTGGATCTCGAGCTGGCCCAGCCGTTGGGGGTCCCGGCCCAGTCGGCGCCCCCGGAGGTGCTGGCCACTCAGGAGGGAGACCTCTACGACCTGGGTGCCCAACTTGGGGCTGCGCTGCCAGACGGGATGGACGTCCTGGCAGCTGGGCCGGTCGAGGCGGGCACGGCGTCGTTGCAGGAGGAGGTCACCTCCTGCTCGTGGCAGATTGAGGTGGCCACCCTCGACCGGCTGGCCGCCGCCGCCCTGGTAGAAACAGCTATGGTCGCCCATGCCCTCACAGTGGTACGAGAGCGCAAGGGCCGCCCCACCACCGACGACATCCGCCCGGCTCTGCGGTCGCTCACCCTGTTGGACCCAGCCACCGGGAACGAGAGTTCAATAGATGGTGCCGTACTCTGCGCCGAGCTGCTGACCCAGCCCCGCGGGGTGCGCCCCTCCGAGCTGCTCAGGGCCCTGGGTCCTGCGCTCGAGCTCGGACGGGTCAGGCGCACCCACCAATGGATCGAGCGCGACGGCGCCCGACGGGAGCCACTCCCGCTCGGACCACCGGACGCGCCGCACGCCTGCGAGCGTGCGTCATGAGAAGGGAACATTCAGATGTCCGAACCATCCCCGAGCCCGGAACAGCCGGGTGAGGGCACCGCGTCCAACCATGACCTGACACCGGGCGCCTCTGCGCCAGGCTCCTCTGGCTCACGCAGGTCGCCCGGCGAAGTGACCGAGACACCTGGGCGATCCGACCCACGTCCCAAGATCGGCGACAGCCGGCCGGCACCCCCAGGACGAACGATTCCATCCGGCCTCTCGCCGGCGCCGTCATCCGGTGGTGCGGTATCCGAGCCAGGACCGCGGCCTGCTCGCTCCAGAAGGCGGGGCGGACGGGGTCGTGGGGGGGGCGGTGGCCACACGGGTGGGGCGGGGACACCTACAGGAAGTGCCAGTACTGTCACGCCGCTGACCAC
>QHCF01000209.1 GCA_003244275.1 Acidimicrobiales bacterium
CTCCATGCCTGTCCCACCTCCCCCGCCTCCCCCACCGCCCCGGGGCGGCCCCATGCCGGGGACGGCGGCTCCGGGCGAGTGGGGGCAGGTCCCACCGCCGCCTCCGCCGGGGCTCGGACAGTGGGGACCGTCGCCGGACTGGGGCCAGCCCCGGCCCAAGGCGGGCAACGCCCGCACCGGCCCCCTACCCCTTCACCCCATGACGGTGGGCGACATCCTCGACGGTGCCTTCAAGCTGTTCCGGGCCAACCTGGGGACTCTGGCGGTGGTGATCGCCGTCCTGGTGGTCCCGATCCAGCTATTGGCGGCCTTCTTCACCCGCAACCTGCTGGGAGGAGGCAACTTCTTCAGCGCGTTTAGCCAGGCACGCAAGCTGCACCCCTCGGGCCTTGGAGGGGGGGGCATGTTCGGCGGCACCAGCACGTGGGTCGTGTACGCCGTGAACTCGGTGATGCTGGTGGTGGTGGCTGGGGCCATTAGCCGGGTGGTGGCTTCCTCGTATCTGGGCGAGCAGCTCCGGCCCGGACCGGCCATACGGGCCGTGCTGAGGCGGCTGTGGGCTCTACTGGTCGCCTGGTTCCTGGCCCACATCCTGCTCATCATCGGCCTCGTCCTTTTCATCCTGCCTGGCTTGCTGGTCATGGCCCTGTTCGTGCCGCTGGTCCCCGCCATCGTCGTCGAGGGCCTGGGCCCGTTGGCCGGCATGCGCAGGTCCTGGCGACTGGCCAAACGCCGAGTCTGGGCGGTGATGGGCATCGCCTTGCTGGTCGGTCTGATGGCCAGCGTCCTCGGCTTCTCCATCGGCCTGATCCCCCAGGCCGGGGGGCTCCTGGTCGGCTCGCACTATGGCTGGATCCTCACCGGCATCGGGCGAGCCCTGGCCGACCTGATCGTCCTGCCCCTCACGGGCATCGCGGCCACGCTGATCTACTTCGACCTGCGCATCCGCACCGAGGGCTTCGACCTGGCGGTGGTGGCGGCGGACCTGGCCGATCGTGGCGCCAGGCCTTAGCCCCGAGCACGTCCATCGGCTGACCCAGGCCGTGCTGGGCCGCCCGGAGTTCCAGCCGCTGCAACCCAGCCTGCTCCAGCGGGGGCTGGATGCCGCCGGCCGATTCCTCGCCCACCTCCTCTCCCACCTGTCGGTGGGGGGAGTCGCCAACTATGTCGGCTTGGCGGCCGCGGCCGTGGTTGTCGTGGTAATCCTCGCGCTGGTAGTCATGGTGGCACGTACCACCCGGCGCAGCGCCCGTCGACCGCCTCGGGTCGCATCTCAACGATCGCGGCTGGTGACCGGTGCCGAGTGGAGGGCACAAGCTCAGGTCCACGAGGCCGCTGGCGCCTGGCGGGAGGCCCTGCGCTGCCGGTACCGGGGCCTGGTGGCTGACCTGGCTTCGGCCGGCCTGGTCGAGGAGGTCCCTGGGCGGACCACCGGTGAATACTGCCAACACCTGGCGACGGCCATGCCGGCAGGGGCCATGGCCTTTGGCGCCGTCACGGATCTTTTCGAGTCATCCTGGTACGGTGGCCGGTCAACCGGGCCTGATGAGACGGCCAGGGCTGCACGGCTGTCCGACACCGTTCTGGCCGGGACCGGCCGGGGACGCAGCGGGGCGGGATCGCAGTCCAGCGGCGGAGCGCGGCCGCCGGACCGTCTCCCGGACGGCTCATGAGTACCGTGGTCGACTGGGGAAGAAGGCACTCCGCCTGGGCCGCGGCAGCCGTGGTTGCGGTGGTCACGGTGGCGGCGGTGGTCTTGGCCGGGGCACCGCCGAGGCCAGGTGCTCCCCTGGATCCGGGCTCCACCGGCCCTCTCGGCACCAAGGCGCTGGTCGAGCTCCTGGACGGTCTGGGCGCTCATGTAAGCGTGGCATCGGGCATACCGAGGCAGCAGCACGGCCATGCTCTGGTGCTGGTGGACAACCTCGGTGCCCCCACCCGGCGTGGGCTGGTGGCATGGGTCCGCTCGGGCGGAACCCTGGTGGTGGCCGACCCCAGCTCGAAGCTGACCGCCGTCCGACCGGTTGGGCGGCTCAACGACTCCAAGCTCCTCAGCGGTTGCCGCCTCCCCACCCTGCGCCAGGTTGGCCACATCCAGCCAGCTGGTGGTGCCCTGCTCTCAGTCCCTCCGAGCGCGGTGGGTTGCTTCTATAGGGGACGCCGCCCGTGGCTGGTCTCCCGCCCGGAGGGTGCCGGCATGGTGATCGCCCTGGGTGGCCCGGGCGCCTTCACCAACGCCAACCTGGGCCGGGCCGACAATGCGGTGCTGGCCTCCGCCCTGCTGGTGGCCCCTCAGGCGGGGGCTGCCATTCGACTGCTGGCGCCTCCCGGGCCGGGCAGCGGACGGACCAGCCTCCTCGGCCTGGTCGGGCCCCGGGTCAGGTTGGCCCTCGTGCAGCTGGCCCTGGCCTTCGTGGTCCTGGTGTTGTGGCGGGCCCGACGCCTGGGGCGTCCCGTCTCAGAGGTGCAACCCGTCCAGATCGAGGGATCCGAGCTCGTTCGGGCGGTCGGCGCTCTGCTCCGTCGGGCCCACCGGCCCGAGGCCGCAACCGCGGTCCTGAGGGCCGGGCTGCGCCAGGATCTGGCCGGCCGCCTGGGAGTGGATCCGAGCGCTCCGGTGGCCGCCGCCACTGCCGCCCTCACCAGTTGCACCGACCTCCCGGCGCCGTTGGTGGCTCTGGCCCTGGGTGGCGACGCCGGGGGTGGCG
>QHCF01000233.1 GCA_003244275.1 Acidimicrobiales bacterium
TGGGTGGTGGTGATCGCCGAAGAGCCGCCCGGTTGAGCGTCTGAGCGCCAGTCGATCGAGAGGCGCCAGCTGGCCGCTCAGCTGTCAGGGGGCAGCGGCAGGTGGACGGTGAAGCAGCACCCTTGGGCCTCGTTGTCGACCAGGAGGCGCCCTCCGTGGGCGGATACCAGCCCCTGGGCTATGGCCAAGCCCAGGCCCGCTCTCTTGCTCGACCCGGGACTGCGGGCGCTGTCTCCGCGGTAGCCCAGCTCGAACACCCGGCCCAGCTCAGGCTCGGGGATGCCGCCGCAACCGTCGCGTACGGCGACGACCGCCTCGGTGGGGCTGGCTCCCATTTGCACGGACACCTCCCCGCCCTCTGGGGTGTGCCGTAGGGCGTTGTCCAAGAGGTTGCGCAGTACCCGGAGGAACTCTGGGATGGCGAGAGTCACCGACACGTCGCCGTCGGGGACCTGACCGGTGAGGCGGACACCCTTGGCCTGGGCAACTGGGGTGGCCAGCGACACCGCATCGGACACCAGGTCGCTGAGTGAAGCCGGTTCCACCTGCAAGTTGATCAAGCCGGCGTGGATACGGCTCAGCCGAAACAGGTCATCGACCATTCCGGTGAGGCGCTCGACCTCGGCCCGGATGGTGCGGTGGTAACGCCCGACCGTATCGGGGTCACTCACCACGCCGTCCTCCAAGGCCTCCGACATGGCCCGGATGCCGGCCAGTGGAGTGCGCAGGTCGTGGGATACCCACGCCACCAGCTCGCGGCGAGAGGCGTCCAGCGAGCGCTCGCGCCGAGCGGACGCATGCAGCTGGTCGCCCAGATCGCTGAGTTGGGCAGCCAGCATCGACAGCTCCCGCGTCGGGATGGGCTGAGGCGGACCAGCTTGACACGGCCGCTGGCCGGACTGGTCAAGTGACGCGGCCAGCCCGGCCACAACCCCGACGGCTCGGTTCAACGTGGTGGCCATGGCCAACGCAGTGATACTCCCCACGGTGCCGGCGGCTACCAGGATCACCAGGACGGCCTTGGTGTCGGCCGGCGAGAGGAACATCCGCCAGCTGGCGATGACCACGCCGGCGGCCAGGCCCAGCATCATGGTCATCACCTCCACCCATATTTGGACGGCCAGCGGGCGGTTGCGAAGCCGGACCATCAGACCGGCGCCGGTGAGCGACAGCACCAATGAGGCTCCGGCAGCCAGGGCCACCACCTCGCTGGCGGCGGCCAGGCTGTCTCCCAGGGCCAGGGCCAGCAGCCAGGCGACGGCCAGGCCGATCCCCCCTACCGCCAGAGCGACTCTCATGGCTCGAAGCGGTAGCCGACGCCCCACACCGTCAGTATCCGGGTCGGCTGGGATGGGTGGGTCTCGGTCTTGGCTCGAAGTCGTCTCATATGCACAGTGACGGTGGCGGTGTCGCCATAGGCCCAGCCCCATACCGCCTCCATCAGCTCCTCGCGTCGCAGCACGACGTGCGGATGGCGCATCATGAAGACCAACAGGTCCAGCTCCCGGGGCGTGAGGCTGACTGGCTCCTCGCCCAGGCACACCTCCCGGGCGTTGACGTCGACCACCAGCTCGCCCGCCCGCAGCACCGGCTCACCGGGCGCCGACGGCCCGGTGGCTGTGCCAGCCCGGTTGAGCACCGCCTTCACCCGAGCCGTCACCTCCCGGGGGGAGAACGGCTTGACGACGTAGTCATCGGCACCCAGCTCGAGGCCGGTAACTCGGTCCTCCTCTTCGCCGTTGGCCGTCAGCATGACGACCGGCACCGGACCGAGCAGGCGGATGAGGCGCAGGACCTCCAGTCCCTCCATGCCGGGCAGCATCAGATCCAGCAGGATGAGGTCGGGCAGGTGGCGCCGCGCCGCCTCGACCGCCCCCGGGCCGTCGCCCGCGCTGGCGACCACGAAGCCCTCGCGGTCGAGGTACTTGGTCATCACATCCACGACCGTTGGGTCGTCGTCCACCACAAGGATTTGCGACCCGGTCATCCTGTGATGGTAAGTGGACTCAGCCCCCAGCTGGACCACAGAGCGGCTCGCCGATCAAGGTTTCGCAAACGGTAAGGACTTGGCGGCCCGAACTGCCTCCGGCTACCCCTACGGTCCTACCCATGGTTCTCGCAGCTCAAACCGAGCGCGCCTCTGGCCCGGGTCTCGAGCGGTGGTTCGCCGCCGCCGGGGCGCCTGTGCACCTGGACCTGGCTCGCAGCGGCGCCCCGGCCCGCTCGGTGCGGGACCTGCTGGACCTGGCCGAACCGGGCGACGTCCAGGAGTACTTCGACATGTCCTTGGACTACGGACCAGGGATTGGCACCGAGCGCCTGCGAGCGGCGATCTCGACGTACACGGGTGCCTCCCCGGCCGAGGTGGTCGTCACCCACGGAGCGGTCGAAGCCCTCCTGCTGGCCTGCGGCACCGCCATCGGAGAGCGGCAGGTCGTGGCCGTGGCCACCCCCGCCTACGAGGGCATGTGCCTGGCCGTGGAGGCGATGGGGGGGATCGCCCAGTCCGTGCCGGTCTGGAAGCCGGGCTCCGGGTGCTTGGACCTGGGTGCCCTCTGCGAGCTCGATCTGGCGGCCTACGCGGCGGTGATGGTCAACTCCCCGCACAACCCGACCGGTCTGCAGGCCGACGTGGCGGAATTGGAGCACCTGGCCGATTGCTGCGCCCGGGCCGGAGCGGCGCTGATCGTCGATGAGGTCTCCATGGGCACTCTTGATTCCGGCGCCGTCAGCTTCGGGACCAGCCGGGCGGCCGAGTCCCAGGCGGTCATGCTGATCGGGGACGTGAGCAAGGCGTTCGGCCTGGGTGGTCTGCGGGTTGGGTGGTGCGCCACCACCTGTCCCAAGCAACGACAGCGCCTGGCCACCCTGCGGGACGTCACCAGCCTGGGCAACTCCGCCCCCAGCCAACACCTGGCTGCCCTGGCCCTGGAGAATCGGTCTCATCTGTCGGTATCGGAGATGGCGCGAGCCAATCTGGGCCGCCTCGACGCCTGGATGGGCTCCAGACCGGGGTCAAGCTGGACATCGCCGACCGACGGCCTGGTGGCCTTTCCCGGTCTTGCCCTGCCTGTTTCCTCCCTGGCCTTTGCCGAGCGGCTGCTCGCCAATCACCGGGTGTCGGTTGCTCCCGGAGGGTTCTTCGGTCACGACCGTCACCTCCGAGTCGGCCTGGGCCTGCCCCCAGACGTCTTCGCTGAAGGACTCGCCCAGCTGGCCGAGGCACTGGGCGAGGCAATGTGCGGGGCAGATCGGTGAGCACGCCCGCGCCCGCGCCGGCCAAGCCCCGTCCGGCCAAGGTGAGTCCGGCCTCCCGCCTGCGATCGCTGTACCAACGGGGACCCGGTGGTCCCTTCCGCCCCGAGGTGTGGCGCAGCCCCATCCGGGGCCCGTGGCTCACCTCGGTGCTCGGCTCGGCCCTGCTGGTGGGGATACCAGTCATGTTCATCACCGGCCTGGTGTCCTACGCGGCCTACAACCCCCAATTCGCGGCCAACGACACCACACCCAACAAGGGCCTCCTGGGTTCGTACCTCTTCAATTGGGTCTCGAACCCATCGTGGATCTACCGCGTCAGCCAGGGCACCCACGTCGTGCTCGGCCTGCTGTTGACCCCAATCGTGCTGGCCAAGCTCTGGTCGGTGATACCCAAGCTCTTCGAGTGGCCCAGCGTCCGGTCGGTCGCCCACGCCCTGGAGCGCCTGAGCCTGGCCCTCCTGGTGGGCGGCGCCGTCTTCGAGTTCGCCACCGGCATTGCCGACATCGAGTACTTCTACCCGTGGAAGTTCTCCTTCTACGATGGTCACTTCTACGGGGCCTGGGCCTTCATCGCCGGCTTCGTCGTCCATGCCATCCTCAAGGTCCCGATCATGCGCAAGACCCTGCGCCAGCGTAGCCTGAGGACCGAATTGGCCACCTCACTGGCCGATACGCGGCCCGAGTCGGCCGACTCTGGGGGGCCCGATGCTGGGGGGCCCGACGCTGGGGGATATGGCCTGGTGCCCATCGCCCCGAGACCGGCGACCATCTCCCGGCGCGGCGCGCTGGCCCTGGTTGGGGGGTCCTCCCTGGCCGTCCTTCTTCTCACTGCTGGCGAGTCCATCCGTCCCCTTCGCTCCCTGGCCCTCCTCGCTCCCCGGGCCCGCAGCAAGCCAACCGGCGCCAATGGAAAGGCCAACGACTTCGAGATCAACATCACGGCCGCCACCGCCGAGATCAATGCCGCTGCCACCGGCGCCGACTGGCGGCTTCAGCTGCACGGCGCCCGGTCCGTGGCTCTCTCCCGCGAGCAGCTCCTGGCCATGCCCCAGACGACTGAGGAGCTGCCCATATCCTGCGTGGAAGGATGGTCGACCGTGCAGACCTGGACTGGCGTGCGCCTGGTCGACCTGGGTCGTATGGTCGGCGTGGCCGAGCCCGTGCCCCTGTTCGTGGACTCGCTGGAAAAGCCGGGAAAGGCCTTCCGGTCCGTGACGTTGGCCGCCAACCAGATGGCCAACCCCCGATCACTGCTGGCCCTGCGGGTCAACGGTGCCGATCTCTCGCCAGACCACGGCTTCCCCGCTCGGGTAATCGTGCCCGCCGCTCCCGGCGTCCACTGCACCAAGTGGGTCAGCCATCTGAGCTTCCAATTGTGAGGTCCCGAAGGCGGCCGCTGCCCCTGCGGAGCAGTGTGCTGTGAAGCGGTTCACCCGCCTGTACGGGGCCGGCCCGCTGCACGCCGTGCTCATGCTGGCCAGCTTCGCCATCGCTGGCTACGTGGTGTCCGTAGTCTTGGGGGTGTCGCATGCCGGTTGGATCGGGGTCTGGGTGGCGGGCGCTATCGTGGCCCACGACCTGGTCCTGTTCCCCCTCTATGCCGCGGCTGACCGCCTGCTCAGCCGGCGAGGCGGCTCGCCGCGATCGCCGGCCGTGCCGTGGAAGAACCATGTCCGCGCTCCGGTGGTCTTGTCTGGGACTCTCCTGCTCGTCACCTTCCCGCTCGTCCTGCGCCTGTCAGAGCCGAACTACGCAAAGGCCACGGGTCTGCACACGTCGGTGTACCTGAACCGCTGGTTGTTGGTGACAGCGGCCGTCTTCGCCTGCTCGGCCGTTGTCTATGCGGCTCGTTGGATCGCTTACCGAGGTGCGAACCGAGGGACAGGGGCACCGATGGACACCGACAATCAGTAGAAGTCTTGCCTGCGACCGTCAGCCCGTCCGCATCCCTGACCACCACGCCGACAAGGGTGTCCCGTTGGCGCTCCATGGTGGGGGTCACCTCGAGGGGCGGGGGGGCAGAGCGCCTGGCTGGCCTGGCTATCGCACTGGTGGGCTGCCTGCCGGTGTTGCGGTACCTGTGGGTAGTCGCCCATCGTCTCGGCTATCCCTTCGAGCTCGAGTGGTTGGAAGGCGGAGCGGTGGAGGTGGCTCACCGGGTGGCCTCTGGCCAAGCCCTCTACGGCCCTCCTTCGTTGCACTTCACCCCGTGGCCCTACCCACCGCTGTATTTCTGGATTTCCGGCGCCCTGGCTCGGGTCATGGGAGTCGGGTTCCTTCCACTGCGGATTGTGTCGTTGGTGGCGTCGTTGGTGGTCCTGTGGCTGTTGTACCGCCTGGTGGTGGCCGAGACTGGGGATCGGCCTGCCGGGGTGCTGGCGGCCGGCGTCTACGCCGCCACCTACCGATTGGCCGGGGCCTGGGCCGACATCGGCCGGGTCGACTCCCTCTTCCTGGCCTTCGCCCTGGCCGGCTTGTTTGCGGCGCGTCAGGCCCAGTCCCGCCGGGCTGGCGCGGTGGCTGGCCTGCTCCTCTTCCTGTCCTTCTTCACCAAGCAGGACGGCCTGCTGATTGCCCTACCGGTTATCGCCTGGCTGGTAATCGTTCGCCGGCCAGCCGGCGTCAGCGCCCTGGCTGTGTTGGGTGGCCTGGTGGCGCTGTCGACTCTGGTCCTCGATGCCGTCTCGCACGGCTGGTACCGGTACTACGTGTTCGGGGAGCTGCCCTCCCAGGGGATCGTCCCGTCGCAATGGCAGGGCTTCTGGCGCCATGACCTGTTGCATCCGCTCGGACTGGTGGTGGGCCTCATCGTGATCGGCTTGGCCGTGCTCGCGCTGGGACGCCGATTCGAGGGTGGATGGCCCGAGGTCGGCTGGAGATCCAGCGGCTTCTGGGTGGCGGCTGGGCTCGGCCTGGTGGGCGCGGCATGGGCCGGCCGGCTCCACGCCGGTGGCTACGACGACGTCTTGATGCCTGGCTATGCCGCTGTCGCCTTGTCGGCCGGACTGGTGGTCGCCTGGTTGCGCAGCCACCCGGCGATGGTGGGTCGCCTCGGCCTGTCGGCGGGTGTGGTCGTCATCATGGGGGCTCAATTCAACCGCACCGCCTATCCCATCGGTCCCCAGATCCCCTCGGCCGCCGACCGGCGGGCCGGTGACGCCTTCCTGGCCCTGGTCAGGCGTCTTCCCGGGAGGGTGGTCGTGCTCGATCACCCGTTCTACGCCACTCTGGCCGGCAAGGGCACCAATGCCGACGAGGAGGCGGCCAATGACATCGAGCGCTCGGGTCCCAGTGCCGCCCGGCGCACCCTGGTGGCCGACATGGGCACGGCGCTTCTCCGCCCCGATGTGGGCGCAGTGATCCTCGACAACACCGGCGACGAGCGCAACCTCCGAGCCGAGCTGCGGGCCGACTACCGTCTCTGGTCCGCTCCAGCGGTGACCGGAAGGGCCTTCTTCCCAGTCACCGACCTCCAGCTCCGGCCGTCCCTGGTGTTCATTCGCAGGACCGATGCGTTATCGGAAGCCGGGCGTTGAGGGGCACGCACCTGCTCGTGTTGGCCAAGTCACCAGTTCCCGGGCGGGCCAAGACCAGGCTGTGCCCCCCGTTGAGCCAGATGCAGGCGGCCGAGCTGGCCGAGGCTGCTCTGGCCGACACCCTGGAAGCAGCGGCTGGATGCGGAGCCGACCGTCTGCTGGTGGCCCTGGACGGTGCGCCGGGGCCCTGGCTGCCCCCCGGGTTCCAGGTCTTCCCCCAAGAAGGCCTGGGTCTCGGCGAGCGCCTGGCGGCTGCCTGGGACTTCGCCGGCGGTCCTGGACTGCAGATCGGGATGGACACGCCCCAGGTCACTCCCGATCTCCTCGACCTCTGCCTGGGCCACCTCGACTTGCCCAGGACCACCGCGGCTCTCGGGGTGGCCAGCGACGGGGGATGGTGGGCGATCGGCCTCCGCCAGGCCCAGCGAGCGGTATTCGTCGGGGTGCCGATGAGCACATCTCACACCGGCCGGGATCAGGAGCGCCGTCTCCGCCAACTCGGCCATGAGCCGGTGTCCCTGCCCACCCTGAGAGACGTGGACTACATGGACGACGCCGACGCAGTGGCTGAGCTGATCCCCTCTTCGAGATTCGCCCAGGTCCACCGCCGATGTCTGGCTGCGCTCCGATGAAGATCCTGGTAACTGGGGGAGCAGGCTTCATCGGGTCGGCCATCGTCGACCAGCTGGTGGGGAGCGGCCACCAGGTCAAGGTCATGGACAACCTGTCCCCCAGCGCCCATGCCGTCGAGCCCGACTACCTCAATCCCGACGCCCAGTACGTCTGGGCCGACCTGGCCGACCAGGATGCCGTTACCCGGGTCGTGTTGGGGATGGACGCCGTGTCCCATCAGGCCGCCCGAGTCGGCCTGGGGATCGACTTCGACGACGTCAGCGCCTACGTGGCTGACAACGACGCCGGCACCGCCAACCTCTTGCGCGCCCTCTACCGCCACCGTTGGCAGGGACGGTTGGTCCTGGCTTCGAGCATGGTGGTCTACGGAGAGGGGGGCTACGTCTGTGAAGCCCATGGGCGCGTCCGGCCCGGGCCACGTCGCAAGGAGGATCTTGACGCCGGGCGCTACGAGCCCAGCTGTCCCATCTGCGCGGCGGCACTGTCGCCGGTCGACCTGGGGGAGGAGACTGCCCTCGATCCTCGAAATGTCTATGCCGCCACCAAGGTTCATCAGGAGCATCTTTGCGCCGCCTTCGCCCGAGAGACCGGGGCGGCGCTGTGCTCGTTGCGTTACCACAACGTGTACGGGCCGAGGATGCCCCGGGATACGCCCTACGCCGGGGTGGCCAGCATCTTTCGCAGTGCCTTGGCCAGCGGCCGGGCGCCCGCGGTGCTGGAGGACGGTGGCCAGCGCCGGGATTTCGTGCACGTGTCGGACGTGGCCCGGGCCAACCTGGCGGCTTTGACGGCCGGCGCGGCGGTCACCGGTGCGCTCAACATCGCCAGCGGAGAGGTGCATACGGTGGGGGAGATGGCAGCCGCCCTTCGAGGGGCCTTTGGCCCGGACACCCCTGCGCCGGTGGTCACTGGTGGCTATCGGATCGGAGATGTCCGCCACCTGACGGCATCCCCGGCCCGGGCGCAACGGTGCCTTGGGCTCCGGGCCCACGTTTCCTTCGAAGAGGGAATGAGGGAATTTGCCACTGCCTCCCTGCGAGCCCCACTGGTGGAACGATGAAACTCCTGAAGCGGCGAGAAATGAGGCGGCGAGAAATGAGGCGGCGAGGAATGAGGCGGCGAGAAATGAGGCGGCGCGGACTCCGAGTCAGCCTGGCGGCCGCCCTGGCCGCGGTCTTCCTGGCGGCCTGCGCCTCGCCGGGCCTGAGCGCGTCGAGCGCCGCCCAACGAATGCCGCCTGCCGCCGAACCGGCCGTCTCCCGGCCCCTGGCCACCCCTCCGACCGGTTTGGTGTTCGCAGCCGGTCCTCACGCCGAGGGGATAGCGGTCGACCCGGCCACTGCCACGGTGGCGGTCGGGGACTCCGCCGGGGTGGTGTTGTTCGACGAGAGCGGGCAGGTGCTCCATCGGGTCAGCCTGCCGGCCGGGCCCCGCCACATCAGATCAGAGGGGCCCGGGAGACCGTTCCTGGTGCCGGCGGAAGGGGCAGACGAGGTGGCCTTCGTCGACCCGAAATCTGGGCAGGTGGAAGGGCTGGTGCGTACCGGTCGACGGCCCCATGACCTGGCCGTGGTGGGTGGGAAGGTGTTCATCGGCAACGAGCTGGGCAACAGCGTCACAGTGGTCCAGGGCGACAAGGTGGTGGCCACCCATCCGGTCGTCACCCAGCCGGGCGGCCTGGATGCCTCCGGACAGGCGGTCGCTGTCGTGGGGGTCAGGGCCCGCCTCCTGGAGCTGTTGGACGCCCGCACCCTCCGGACGATCGCGGAGGTGCCGGCCAGGACCGGTCCCTCCCATGTCGCTTCCTACGGCACCAACCTGTACGTGGTCGACACTGGCGGCGGGGCCCTGCTCACCTACGCCACCTCTCCCCGGCTCCACCAGGTGGCGCGCCTGGCTCTACCAGGTGGCAGCCCCCTCGGCATGGCCGTGGACCCCAGCCGTCGTCGCCTGTGGGTGACGCTCACCGGCGACAACACTCTGGTGGAATTCGATCTGTCGTCGCCCCTGCCCCGTCGGGTGGCCACCTTCCCGACTGTCCGCCAGCCCGACTCGGTGGCGGTGGATCCCAACACCGGTGCGGTGTTCGTGGCCGGAGAGGCGGCGGGCGTGCTGGAGATCGTCCACCCAGGCTGAGGTTCCCGCCCTCAGGTGATTGAGCCGGCCGCCCGGCCGGCCTCAGTCGTCCGCCGACGAGGCCGACTCCGCTCGGCGTCCGATCTCGTCCATGATCTCGGCGTTGGCCAGGGTGGTGACGTCGCCCAGCCGCCGGGACTCGGAGACGTCCCGCAGCAGGCGGCGCATGATCTTTCCCGAGCGGGTCTTGGGCAGCTCGTCGGTGAAGACGATGGAGGCGGGGCGGGCGATCTTGCCGATCTTGGCGGCCACGTGGGCCCGCAATTCCTGGATCAGTGCCTCGTCGCCCACCTCGGTGCCCTTGAGGGTCACGAAGGCGGCGATGGCCTGCCCGGTGCGCTCGTCGGCTCTGCCCACCACCGCCGCCTCGGCCACCATGGGATGGTCCACCAGAGCCGACTCCACCTCCAGGGTGGAGATGCGATGGGCCGAGATGTTCATCACGTCGTCCACCCGGCCCAGTAGCCAGTAGTAGCCCTCGTCGTCCCGCTTGGCCCCGTCGCCCGAGAAGTAAACCCACCTGCCCGTCCCCGGATCGCTGAACCGCTTCCAGTAGACCTCCACGAAACGGTCGGGGTCTCGGTACAGGGTACGCATCATGGCCGGCCACGGCCGGGTCAGCACCAGGTAGCCCCCACCGCCGATCGGCACACTCTGGCCCTGGTCGTCCACCACATCGGCCCTGACTCCCGGCAGCGGAAAGGTAGCCGATCCCGGCTTGGTCGTGGTGATCCCCGGCAGGGGAGCGATCATCACCATGCCCGTCTCGGTCTGCCACCAGGTGTCCACGATCGGACAGCGCTGGCCACCGATCACCGTGTGGTACCACATCCAGGCCTCGGCGTTGATGGGCTCGCCCACCGAGCCCAGCAGGCGCAAGCTGGACAGGTCGTGGCGCTGCGGGTACTCGGGGCCCCACTTGACGAAGGTGCGGATGGCGGTGGGCGCGGTGTAGAGGACGGTCACGGCGTAGCGCTCCACGATCTCCCACAGCCGGTCCTTGTCCGGGTGGCCAGGAGCGCCCTCGTACATGACACTGGTGGTGGCGTTGGCCAGCGGTCCGTAGACGATGTAGCTGTGGCCGGTGACCCAGCCGATGTCGGCCGCGCACCAGTAGACGTCGTCGGCCTTGATGTCGAAGACCATCCGGTGGGTGGTGGACACCCCCAACAGGTAGCCGGCGGTGGTGTGCACGATCCCCTTGGGCTTGGCCGTGGTCCCCGAGGTGTAGAGGATGTAGAGGAGGTCCTCGGCCTCCATCTCGGTAGCCGGGCGGTGCTCGGGCTGACCGTCCACCACGTCGTGCCACCACCGGTCCCGGCCGTCGGCCATGGCCACGTCCTGGCCGGTACGGCGCAGGACCACCACCGCCTCGACAGAGGGCGTCTCGGCCAGGGCCGCGTCGGCACTGGCCTTGAGTTCGACCACCTTGCCCGCCCGCCAGGCCCCGTCGCAGGTGATCAGCACCTTGGCCTCGGCGTCGATGATGCGGTCCCGCAGCGAGTCGGAGCTGAAGCCACCAAAGACCACCGAGTGGGCCGCTCCCAGCCGGGCGCAGGCCAGCATGGCCACCGCCAGCTCGGGGACCATCCCCATGTAGATGGCCACCCGGTCTCCCTTGGCCACGCCCAGCTCAGCCAGGGCGTTGGCGAACCGGCACACCTCGGCGCACAGCTGGGCATAGGTGATGGCACGCCGGTCGCCCGGCTCCCCTTCCCAATAATAGGCAACCTTGTTGCCGTGCTCGGCCAGGTGGCGG